>DATENH010000127.1:0-7429 GCA_035275145.1 Steroidobacteraceae bacterium | reverse complement strand
GATGTCCCGGTGCATCACTCCTTTGTGATGCGCATGCTGGATCGCCTGGCACACTTGCGTGAACAGCTGCAAGCGCTCGGCGATCGTGAGCCGCAGTTGCTCGCAGTACTCGGTGATGCGTAGCCCGCGCACCAGCTCCATCACGAAGTAGGGCCTGCCAGTCGGCGTCGCGCCGGCATCGAACACCTTCGCGACGTTCGGATGATCCATCAGCGCCAGAAGCTGGCGCTCGGCCTCGAAGCGCGCCACGACGGACTTGGTGTCCATCCCCGGCTTGATGATCTTCACTGCGACGTGACGCCTGACCGGTGCAAGTTGCTCGGCGAGATGAGCGATGCCGCAGCCGCCTTCACCGAGCTCGCGCAACAGCCGATACGGCCCGATCTGCTCGACGCAACGCTCGGCCACGAAGTTGACCGCATCGTCGAACGAGTCGAGCAGGGCTGTGAGCCGGTCGAGTGCGAGAGAGTCGTCAGCGCACGCACGCTCGATGTAACGCCCACGCTCCGCAGCGGGCATCGCCAGCGCACCAGCAAACAGATCCTCGTCGCCCGGAGGAGGTTGCGTCATTGTTGTTATCCATCAGCAATGCAACCGCAGATACGATCGTTGGAATTTTAGTTGGTACGCGCGGCAGCGGAAGACGCTTCCGGATGTGTTTCCTCGGTCAGCGCATGCAGCTTCTGCGGCTGCCCGCGATCGGTGTAGAAGCGAACCACTCGTTCGCGTGCAGCAGCTTGAGCGCTCGCGTCGGCGTTCCGATCGGCGCTCAGCGTGCGAAAGCTGTTGACCAGGAAGGGTTCGGCCTCACTGGCCCTGCCTTGACGATAAAGGGCTTCGCCCAGGCCGCTGGCAGATCGCGCCGCGCGCCATTCGGGCTGGTTGGCGCGTCTGGACCTGTTCATCGCCGACATGAACACGGCTTCTGCATCCCGCAGACGATTGGACCGCAGCAGCACCTCGCCCAGATAGTGCTCCGCGGACACCATGTAGGGATGGTCGGCGGGGACGGACTTCTGCAAGTTGGCGATTGCCGATCGCAATTGCGTTTCGGCCTCGGCGTACTCCTTGCGCTCGATCTCTATGGCACCTAGCTGCGTGCGGTAGTACGCCGTTCGCCAATGGTCCAGGCCGTCCGTCTTGATCTGGGTATCGAGCGCTTCCTGCGAGTACTTCTCCGCCTCGACCAGGTCATGTTGCGCCCGTCGCACTTGCGCAAGCGAGTCGAGGCTGTCCGCGACCCGACGGCCGTTGTCCCCATAGATCGTGCGGTTCGCGACCAGAGCTTCCTTCAGCAGAACGGAAGCCTCGTCGAGACGACCCTGCAGGCGCAAGGTGTCACCGAGCTGTGACTGCGCATAGGTCCGATCGGGATGCAGTTTGGGAAGCGTCGTGGCGTAGATGTCCAAGGCAGCACGGGCGGTGCGCTCGGCGGCGACGAGATCATCCTGCCAGAGAAAGGCAGTCGACTTGTCGACCAGCAGCGCTGCGGCTTCCGTGTCTCGCGAGAGCTGCAGATCCTGCATGAGCGCGAGCGCCTCGCTGTAGTAGGTCTGTGCCGCGTCGGGTTTGCCGAGTTTCATCTGCGCGCGCCCGCGATTGGCCAGCAGTCGAGCGTACGTCAGCGAATGCTGCTGGTTGCTGTCTTTCAGGATGGCCGCCGCTTCCACCAGCAGTCCATCCGACCCGAGCACGTCACCGCCTTCGCGCACGCTCATCGCCAGGTCCACCATTGCGGCGGCGGTTGCCATGTCGCCCTCGCTGCCAGCGAGGCTCTTGCGAATCTGTACCGCGTCCTGCAGGTAGCTGATGGCGCTCCTGTTGTCGCCACGGCGTCGATACGCAACGCCCATGGTCTCCAGCAACTTTGCGCGGACCAGCGGATGCTTGCTCAAGTCCTCGCGAATCCTGCGACCAGCGCGCGCCAGCAGCTCTTCGGCCGTCTCCGGGGTTGCGCTGCCTTTCCCGGAATAGGTCCACGGGTCGGCATTGGAGACGATTTCGAGCATGAACTCGGACACGTCCTCCGCGCGTATGTTCTCCTGCATCGCCCGATCGCGCTCCGCGGCGATGCGCTGAGCCTGAATGTTGGAGACCATGGCGAACGCGACGAGGAAGACCACGAACGTCGCGCCGGCAGCCACGCCGAACGCGTGACGTCTGATGAAACGCTGCGAGTAGTAGAGCCAGTTGCCTTGTCTTGCCTGCACCGGCTCGCGCGCCAGGTAGCGGCGTACGTCGGACGCAAGCTGTTCGATCGAGCTGTAGCGGTGAGTCGGCTCTTTGCGCAGCGCCCGCAGGACGATCGAGTCGATGTCGCCGACGAGTCGCTTCTGCAGCTTGTCGGGCGTGAGCCTCCGAGCCGCTGCGACGGCGAGCATCTCCGACTGTCCTTCGAGCGGACCGCTGTCGCGGGCGCGTCTGACTGCAGCACTCGGCTTGGGCGGATCGGTGATGCAGATCGAGCGCTCCAGCTCCAGCTGACTCGCCGATGCAGGCACCGTGTACGGGCGCAAACCCGTCAGCAGCTCGTACAGCACGACGCCGAGCGCATAGACGTCGCTGGCCGTGGTGACCGGCCTGCCCAGAATCTGTTCCGGGCTCGCATACTCGGGCGTCAGCAGCCGGTCGTTCATGCGCGTGAGCGCCATCGCTGCCGCGGCTTCGCCGGCATCGAGGAGCTTGGCGATGCCGAAGTCGAGCAGCTTCGGCGCACCTTCCGCGGTCACCAGAATGTTCGCCGGCTTCAGGTCGCGGTGCACGACCAGGTTCTGGTGCGCGTACTGGACGGCGCTGCAGATATCGAGGAATAGCTGCATGCGCTCGCGCACGCCGAGACGCTGACGATCGCAGTAACGATCGAGCGGCTCGCCGTGCACGTATTCCATGACGAGGTACGGATTACCGTCATCGGTTTCGCCGGCGTCCAACAGGCGCGCGATGTTGGCGTGATTCAGGCTGGCGAGAATCTGGCGCTCGGCGCGGAAGCGCAGGCCGAGCTCGCCCTGCATCGTGCCGTTGTCGACGATCTTGACTGCGACTTGCGCCGAGTACTGTCGATCCGCGCGCTCGCCCAGGTACACGGTGCCGGTGCCGCCGTGACCGAGTACCGAAACGAGCTTGTAGTTACCGACGACGCGGCCCACGAGCGCCTTGCGTCGATCGCGAGTGGTGGTGTCGAGCGCGGCGCCGAGTGCCAGTGTGAGCGGGCCGGTGCGCGCGCTGCCGGCGTCGCAGGCGAGCAGATCGAGCAGCTCCGTCCGCAGTTCGGTGTCGCCGCTGGTCTGTTTCGCTACGAAGGCTTGCCGCTCCGCCAGCGGCAGCTCGACCGCGCGAGAAAACAGCTCTTGCAGCCGTTCCCAGCGATCGTCGGAACCCTTCCCTGTGCTGTCCGCGCTCATGACGCTTCGGGTTCGCGGCTCCGTACGGGGCGGATCTCTCGCAGCATCCAGGCCTTGGCCAGGCGGATCTCGCGATCCACGGTGGCCTCCGAGACCTTCAGCGTCTCGGACAATTCTTGGTAGGTCAGGCCGCCGAAGTAGTGCAGCTCGACCATCTCGGCGAGGCGCGGATTCTTGTCGGCCAGACGGTCGAGCGCTTCGTCGATTTCGAGCACGTCGATCTCGCCGGCCGTGCTCGGCCCGAGATCCAGCGCGTCGAGCTCGTCGAGCGAACCCGTCGTGGTGCCGCCGCGCTTTTCGCGGAAGCGGGTCTTGGCGTGGTCGACGAGGATGCGGCGCATTTGCCGCGCAGCGACCGCGAAGAAGTGCGCGCGGTCCTGCCACGACACGTTCATCTCGACCAGCTTGACGAACGCTTCGTGGACGACGGCTGTAGCCTGGAGAGTGTGGCCGGGCCGCTCGCGCCGCATGTAGCGCCGGGCGCGGTTACGCAACTCCTCATATATGAGAGGCGTTAACCGCTCCAGGGCATGGGTATCTCCTGACTGCCACGCAGACAACAGCCGTGTCACTGCCTGGCGATCCGGGAGTGGTATGGCCGCTGCGATCGTATTGCTCAGTGGACGGGTCTCCAAAACGGGGCCGTTCTTGGCTGTAAGTGTAAGTACCGGCAGCCCGCATTCTGCCACCGATGGCCTCTCACTAGCGCGGGATTCGGGCCTCAATCCCGGTACGACTATCCCTGAGCGTTCTTGCCCTCCGACCGCTCCCGGTCGGGGCTATCCCTTTTTTACAACTGAGAAATGTCCTGATTGCGCGGCATTTTGTCTTGTTGTGGGGGCGACTGTGACGGAAATCACAGGACCATATCGCTTAAGCCTGTGAACCGGTTCGCAAAATGAGCTGGCAATTTAACTAATTCCTCCGGGAGGGGAGTTTCCAATGCGCAAAGCCATCGTCAAGGGATCCTGGATCATCGCCGCCGCTGTTGTGACTCATGTTTCGCCGCTGGCCATGGCGGAGGACGGCAAGCCGCTCCGCCAGGGCATCGCTGTGCTGGCCGAAGACGGCAAGACGCCCCGTCCGGGCATCGCGCTGCTGGCCGAAGACGGCAAGACGCCCCGTCCGGGCATCGCTGTGCTGGCGGAAGACGGTAAGACGCCGCGCCCGGGCATCGCTGTGCTGGCCGAAGACGGCAAGACGCCCCGCCCGGGCATCGCCCTCAATTCGGCTTTGGCCTGAACCTGAATTCGTATCGGGAGCTGTCATGAAAAAGCACATTCTTGTCGGGACCACTCTGCTGCTCACAGTTTGCACGGCCGTCGCCGGTACTCTGATGTACGGCCAGGGCTCGGGCACCGCAGTCGAATCGTACGCGCCGGCCAGCGTGGTCGCGGAGGAGCTGCCCTCGCCGCAGACCATCGAGATGTGGAAGGTGACTGCGACTTCGTCCGACTACATGGCACCGCGAGCGCCGATCTGAATTGCACTGTCGAGGCGTGACTGGGCTTGCTCCAGCCCAGTCGCGTTTGCGCGTTCCCGCGCGCCGCCGCGCCGGTTGTCGGCGCTCACCGACAGACCTGCGAACTGTGCGCTCAATCACACGCGGTCGAGGGTTTGCCTCGGCCGCATCACACTTCGTTCGTTGACATATTTGCGGGCCGTATAGCACGCTAACCGCTGTTTTCTACGGGCAAACTCACCGAAAGGTGAGGACGCAAAGCCACCGGTCTAACGGAGCGTTTCCTAGGACAGCGGGGTTGCCAGCGCGGCTCTCTCGCGACTGTCGACCGCGCAGTTCGAGTCCGCGGTCGAACACGATTGATGCCTCAGTTCACACAACTGTGCCCACCGTTGCGCGCTTCGCTGCGAGCGCGCTCGTTCATTGCCGTGCTGGCAGTGTTCGGCGTGCTGCTGTCGCTCACCGCTGCCGCCGATATCGTCAACAAACCTGCTCCTGACTTTGCATTGCGCGCGATGAACGGTGCGCCGGTGCGCCTCTCGGAGCATCTCGGCGAAGTCGTCATCGTCAATTTCTGGGCGACCTGGTGCGGACCGTGCCGCCAGGAAATGCCGCTGCTCGATGCGCTGTACGGCAAGTACAAGCAGGCCGGCCTGGTCCTGCTCAGCGTCAACATCGACGAGCACGCCGAGCCCGCCATCGAGATGGCGCAGACGCTCAAGGTTTCGTATCCCGTGCTGTTCGACTCGCGCAAGGAAGTGAGTCGTGCGTATGACGTGGGCGCGATGCCGGTCACCGTGCTGGTGGATCGCGCCGGCGTGGTGCGCTACGTGTCCGAAGGCTACAAGCCGGGCTACGAGAAGCGTTACACCGACAAGCTGCGCGAGCTGCTGAACGAATAGAGGAACCCGACACCATGTTTCGATCCCTGACTCTGCTCGTCGTCGTGCTGTGCGCGAGCGTCTCAGTTGCGGCGCCGGACGCTGCCGCCCCGGCCGCGGCCGCTCCAGCCAAGACCGCACCGGCCCTCAGCACCTCGGGTGAGCCTGCGGCTGCGCCGGCGGGCGAATTCCAGAGCCTCGACCAGGAAGTGCAGGCTTTGAAGAAAGAAGTGCTGGACCTGAATCGCGAGCTGTTCGTGCTCGAAGAGGATCTGCTGTTTCCGGCCAACACGCAGGTCGCCGTGTTCGTCTCGATGGACGTCGGCGAGTTCTTCGCGCTCGATTCGGTCACGCTCAAGGTCGACAACAAGGAAGTGGCCAACTATCTCTACACCGAGCGCGAGGCGCAGGCGCTGCTCAAGGGCGGCGTGCATCGCGTGTACATCGGCAATCTCAAGGCGGGCGATCACGAGCTGCTCGCGTTGTTCACCGGTCAGGGCCCGCACGTTCGCGACTACCGGCGCGGTGCCACGATCAAGCTGACCAAGGGCGTCGGTGCCAAGTACGTCGAGCTGAAGATCAGCGACCGCGCCCAGAAGGAGCAGCCGGAATTCATCGTCAAGGAATGGGAGTGAGATGGTAGGGACGACCCCTCACTTGCTGCGCAAAGCAGGGCGCTGCGGCGTGCTCGCCGCCGTCGCCGGCGCGTTGACGCTGGCGGCCGGGCCCGTGGCCGCGCGCAAGCCCAAAGAAGAGAAGCCGCTGATCGGCACGCCGCAGGTCGTTCAGGACCTGCACTGGGGCGACGTCCTCTTCTATTTCTACCAGGGCGATTACATGCAGGCGCTGACGCGCCTCGGCGCCGCGCAGGATTTCAATCGAGTCACGCATCACACGGTCGAGGCCGAGCTGCTCAAGGGCGGCTTGTACCTCTCGCTCGGCGAGCACGAGGAAGCGGGCCGCATCTTCCGCTCGCTGCTCAACGACAACGTCCCGCTCGACGTGCGCAACCGCGCGTGGTTCTACCTCGCGAAGGTTTGGTATCAGCGCGAGTACCTGCAGCAGTCTGCCGATGCACTGGCTTCGATTCGTGGCGCGCTGCCGGGCGACCTGGAGCCGGAGCGTCACCTGCTCGAAGCGCAGGTGATGATGTATCTCGATCACTACGACGAAGCCATTCGTGCGCTCGAGCGCTGGCAGCCCGTCGGCGACGGCAGCGACGCCTGGTCTGCGTACGCGCGTTTCAACATCGGCGTGGCGCTGGTGCGCAAGGATCGTCTGGACGACGCTGCGAAACTGCTCGATGCAGTCGGCCAGATCCCGGCGCCGAGCGAAGAGCTCGCCGCGTTGCGCGACAAGGCAAACCTCGCGCTCGGTTACGCCTGGCTCAAGGCCGGCAAGGCCAACGAAGCCAAAGCAGTCCTGCAACGCGTGCGGCTCGAAGGCCCGCAGTCGAACAAGGCGCTGCTCGGCGCCGGTTGGGCGGACTCCGCTGAGAAGCGCTACACCAAGGCACTCGCGCCGTGGCTGGAGCTGCGCGGCCGGAACATGCTCGACGCCGCAGTACAGGAAAGCTACCTGGCCGTGCCGTACGCCTACGCACAGCTCGATGCGACCAAGCAGGCGGCCGATCAGTACATGTTCGCCGTCACGTCGTTCGATCAGGAGTCGCAACGCATCGATCA
>DATENH010000126.1:0-40891 GCA_035275145.1 Steroidobacteraceae bacterium | reverse complement strand
AATGATGAATCAGGGCCTGAATCCGCTGGAGCTGGTGCTCAACGCCAGCATCATCGTGCAGATCGTCATGGCGCTGCTGCTGCTGGCGTCGATCGTGTCGTGGTCGATCATGCTGCGCAAACGCGCGGAGCTGAAGCGCGCGCGCACCGACGCCGATCGCTTCGAGGAAGTGTTCTGGTCGGGCGGCGACCTGACGGCGATGTTCCGCGCCATCGACCAGGGCCGGCGCGTCACCAAGGGCATGGAGGCGATCTTCGAGTCGGGCTTCCGCGAGTTCCAGCGCATGCGTCAGCAGGGCGGCTTCGCGTCGGCGCAGCTCCTCGAAGGCGCCCGCCGCGGCATGCGGGTCGCGCTGCTGAAGGAGAGCGACCGGCTCGAGCACAGCCTGTCGATGCTCGCGACGGTCGGCTCGACCAGCCCTTACGTCGGCCTGTTCGGCACGGTGTGGGGCATCATGAATGCCTTCCACGGCCTCGGTAACGTACAGCAGGCGACGCTCGCGATGGTTGCGCCCGGCATCGCCGAAGCGCTGATCGCGACCGCGATGGGTCTGTTCGCCGCGATCCCGGCGGTCATCGCCTACAACCGTTATGCGGACCAGGTGAGCCGCATCGAGCTGCGTTACGACACCTTCGTCGAAGAGCTGTCGACGATCCTGCAGCGGCATGCGACCGCGCCGCGGTCCGGCCACGCTCCCGCAGCCGAGGCACACGCATGAACCAGCAGTCATCGAACCGGCGCGGCCGCCGGCTGATGGCCGAGATCAACGTCGTGCCCTACATCGACGTGATGCTGGTGCTGCTGATCATTTTCATGATCACGGCGCCGCTGCTCACTCAGGGCATCAAAGTGGATCTGCCGAAGGCCGGCGCGGAGCCGCTGCCATCCGAGGACACGCAGCCGCTGATCCTGAGCGTGGACAAGAAAGGCAATCTCTACTTGAACATCGGTAAGGACGAGGACGCGCCGGTCAGCGAGGAAGTGGTGCTCGAGCGGGTCGGCACCGTCCTGCGCCGCGAGCCGAAGACGCCGGTGCTCGTGAAGGCAGATCAGAACGTGCCGTACGGCCGGGTCGTCGCGGGCATGGTGTTGCTGCAGCAGGCCGGCGCGGAGAAAGTCGGCTTCATCACCGACCCGGTCGAAACCAAGCGGCGACCCCAACGCTGAAGCCTCGATGTCCGAGTTCATCAGCAAACACTGGGCTTACCTGATCGGGGCAGTGCTGCTGCACCTCGCGTTCGCAGCCGTGTTCGGGCTCACGATGATCAACATCTGGAGCAAGCCGCTGAAGCCGACACTCGCCATCCAGGCCGTGGTCGTCGATCGCAACGTCATCGACCAGGCAGCCCGCAAGCAACAGCGCGATCGCCAACAGGAGCGCGAGCGCCAGCAAGCCGAGCAGCGCAAACAGCAGGAGAAGCGCGAAGCGGAACAACGCGCGGAGCAGGAGCGTCAGCAGGAGCAGAAGCAGCGCGAACAAGAGCAGCAGCGCCGCCAGGCCGAAGAGCAGCAGGCCCGCGAGCGGCAGGAAACCGAGCGCAAGGCCGCGGCAGAGGCCGACCGGCAACGCAAGGCCGAGGCGGAACGCAAGCGCGTCGCCGAGATCGAGCGCAAACAGAAGGAAGAAGCCGAGCGCCGCAAAGCCGCCGAGGATGCCAAGGTACAGCAGCAACGCGAAGCGGATCTGAAGAGTCAGATGGCAGAGGAAGAGGGTCGGAACCAGGCCGCGAACGCCGGGCTGCTGAATCAGTACATCGCGATGATCCAGCAAGCCATCGAGCGCAACTGGAGCCGCCCGCCGTCGGCCCGGCCTGGACTGGAATGTACGGTGAAAGTCGCGCAGACACCGACCGGCACCGTGCTGTCGGCAAAGGTCGATCAGTGCAATGGCGACGCGGCTGTGAAGCAGTCGATCGAAGCCGCAGTGCTCAAGGCCTCGCCGCTGCCGCAGCCGCCGGATCCGCGGGTGTTCGAGCGGAACCTGGTTTTCGTATTCAAGCCCCAGGAGGATTGATGATGTTGAAGCTCGTTCGGTCGCTCGCACTGCTCGCCATCGCGGCGTTCATCGCACCCGTTGCGAACGCGCAGCTCGTCATCGAGATCACGCGCGGCCAGGAGAACGCCGTGCCGATCGCCATCGTGCCGTTCGGCTGGGAATCCGCGAGCGCGGCGCCGTTCGATGTCGCGGAGGTCGTCGCTGCCGACCTGCAGCGCAGCGGCCGCTTCGCGCCGCTGGACCGCAAGGACATGATCGACCGGCCGACCGCCGGCGATCAGATCCGCTTTCAGGATTGGCGCTATCTGAAGAGCGACTTCATCGTCGTCGGCAAGCTCACACCGAATGGCGCGGATCGCTACACCGCGCAGTTCGAGCTGTACAACGTCCTCAATGGCCAGCGTCTGATCGGGCAGTCGGTGGCGGCCACGACCGCCTCGATGCGGGCGATGTCGCACCGGATCGCCGACATCATCTTCGAGCAGCTCACGGGTATTCGCGGGGCATTTTCCACCCGCATCGCGTTCGTCAGCGCCGAGGGCGTGCCGCCGAAGCAGCAGTACACGCTGATCGTGGCCGACGCCGACGGCGAGAACCAGCAGAAGATCGCGAGCTCGAGCGAGCCGATCATGTCGCCGGCCTGGTCGCCGGACGGCCAGAACCTTGCGTACGTGTCATTCGAGAGCAAAGCGTCCGCGATCTACGTGCAGACGCTGAAAACCGGTGAGCGCAGTCGTGTCTCGGCGCGTGCCGGCATCAATGGTGCTCCGGCGTGGTCCCCTGACGGTGGCACGCTGGCCCTGACGCTGTCGCGCAAGGACGGCGATGTCGATGTCTACACGCTGAAGCTGTCGAGCCAGACGCTGACGCGCATGACGTTCGACCCCGGCATCGACACCGAGCCGACGTGGTCCGCCGACGGTACCAAGCTCTACTTCTCGTCCGACCGTGCCGGCAGTCCGCAGATCTATGAGGTCGATGTCGATCAGCCGCAACGTGCAACGCGCGTGACCTTCGACGGCAACTACAACGCAAGGCCGCGACTATCGCCTGACGGCAAGCAGCTAGCGGTAGTGCACCAGGATAGCGGCAACTTCCGCATCGCCGTCGTCGACCTCAAGTCCAAAGGCATGCAGGTCTTGTCCGGCGGTCGGCAGGACGAGAGTCCCAGCTTCGCGCCGAACGGTGCGACGCTCATTTACGCGACTCAGGATCGCGGACGTGGCGTGCTGGCGACGGTGTCCGTCGACGGCAGGGTCCAGCAGAAGCTGGCCGCCAGCACCGGCGACGTGCGCGAGCCGGTGTGGTCGCCGTTCCCGGTGGGCAAGTGAGCGTCAAAACCCGCTTTGTGGCAGAATTTCGCGCGATTTTTTCGGTCTATCCCTTCGTTTCCGGCCCTTCGTTGGATGTGTGTAGGAGAGGTGAATGCGTGTAACGCAACTTGTGCTGATCGTGCTGATGAGTGGCTTCGCTCTGGCAGCCTGTAAGTCAAAGCCCCCCACCTTGCCCGATGCCAGCAACGCACCCGCCGAGACGGGCGCCGAGACCAACCGCGCCGGCGAGAACGATGTGACGAACCGCGGCTTGCCGGCGGACGAGCAGGCGAGACAGGCGGCGATCCAGGCCGGCACGATCATCTACTTCGACTACGACCGCGCGGAAATCAAGCCGGAATTCGTGCCGATCGTCACCGCGCACGCCAAGTACCTCAACACGAACAGCGCCAACAAGATTCGCCTCGAAGGCCACTCGGACGAGCGTGGCTCGCGCGAGTACAACATCGGTCTCGGCGAGCGCCGCGCGCAGGCAGTCCGTCGCGCACTGATGCTGCAGGGTGTGACCGAGGCGCAGATCACCACGGTGAGCTACGGCGAGGAGCGTCCGGCAGTGCAGGGTAGCGACGAAGCTGCGTACGCGAAAAATCGCCGCGTCGAGCTGGTCTACGGCCGTTAGCACCTCGAGCGAACAACCCATGACGACACTCCGATTCGTGATCGTTGCCGCCGCCTGCGCCTGGCTCGCAGGCTGCGCGACGACGCCGCCGGAAGAGGATCCGGTAGTCCAGAAGCTCACGGAGCTGGATAGCCGGCTGCTGCGCATCGAGCGCGTGCTGGCCAACCAGAGCCTGCTCGACCTGTCACAGCGCCTCGAAGCGGTGCAAGTCGAGGCGCGCATGCTCCGCGGTGTTCTGGATGAGCTGCAGCACCAGGTGCAGCAGCAACAGACCCAGCAGCGCGACATGTACGGCGACGTCGATCGGCGGCTCGCGGCGCTCGAGGGCGGTGGTGCTCGTGCAGCGGTGAGTAACACCAGCAGCTCCGATCTGCCGGTGCCGCAGGGCGACGACCGGGCGAACTACCAGGCCGCTTTCGACCTGCTGAAGGACGGCAAGTACCCGGAGGCCATCAGCGGTTTCAAGCAGTTCCTGACGACGTTTCCGACCAGTGCACTGGCGGACAACGCGCAGTACTGGCTGGGCGAGGCGCACTACGTGACGAAGGCGTACCCCGATGCATTGCGCGATTTCCGCACGGTGCTCGAGAAGTATCCGGACTCGCGCAAGACTCCGGATGCGCTCCTCAAGATCGGTTTCTGCAACTACGAGCTGAAGAACTGGAACGAAGCGCGCTCGGCGCTGAACCAGGTCGTACAGCGCTTCGGCGATACCACTGCTGCCCGTCTCGCGAGCCAGCGTCTCGCGAAGATGGATGGGGAAGGAAGGTGAGCAGTGGGTGCTTCGCCGTCAACGGCGGCGTCGCCTGCTGAGCAGGCAGCGGCTGCTCGGGTCAAGCTCACCGAGATCTTCCTCTCGATCCAGGGCGAGGCGGACAGCGTCGGCTGGCCCACAGTCTTCGTCCGCCTCACCGGCTGTCCGTTGCGCTGCCAGTACTGCGACACTCAGTACGCGTTCTACGGCGGCGAGTGGGTCAGCCTCGACGATGTGCTCGGCAAGGTCGCATCGTTCCAGACGCAACATGTGTGCGTGACCGGCGGCGAGCCGCTTGCGCAGAAGGGCTGCTTCGAGCTGCTGCGCCGACTCTGCGATGCCGGCCATCGCGTGTCGCTCGAAACCAGCGGTGCGATCGACATCAGCAAGGTCGATCCCCGCGTGATCCGCGTCGTCGACGTCAAGACGCCGGGCAGCGCGGAGGAAGCGCGCAATCGATTGGAGAACCTCGACCTGCTGCGCCCGGAGGAGCAGATCAAGTTCGTCATCTGCAGTCGTACGGATTTCGATTGGTCGCGCGACCTGGTGCGCGCCCGAGGGCTTACGGACCGATGCACGGTGCTGTTCAGCCCGAGCTATGGTCAGGTCAAGGCACGCGATCTCGCGCAATGGATTCTTGACGAGCGGCTGCCGGTGCGGCTGCAGATCCAGCTCCACAAAGTGTTGTGGGGCGACACCCCGGGACGATGATGGATCGCGCAGTCGTGCTGCTCTCCGGCGGTCTCGATTCCGCCACCACTCTCGCCATCGCACGCGAGCGGGGCTTCAGCTGTTATGCGCTGAGTGTCGACTACGGGCAGCGCCATCGCGCAGAGCTCGACGCTGCAGCTCGCGTCGCCAGCGCGCTCGGCGCGGTCGAGCATCGGACGATGCGCATCGATCTCGGCGGCATCGGCGGCTCCGCTCTCACGGATGCGTCGATCGCTGTCCCCGAGTCGCCGCAGATCGGTATTCCGGTCACGTACGTCCCCGCGCGCAACACTGTGATGCTCGCGTGCGCGCTCGGCTGGGCCGAAGTGCTGAACGCACCGCGCATCTTCATCGGCGTGAATGCCGTCGATTATTCGGGCTATCCCGACTGTCGCCCGGTATTCGTCGCAGCGTTCGAGCGCGTCGCCAATCTCGCGACCAAGGCCGCGGTGGAAGGCACGCTCAAGTTCGAGATCGCGACGCCGCTGATCGACCTGACCAAGGCGCAGATCATCCGGCGCGGCATCGAGCTCGGCGTGGACTTTTCTCTGACGGTGTCCTGTTATCAGGCCGACGCGCAGGGCAGGGCGTGCGGCCGTTGCGACGCCTGCCGGCTGCGACGCGACGGCTTCAAGGCCGCCGGCGTGGCGGATCCGACGCGATACTTTCAGTGAACCGGCGCAGACGTTTCGGTATCATGCGCGCCCCGCTCGATACGCCTCCTGATTCGTGGGTCGGTAGCTCAGTCGGTAGAGCACTGGACTTTTAATCCATTGGTCGTGGGTTCGATTCCCACCCGACCCACCAACGCGCTCGCGGCGCAACCCCATAGTTCGCCTTGTGCTACCGCAAAAGTCGGACTATTGTCCGAACAAGCAACTCACGAATGGCTCTAATTGAAGGGGTCAAACGTATGAAAGTCAACGAGTTGCGTAGAACTGCTAACGCTCTTACATGATTGAGAATGCGCGATCTCTCGACGAGTCCGTAGGGTTCGGGCTCGCGACCGCACCGTTCGCCGAAACGAACGACGAGTCGTTCTTTTTCCCAAGCGATCAGCACCTGCGCGCGCTGGAGTTCATGGGGCACTCCCTGTGGACCAACGCGCGGCTCGGCGTGGTCACCGCCGACCATGGCTGCGGCAAGACGCTGCTGATCCGCCGCATGCTGAACGACCTCGACGAGCGCATCGTCGCGGCCGCGATTCAGCGCGAGAACATGCCGGCGCGCGATTTTCTGCTCGAGATCCTGCGCCAGTTCGGTTTCGCACTGGAAGAGACCGACAAGACCGACCGCCGCCGCTGCCTCGAACGATTCATGTCGCACCAGGCGAGCATGGGTCGCATCTGCCTGCTGGTCGTCGAGAATCCGCAGGCGATGCATCCGTCGGTGCTCGAGGAGCTGCGCACGCTCGCCGCCGCGGAAGTCGACGGCATGCGGGTCCTCAAGGTGCTGCTGCTCGGCCAGCCTTCTTTGAACCTGGTGCTCGAATCGCCGCGCATGGCGCAGCTCGTGACGGCCAATGCCCCGCGCTTCTCGCTCGGACCGCTGAGCGAGGATCAGACGGCAGCTTATGTCGCACATCGTCTGCGTGCGGCCGGCGCCGCCAATCCCGACGCCTTGATGCCGTACACGCTGATGTCGCACATCCACGCCTGCAGCGGCGGCGTGCCGGCACGTATCAACAAGCTGTGCGCGCGTGCACTCGCGTGGGCAGCATCCGAGGGCGCTCCGCTGGTGACGACCTCGGCGCTCGACCACGCGACGGAAGAGCTCGGCTGGCAGTACAAGCGGCCCGCACCTCCCATCGTGGAGACCGATGTCACCGCTCCGCCGGCTGCACCGACGCCGCGAGCCAAGCTGGTCATCACCATGCAAGGTCTGCCGGATCGCGAAATCACGCTCGACGGCGATCGCATCCTGGTCGGGCGCGGCGACGAAGCCGACGTCTCGATCGACTCCGTATTCGTCAGCCGCTACCACGCGCTGATCGTGCACGACAACGGCCAGGACCTGCTGCTGGATCTCGGCAGCACCAATGGTCTGGTCGTCAATTCGCGCCGGATCCTGCGCCGCGCGTTGCGGCATCGCGACCTGATCCAGGTCGGTCCCGCCCGGGTGATGTATTTCAACGAGCACGCGGCGGCCATCACCGGTCCGGACCCTGGGGAGACGATCTGCTTCGCGCGCCCTGGATTTCCGCACGCCGCCGGGGAAGAGGACGCGGGGTCCTTGCTGGCTTTCGGGCGGCTCGATACCTCCGGGTAAAGGTCTCCTACAGGTTTCCGGCGCCTAGTCACTCGTCGGTTCCTCAAGTAGAGTGTCGCCCTCCCAGCGCCGGTGTCTCCGCGTGTCTGCATCCATCCGGTTCGGTGGTCATGCGCCGGATGGCAGCGGCTGCGCGGTCGGCATTGAGAGAGCAACAAGAGATCCTGGCAAGTGGACTGGCGCGTACACAAATTCGGCGGCTCCAGCGTCGCCGATGCGGTCTGCATGGAGCGCGTCGCTCGCATCCTCGAGCAGGATCCGCATCCGCGGCTCGGCGTGGTGCTATCCGCCTGCCGCGGCATCACGGACGCGCTGCTCAACCTGGTAGCGACGGCCGAGCGCCAGGAAGGGCCGCTGACCGAGCGCATCGAAGAGGTGCGTCACCGCCACGAGGTGATCGCGGACACGCTGCTCGCCGGCAATGCCCGGACCGAATTCCTCACCCAGCTCGCGCAGGACTGCCGTGATATCGCTGGAATCTTGCACACAGTAGAGCTGATCCGCTCCGCCGCGCAGCCGGTGCGCGACCTGATCGCGGGGTATGGCGAGATCTGGTCGAGCCGCCTGTTCAGCGCGTACCTGCGCCACCGCGGCCGCCGCCCCGGCACTGTTCACTGGGTCGATGCGCGCGATGTCGTGTCGGTCGAATGGGGACCGCTCGGGCCGGCCGTGCGCTGGGACGTGTCGCAGGCGAATGCCGACCGCATCGTGCCGCGCGATCCGGCCACTCCCGCCACCCTGATCATCACAGGCTTCATCGCACGCGACCCGAAGGGTCTGCAGACCACGCTCGGCCGCAATGGCAGCGACTTTTCGGGCTCGATCTTCGGCGCGCTGCTGAGCGCGGAGGAGATCCACATCTGGACCGACGTCGACGGCGTGCTCAGCGCCGACCCGCGGCTCGTGCCGGACGCGAAGGTCATCGACTCGCTGTCCTACAACGAGGCGATGGAGCTGGCGTACTTCGGCGCCAAGGTGATCCATCCGCAGACGATGGCGCCGGCAGTCCTCAAGGGCATTCCGATCTGGATCCGCAACACCTTCGCGCCGGAGAAACCCGGCACGCTGATCTGTGCCAAGCCGACCTCGGAGATCGCCGTCAAAGGCATCACCTGCATCGATCGGGTCGCGCTCGTGAACCTGGAAGGCGCCGGCATGATCGGCGTGCCCGGTACCGCGCACCGGCTGTTCGGCGCGCTGCGCGATCACGGCATCTCAGTCATCCTGATCTCCCAAGGCAGCTCGGAGCACTCGATCTGCTTCGCGATTCCCGAAGCAGAAGCGGCCCGCGCCGAAACAGTCGTGCGCCAGGCGTTCGACCGCGAGCTGCGCGAAGGCCAGATCCAGCAGGTTCAGGTCGATCCCGGCTGCAGCATCCTGGCCGTCGTGGGCGACGGCATGGCGGGCTCGCACGGTGTCGCCGCGAAAGTGTTCGGCGCGCTGGGCAATGCGGCCGTCAGCGTCCGCGCGATCGCGCAGGGCGCTTCGGAGCGCAACATCTCCGCGGTGATCGACAGCAAGTTCTCAGCTCGTGCGCTGCGCTCGGTGCATTCGAGCTTCTACCTCTCGCCGCACACAGTCTCGGTCGGGCTCATCGGCCCCGGCGTCGTCGGCAGCGTGCTGCTCGACCAGCTCGCAACGCAGATCCAGCGCCTGTCGCGCGATCTCAAGCTCGACCTGCGTGTGCGCGGCATCATGAGCTCGAAGCGCATGCACCTCGCGGATCCGGAAATGCAGTTGCCGCGCTGGCGCGAAGCGTTCAGCGGCCGCAGCGAGCCGTCCGACCTCACGCGCTTCGCGCAGCACATCCACGCGGAGTATTTGCCGCACGCGATCATCATCGACTGCTCGTCGAGCCAGGACGTCGCCGATCGCTACCCCGGCTGGCTCGCGAGCGGCATCCACATCGTGACGCCGAACAAGAAGGCGAACAGCTCGGACCTGGAGTTCTACGCGCGCCTGCACGAGGCGCGGCGCGCCGGC
The DNA here is from genome assembly GCA_035275145.1 of Steroidobacteraceae bacterium. Classification (GTDB taxonomy): domain Bacteria; phylum Pseudomonadota; class Gammaproteobacteria; order Steroidobacterales; family Steroidobacteraceae; genus Steroidobacter. The sequence goes on along the minus strand of DATENH010000126.1, from coordinate 31,226 downwards.
AATGCGCATTACCTTTACGAAGCGACTGTCGGTGCCGGCCTGCCCGTCATCCAGACGTTGCGTGACCTGCGCGACACGGGGGATGCGATCCATCGCATCGAGGGGATGTTGTCCGGCACGCTGGCCTATCTGTTCAATGTCTGGGATGGCTCGGAGCCGTTCTCATCGGTGGTGCGCGCTGCCAAGGCGCGCGGCTATACCGAGCCGGATCCGCGCGACGACCTGTCGGGAACCGATTTCGCTCGCAAGCTGATCATCCTGGGCCGCGAGATGGGGCTGCGCCTGGAGCTGGCCGACGTGCAGCTCGAAAGCCTGGTGCCGCGCTCGCTCGCCAGCTCCACGGCCGAGGAATTCCTCGAGCGCCTGCCGGCGTTCGACACGGCGATGGCAGAGCGCCTGCAGGCCGCGCGCAGCCGCGATCGGGTCCTGCGTTATATCGGCTCGCTCGATGCCGCCACCGGCAAGGCCTCGGTCGGCCTCGTCGAGCTGGAGCGCTCGCACACGTTTGCCAACATCAATCTCACGGACAACGTCGTTCGTTTCCTGACACAGCGCTACAACCAGAACCCGCTGGTGGTGCAGGGCCCCGGCGCCGGTCCCGAGGTCACGGCCGGCGGCGTGTTCGGCGATCTGCTGCGCGTGTGCGCTTATCTCGGCGTGAAACTCTGAGCATGCGGCAGACAGCCACAGCGTTCGCGCCCGCCAGTGTCGGCAATGTGGCAGTCGGGTTCGACGTGCTCGGTCACAGCTTCCAGGCGATCGGCGACCGCGTCACCGCTCGTCGGGTACAGCAGTCCGGTGTTCGCATCGGCGCCATCAGCGGCACAGTCGTCGACCTGCCGCGCGAGCCGGAGCGCAACACGGCCGGCATGGGCGTGCTGTGCATGGTTCGCGACCTGAAGCTGGACTTCGGCATCGAGCTGTCGATCGACAAGGGCATTCCGCTCGGCTCCGGCCTGGGCGGATCGGCCGCTTCCGCGGTCGCGGCAGTGGTGGCGGCGAACGCCCTGCTGAGCGAGCCGCTCGGCAAGCTGGAGCTGCTCAAGTTCGCGATGAAGGGCGAGGCCGTTGCCTCGGGCTCGGTCCACGTCGACAACATCGCCCCGTCGCTGTACGGCGGGCTGGTGCTGACGGTCGGTATCGACAATCCCAACGTCAAACAGATTCCGGTGCCGTCGACCGTGCGCTGCGTGCTCGTGCACCCGCACATGATGCTGTCGACCCGCGAGGCGCGGCAGATCCTCAATCGCTCCATCGATCTGTCGGACGTGATCTGGCAATCTGCGAACCTCGCCGGATTCCTCACCGGATGCTTCACCGGCGACTTGCAGCTGATACGGGAGTCACTAGAAGACGTGATCATCGAGCCGCAGCGCCAGGTGCTCATCCCCGGTTTCAAGACAGTCAAGGAGGGCGCCATGACGAACGGCGCGCTCGGGTGCTCGATCTCGGGCGCCGGGCCGACCGTGTTCGCGTGGTGCGAACAACAGCACGCCGAACGCATTCGCGATGCGATGGTCGCCGGGTTCTCGGCCCAGGGCCTCGCGAGCGATGCCTGGATCTCGACCCTCGATCCTGCCGGCGCGCGGATCCTCGAATGATCGACTGATCTCGGGCTCTCTTTTCATGCACTACATCAGCACCCGCACTGCCGACCACGCCGTGACGCTCGGCGAAGCCATTGCGCGCGGTATCGCGCCGGACGGCGGGTTGTACGTTCCGCAGGAATTTCCGCACTTCACAGCGCGGCAGTTCGAGAACGACACAGAACTGCCGCAGATCGGCGCGCGGCTGCTGGAACCGTTCGCGGCAGGCGATCCGCTCGCGGCCGAGCTGCCTGCGATCTGCAATGAGGCGTTCAACTTCCCGGCGCCGCTCGCAAGCCTGCCGAATGCGCCGGCGCCGCTGTCGGTGCTCGAGCTGTTTCATGGGCCGACGAGCGCCTTCAAGGATTTCGGTGCGCGGTTCCTTGCTGCTTGCATGGAACGCATCCAGCGCGGTCAGCGCCGCAAGCTGACGATACTGGTCGCAACTTCGGGTGACACGGGCAGCGCAGTGGCCGCGGCATTTCACGGCAAGCCGTGGGTCGACGTGGCGGTGCTCTATCCGAAGGGCAAGGTTTCCGATCGTCAGGCGCAGCAGCTTGCGTGCTGGGGCGGCAACGTGCGGACGTTCGCGGTGAACGGCACGTTCGACGACTGCCAGCGCGTGGTGAAGGAAGCGTTCGCAGATCCGGCGCTCGCCGAGACGCATCAGCTTTCGTCCGCCAACAGCATCAACGTCGGCCGGCTGTTGCCGCAAATGGTGTACTTCGCGAAGGCGGGCCTCGAGCTGTGGCGCGAAAGCGGCCGCCGCGCCAACTTCATCGTGCCGACCGGCAATCTCGGCAACGCGCTCGCCTGCATCTGGGCGCGGCACATCGGTGTGCCGATCGGCGAGATCGTGCTCGCGACCAACGCCAACCAGTCGATCACGGAATATCTGCGCACCGGCGAGTGGGCCCCGCGGCCGAGCGTGGCGACGCTGGCGAACGCGATGGACGTCGGCAATCCTTCCAACATGGAACGGCTGCGCGCATTGCATCCGGACTTCGAGGAGCTGCAAGGGCAGATCGGCGCGTCGAGCGTCGACGACATCGAGATCCGCGGCACGATCCGCCGCGACTCGCACGAGCTCGACCGCTTGTGGTGCCCGCACAGCGCGACCGCGGCCAAGGTTTTCCGGCGGCTGCTCGCGCGCGGAGCGCGCGGTCACTGGGTGATCGTCGCGACGGCGCACCCGGCAAAGTTCAACGAAATCGTCGAGGCGCAGACCGGCCGAGAGGCGCCCGTGCCCGATAGCCTGGCACGCTTGCTGGCGCTGCCGCGCCAGGAAACGGAACTCGACCCGACGCTCGAGGCGTTGCGTGGGGAGCTGCAGAAGAACTGATGATCCAGATTCCCGAACACATTCCGACCTGGTGGTATGCGGTTGCCGGCGCTGTTGCCGCGCTGGCGCTGCTCGTCTGGCTCTACCTGCTGTTGCGCGCCTATCGCATTCGCAAGGCGATCGACGCTGCGATCTCCAGCGTCGCCTACGAGATGCTGAAGAACGTGCTCATACCGAACGGCAACGGCGGGCAGATCCACGTTCACTACCTGCTGCTCACCCAGCGCGGCCTGCTGGTCGCGGACCTGCTGGACCTGCCCGGCGCGATTTTCGGCGGCGACCAGATGCTGGAATGGACGGCGATCGGCAAGAAGCGCCGCTACACGTTCACGAACCCGCAGCACGCGCTGTACGACCGCATGGCGGCGGTGCGCTTGCTGACGGGCGAAGTGCCGGTGGAAGGACGGCTGCTGTTCACGCTGCGCAGCGAGTTCCCGAAGGGCAAGCCGCGCAACTGCCTGCGCATCGACAACATCACGGAGGATTTCCCGCCGGTGGACAAGCACCGCGGCCACACGCATGCCGCATTCGGCGATGTATGGGCGAACGTGAAGAGAAACGCCGAGCCGAATCCGTTGGCGGCGTAGCCGTCATTTCCTCTTCGCGTGTTCCGCCACGACGTGCGCCACGCACGCCGTCACTCGTTTCCCAGTCGCGATATCCAGGAACTCGTTCGGTCCGTGGGCATTCGAGTGCGGACCGAGCACGCCGGTGATCAGGAACTGCGTGCGCGGGAACTTCTCGTGCAGCATGCCCATGAACGGAATCGAGCCGCCGACGCCCATGTACATCGCGTCGCGGCCGAAGAACGTGCGTGACGCCGACTGAATCGCAGCCTCGAGCCACGGCGCAGTCGAGGGCGCGTTCCAGCCGGCCATGCTCGATTCGACTTCGAACGTGACCTTCGCGCCGGACGGCGGATCGCTCTCCAGCGCCTGCTTGACTGCGTTGGCCGCGACTTGCCCATCGACTCCGGGCGGCAGGCGAAACGACAGCTTGAGCGTCGTGAAGGGACGCAATACGTTCCCCGCGTTCTGCAACGACGGCATTCCGTCGACGCCGGTAACCGACAGCGTCGGACGCCAATTGCTGTTGAGGAGCAGCTCGTACGGATCGTCGTTCATCGGGCGCGTCCCGCCGGCGAAGGGCATCTTGGTGTACACACCCTTGCCGAGGGTCTTCGCCGCCGCACGCGCCTGTTGCAGCCGATCCTCGGGAATCCGGGTCCACAGAGCATCGATCAGCTTGCCGGTTTCCGCGTTCTCGACGCGCTCGAGCTGCCGCCGCGCGATCCGGAAGCTCGACGGCACGATGCCGCTCGCCATGCCGGAGTGCACGCCCTCCGTCAGCACGTCCACGCGCAGCGTGCCGATGAGATTGCCGCGCAGCGAAGTCGTACACCAGAACTGATCGTAGTTGCCGCACTCGGCATCGAGGCACACCACCAGCGACGGCTCGCCGATGCGGTCGGCCAGCGCATCGATGTAGGCGGGCAGATCGGGACTGCCGCTTTCCTCGGTGGCTTCGATCAGGATCACGCTGCGCGCGAATGGAATGTTCTGGTCGGCCAGCGCACGCAGTGCGAGCAGCGAACCGAACACCGCGTAACCGTCGTCCGCGCCGCCGCGACCGTAAAGCCGACCGTCGCGCAACACCGGCGTCCACGGATCGAGACCTTCCGCCCAGCCGCTGAACTCCGGCTGCTTGTCCATGTGGCCGTACAGGAGCACGCAGTCGTTGCTGCGAGCGGCGGCGCCCGAACCGGGCACCTCGATGAACAGCAGCGGCGTCAGTCCAGGCAGCTTCACGATCTCGATCTTCATGCCCGGCAGCGCGTGCTTCTCGCACCACGCCTTCATCAGCTCGGCAGCCCGCTGCATGTGACCGTGCTTCTCCCATTGCGGATCGAAGTGCACGGACTTGTTCGGAATGCGGATGTACTCGGACAGCGCCGGCACGATCGACTGGTCCCAGGCCGAGTCGATGTAGCGGCTGAGGCGCTCGACATTCATCTCAATCCTCCGCGGCTGGCTCCGGCCAGCCGAATAGCGTGTGAGCGTTACGCGTCGTCAGCGACGCGAGTTCCTGCGGCGACTGGCCGCGGGCGGCAGCGACTGCCCGTAAGACATGCGGCAGGTACATCGGTTCGTTGCGCCGGCTCTGCGGCTTCGGCTCCAGGTCGCGCGGCAGCAGGTACGGACCGTCCGTCTCGAGCAGCAGCCGCTCGGCCGGAATGGTACGCACGACTTCGCGCAGATGCAGCCCGCGGCGCTCGTCCGAGATCCAGCCGGTGATGCCGATGTACAACCCGAGATCGAGATAGGCGCGGGCCTCGGCGGCCCCGGCGGTGAAGCAATGCGCGACGCCGCCGACCAGGCGCGAGCCGTATTCGCGCAGGATTCTCAAGAAGTCGTCATGTGCATCGCGCTGATGCAGGAACACCGGCTTGCGCAACTGCACCGCGAGGTCGAGCTGCCGCCCGAAGGCAATGAGCTGCGCCGGGCGGGGCGAAAAATTGCGGAAATAATCCAAGCCACATTCGCCGACTGCCACGACCTCGGAAGCTGCAGCAAGCGTGGCGAGCTCCTGCAACGCCGCCTCGTCGAGCTCGGCCGCGTGATGCGGATGCACGCCGGCCGTGCAGCGAAAACGTTGCGGGTCGCTGCGGACCAGCTCGATCGCCGCGCGCGTGCTCGCGAGCGAACTGCCAGTGATCAGCATGTGCGTGACACCGGCTGACTGCGCACGCCGGATCACGTCCGCGCGATCGCTGTCGAAACTGTCGTGGGCGAGATTGATGCCGATGTCGATGAGCTGGGCGGACAAGGGGGTGAATCTGCGGCGAGGGCAGCCTGTGCTATCGTTTCGGCCATGAATTGTAGTGCAACCTCCTGCGGCCTGCTGCTGGCACTGTTCGCTGCCGGCGCCGCCAGCGGCGAGAGCGTCGCGGAGCTCGACGACGCCGCGGCGCGCATGCAGTACGCGTTCTACACCGGCGACAGCCAGGGGATCGAAACGATCCTGAAGAACCTCGAGCAGTTCCAGGTCGAGGATTCGCTGGCCGCCAGCAAGTCGTATCAGCTTGCTTACGGCAACTGGAAACTGTCGCAGCTTTATCTGCAGCCGCTGGTCGATCAGCGTCCGCGCCAGAATGGGAAGTCGCTCGCGTCGAAAGCAGCACAGACCTGCGTGCGTCATGCGCGGAACGCGGTCGAGCAGGATGCTTCGATGGCAGACGCGCTGGCGATCGAGGCCGCGTGCGACGGGCATTCGGCAACTGCGCGCGCCGGCTCCGCGGGTTGCGCGAACAGCAAACCGCTGCGTACGGCGAGCGGACTGGCACCGACCAATCCGCGCATCAAGTTCGTTCAGGCGATCTGTGCGTCGACCAAGGAAGCCGATCCGACAGCGGTCGAGCGCTGGCGTGCCGTCGTGACGAGCTTCGAAGAGGCGCCGCCCTCGCGTCCGGGTAAACCCGACTGGGGTCACGTGGAAGCGCTGACGATGCTCGGCGAAAGCTACCTGCAGCGCGGTGACCCGGTCGCGGCACGCGATGCACTCGAGCGCGCACTGGTGATGGCGCCCGACTATCGACAGGCCCAGCAGCTCTTGCAGGGTGCCGCGAACCGGCCGCGTTGAACTACACTGTGCAAGTGAACCGGCGCCAGCTTCCATCCTTCAGTTCGTCTCAGCTGCAGCTGTTCGACACGCGTAACGCGGCCGATCGCTGGACGGTGCGCGTGAGCGGTCGTGCACGGCGGCTGTCAGTGCGGGTCTATCCGGGCGGCAGGGTCGAAGTCGTCGTGCCGCCGGGCGCATCGCCTGCAGCGGTAGAGAAGTTCATCGGCACTCATCGGCAGTGGATTCATCGACGGGTCGAGGACCTCTCGACGGCTGCAGCCATCGACGACAGCCGTCCCGCATCGATCAAACTGCCGGCAATCGGGCGGCACTATGCCGTCGAATACGAGCACTCCGGAGAAGACACTGCGCGTGTGCACGTCGCCGGTGAGAACTTGCTGATCGTGAGCGGTCCGTTACACAACGAGCGCGCGATCGTTGCGGCGCTGCGTGACTGGCTCGCCGATCTGGCGCACAGCCAGGTCGGCAACCTCCTCGGGAAGGTTGCAGCGGAAGGCGGCTTTCGTTATGCGCGCGCGCAGATCCGCCGGCAGCGCACGCGCTGGGGGAGCTGCTCGGCGAGCGGCACGATCAGCTTGAACGTGTGCCTGTTGTTCCTGCGTCCGCAGGTCGTGCGCTATCTGCTGGTGCACGAGCTGTGTCACACGCGGCACATGAATCACTCGGCGAAGTTCTGGGGACTGGTCGAGAGTTTCGAGCCCGACTATCGCGCGCTCGACCAGGAGCTGCTGCGCGGCTGGCAAAGCGTACCGGGGTGGATGTTCTCGTGAGCGACCAGGATCCCAATCGGCCGGCGAAGCCCGTCGATCTATCGGACGAGCAGGTTCATTGGGACCTGGGCGAGTCGCAGAGCTACGGCCAGTATCTCGGGCTGGAGCGGCTGCTCTCGGCGCAGCGGCCAGTCTCCGCCGAGCACGACGAGATGCTGTTCATCATCATCCACCAGGCCTCCGAGCTGTGGATGAAGCTCTGTCTGCACGAGCTGACGGCCGCGCGCGAGCACATTCGGCGCGACGATCTCGGACCGTCGTTCAAGATGCTGGCGCGCGTGTCGCGGATCCAGGCACAACTGGTGCAGTCGTGGGACGTGCTGGCGACGATGACGCCGGCGGAGTATTCGATGTTCCGCAACGAGCTCGGGCGCGCGTCCGGCTTCCAGTCGGTGCAGTACCGCATGCTGGAGTTCGTGATCGGCAACAAGAACGCCGAGATGATTCAGGTGCATCGGCGCGACGCCGCCTCCTACGAAGGGCTGCAGCGTGCGCTGAACACGCCGAGCATCTACGACGAGGCGCTGCGCCTCCTCAGCCGGCGCGGCTTCGAGATTCCGGACGAGTACCTGGACCGCGATTGGTCGCAGCCGTATCAACCGAGCAAGCAGGTGGCCGCGGCCTGGCTGTCCGTGTACCACAGCGTCGATACGAACTGGGATCTGTACGAGCTGGCGGAGAAGCTGGTCGACCTCGACCATCACTTCCAGCTCTGGCGCTTCAGTCACATGAAGACGGTGGAGCGCATCATCGGTTACAAGCGCGGCACCGGCGGCACGGGCGGCGTGTCGTATCTCACCAAGGCTCTGGAGCTACGTTTCTTCCCGGAGCTCTGGTCGATCCGTACTGCGATGTGACGGCAGCAATCGCCGCCGTACTTTCCACACGCGCCAGCCCAGCAACACCAGCGCGATCGCGAGATAGATCAGCGGCTCGCGCACGTCGGCTTTCACCTGCCAGTAGTAGTGCCAGATGCCGAGCAGCACGATCAGGTAGATCAGCCGGTGCAGCGATTTCCAGCGCCGCCCGAGCCGACGCATCATGCCGTTGGTCGAAGTCACGGCCAGCGGAATCAGCAGCAGCAGCGCCAGGAAGCCGATCGTGATGAACGGCCGGCGCGCGATGTCGGGCAGGATGCCGGCCCAGTACAGGTCCTGGTCCAGGATCAGCCACGTCAGGAAGTGCATCAGCACGTAGAAGAAGGCGTACACGCCGAGCATGCGGCGAAGCTGGATCAGCCACGGTGCATTGAGCCAGTCGCGCAGCGGTGTGACTGCGAGCGTGATGAGCAGCAGGCGCAGTCCCCACTGACCGAGCGTGTCCTGGATTTTCTCGACCGGGTTCGCGCCGAGATTGGTGCCGCTGAGCTCGTACGCACGCCAGACGAGCGAGGCGAGCGGCAGCAGGCACAGCAGGAACAACGCCGGCTTGAAGAGCCGACGCACTACGAAGTTCGAGGGCATCAATAGAACTTCTTCAGATCCATTCCCTGGTACAGCGACGCAACCTCTTGCTCATACCCGTTGAACATCAACGTCGGCACCCGCGACTCGAACAACCCACGTCCGATCTTCCGCTCGCGCGCCTGGCTCCAGCGCGGATGGTCGACGTTCGGATTCACGTTGGCATAGAAGCCGTATTCGTGCGGCGCCGAGATGTTCCAGGACGTCGGCGGCTGGCGCTCGGTGAAGCGGATCTCGACGATCGACTTGATGCCCTTGAAACCGTACTTCCACGGCGTGATCAGCCGCAGCGGCGCGCCGTTCTGATTCGGCAGCGACTTGCCGTACACGCCCACGGCCAGAATCGCCAGCGGATTCATCGCTTCGTCGATGCGCAGGCCTTCGACGTACGGCCACTGGAGCACGTCGTAACGCTGGCCGGGCATCTCCGACGGCCGCATGACCGTCTTGAAGGCGACGTACTTCGCCTTCGAGGTCGGCTTGTAACGCTTCAGCACGTCCGCGAGCGGGATGCCCACCCAGGGAATGATCATCGACCACGCTTCCACGCAGCGCAGGCGGTAGACGCGCTCTTCGAGCGGGTGCCCCTTGAGCACGTCTTCGAACGTGAAGCTGCCCTTGTTCTCGCACTCGCCGCTGACCGCGACCGACCACGGCAGCGGCTTGAACTTGCCGGAGTTTGCGGCGGGCGCGCCCTTGTCGATGCCGAACTCGTAGAAGTTGTTGTAGTTGGTGATGTCCTCGAAGCTGTTCGGCTTCTCGGACAGGCTGTACTTCTCGTTGCGCTTGTAGTCGAGCGGCGCAGCGTCAGCCGCTGCGGGCTCGGACCACGCGCCGCCGAGACCGGCGACGCCGGCGGCGAGCGCGGCTTGCAGCAGCGTGCGGCGATTCAAAAAGGCCGACTCGGGCGTGATCTCTGACGGCCGGATCTTGGCCGAGTCGCCGGGGCGGGGCTGTCGGATCAGCATAGGGTTCGAGCTCCAAGACTACGCAGGACAAGTTAGCACGCCGGGGACTACGCACGGCAGCGCCTCACGGATTCTTGACCTGATCGCCGCGCCACAGTTCGCCCGAATTGCGTCGGCGGAATGCCTGCTTGCGGGCGCAGGCTCCCCGCAACCACCACCAACCACCACAGATTGCGGGAGTGACCCCATGGCGGCGTTCCAGCTCGGCGAATCGGGATCCGTGACCCTCAAGGCAGTGCTGATCGGCGTGATCGTGCTGCTGTTGCTGATGCCGCTGGCCATGTTACGAGGTCTCGTTTCCGAGCGCTCCTCGCTGCGCGAGGAAGCCTATACGCGCGTGGCAGAAGGTTGGGGCGGCAGCGCTGTACTCGGCGGTCCGATGCTGGTCGTGCCGACGCAGCGCACGGTGGTCGAGAAGATCGACGACAAGAAGGAGGTCACCCGGATCATCCGCAGCGATCTGTACCTGCTGCCGGCGCGCCTGGATGTGAAGGTCGATCTGAAACTGCAGGACGAGGCGCGCTACGTCGGCATCTATGCGGTGCCGGTCTACCTCGCCGACGTGCAGTTCAAAGGCGAGTTCGAGTTCGCCGCGTTGCAGCCGCTGCTCGACCGGCCTGGAGTTACGTACCTGTGGCACGAGAGCCGCTTGCGCTTGCCGGTGTCGGAGGTGCGCAGTCTGCGCGAAGTGAGCGAGACGAACTTCGCCGGTGGGACCGTCAAGCTCGGGCCGGCCCAGCGCGGCGTCTATCGCGGCATCGAGGCGGCTGTCGATCTGACGGAGCTCGCGAAGACCGCGTCGGCGGCGTTCGAGTTTCACGCCGTCACCGCCGGCAGTCGCGACTTGTCGTTACTGCCGATCGGCAGCACGACCACCGTGCAGATGCACGCCAACTGGCCGCATCCGTCGTTCCACGGCGCGTTTCTGCCGGCCGAGCGAACGATCACGCAGGAGGGCTTCGATGCACGCTGGCAGGTGCTGGAGCTGAATCGCTCGTACCGTCAAGCGTTCAGCGAAGAGGAGGTGGATGAGAGCGTGCTTCAGCAATCCGCCTTCGGTGTCGGCCTCTATCAGGCTGTCGATGTCTATCAGCGCAGCGAGCGCGCCGTGAAATATGCGCTGCTGTTCATTGCGCTGACGTTCCTGACTTTCTTCGCGTGGGAGCAGATCACGCGCAACCCGCTGCATCCGCTGCAGTACCTGATGATCGGGTTGGCATTGAGCATCTTCTATCTGCTGCTCATCGCACTCTCCGAACACATCTCGTTTGCAGCAGCTTATCTGTCGGCGGCTGTCGCACTCGTCGCGCTCATCGGAGTTTACGTCGCAGGAGCATTGCGCAGTTCGCTGCGCGGCGCTGTCGCGGCAGTTGCGATGAGTGGGGTGTACGCGCTGCTTTATGCGCTGGTTTTGTCCGAGGACTACGCACTGCTACTCGGTGCAATCGTGCTGTTCGTCGCACTCGCCGCCGTGATGCTCGTCACGCGACGTGTGGACTGGTATCGACTCGGAGGGCCAACAGTTTCGCGCACGGATAGCGCGTGATGCAAGGACTGCAGTTGCCGTGAGCTTCGTGGTAAAACACGGCCGTGATGAGCGTGCCGACCGAATCGCCCCAGCGCCTCAATCTGCGCGAGCAGGTCGAGAGCCTGCTGCCCGGTTGGCAGAGTTGGTATCCGAGCCTGTTCGATGCGGCAGCGGATCTGGGATTGATTCGTGCGCGCGTGTGCGCGCCGTCATCGCTGCTGCTCTCGACGCGGCACGCAGCCGTGCAGGCCGAGGCACTGCAAGCGTTCAAGGAGCAGTGGCTCGTCGAAGACGAGCCCGAGCCGCCGCGCTTGCCGATCCGCCTGCAACGCAAGCCCCACCCGCCAAAGAAACTCCAGAAGTGGCGTCGCTGAAGCGCTGTAGGTCGGCAGCTCTGGCGCATCCTGCGCCCGCTGCATTCGCGCATCCCTGCGCAGCAGGCTTTAGCCCGACTCCTTCAGCTCTTCTTCATACCCCGGGAAAGAATCCTTCATATACGCCGCATTGAGCAGCATCGTCGCCAACACCTCATCCGCTCCCGGTTCGAACACTCGCGTTCGAATCCACAAACTCTCCGTCCTCCGGCTCCCGCTCAACGCCACCACCTCGCGATCCATCTCATACGAATGGCCCACGAGCAGCGGCCCGTTGTGCATGCGGATCTCCTGATCCGCGAACAAGCCCACGACCGGCCTGCGCACCGGGAAGCTCGCGGCGTCGCTCGAATAGTTCAGCAGCACGCTGACCATTTCGACCGGAATGATCGCTTGCTTCCATGGCGAGCTCGCTGCGCCATCGGCGGTGTACCACGGCGATGGCTCGGTGATCGCCTGCAGCTTCTGCGTGAGCGAGAACGGATACAGCGCGCCCATGTTCTGGTCTGCGTCCATGCGCACGGTGATGCGTTTCGTGCGCATTCCCACGTGGACGTCGCGCAGGATCACCGGCGTCTCGGGCGGTCGCAGCTCGCTGATGCGCTGTTCGAGCGCAGAGGGTGGGTTGTTGCCGCCGATCGCAGCCGTGCCGCGCAGGATTTCGGTGCCATCCTCACGTTCCATGCGGATCGTGGTCTGCGTTGCCTCGTCCTGCGGCTTGCTCACGAAAGCGCGGACCTTCTCGCCTTCGAAGCAGGCGTTTCGATAGTGCGCGGACAGCGAGCCCTGTGCGAGCCACCGGGATCCCCACAGCGCGACGCACAGCGGCGCGAACTGGCTGAAATGCGTGGGACCCTCGATCGTGCCGCCCTTGAAGCCGAATTTCTGCGCGGTCGCGTTGTCGTGGATCGACGTGTGATCGTCGTACTTCTGCGCCGCGAGCATCTGCCGCGGCGCGCGCAGCGGACCGATCAGCTCGGTGCCGGTGTCCTGGATCGGCGTCGCGAACGGCAGGTGCATCGCAGGCCTCCGCGGCTCAGCTCTGGATCTTGGTGAAGTCGGGCGCGCGTCGCTCGGCGAATGCACGGAAAGCTTCGGCGGCCTCCGGCGAGCGCAGCCGGTTGCCGAACACCTCGCCTTCGCGCGCCATCACAGCGAGAATCGCCGCAGAGTCCCGCATCAGCTTCTTGGTCGCCTGCAATGCACCCGCGGGCTTCGCAGCGAGCGCCTTCGCAGTGGCCAGAGCCTTATTGCGGACTTCCGCCGCAGGCAGCGCGGCCGTCACGAGTCCGATCGCCGCAGCAGTCTTGCCATCGATCGGCTCGCCGAGTGCAAAAAGCTGGAACGCCCGCGCGTAGCCGATGCGCGCTGGAATGAGCCAAGACGACGCGGCTTCCGGAACGAGCGCGAGATTGACGAACGGCGTCGACAGGCGAGCGTCTTCGGCGACGTACGAGACATCACAATGCATCAGCATCGTGACGCCGACACCGACCGCGATGCCGGCGACGGCGGCAACGTACGGCTTGGTGCCGCGCGCGAGCGCCTCCAGGAAGATGTGCGTCCGCATCTGCTCGCGAGACATCGCGCCGGTTGCGATCGCGGCGAAATCCGCGATGTCGTTGCCGGCGGTGAAGGAGTCGCCTTCGCTGTCGATCAGGACGGCGCGTACCGCCGGGTCGCTCTCCGCGCGCGTCAACGCCTCGCCCATGGCGACATACATTGCCTGGGTGAGCGCGTTCTTCTTCTCCGGCCGCGCGAGCGTGATGCGCAGAACGTGGTCGGCGACAGCGATTTTAACGTGCTCGGTCATGGCATCCCTCGTCAGGCTGCCTTGCTCGACGACGCCAGCTGGCGCAGGACGTAGTGCAGGATTCCGCCGTGCTGGAAGTACTCGCGCTCCTTCGGCGTGTCGATGCGCACGCGGACCTCGAACTTGATCGGCGCGCCGGTTGGCGGCGTTGCGACGACGGTGACGACTTTCGCCGCGCCGCCGTTCAGGCCGATGATCTCGAAAGTCTCCTTGCCCGTCAGCCCGAGCGACTGCGCGTTCTGACCTTCCTTGAACTGCAGCGGCAGCACGCCCATGCCGATCAGGTTCGAGCGGTGGATGCGCTCGAAGCTTTCGGCGATCACCGCTTTCACGCCCAGCAGCATCGTGCCCTTGGCAGCCCAGTCACGCGACGAGCCGGTGCCGTACTCCTTGCCAGCCAGTACGACCAGCGGTGTGCCTTCCAGTTTGTAGCGCATCGCGGCGTCGTAGATGCTCATCTGCTCGCCACTCGGCACGTGCACCGTGACACCGCCTTCGGTGCCGGGCGCGAGTTGGTTGCGCAGGCGGATGTTGGCGAACGTGCCGCGCATCATCACTTCGTGATTGCCGCGACGGGCTCCGTACGAGTTGAAGTCCGCCGGCTGCACGCCGAGCGACACCAGGTACTTCGCAGCCGGGCTCGACTTCGAGATATCGCCGGCGGGCGAGATGTGGTCGGTCGTCACCGAATCGCCCAGCAGCGCGAGCGCGCGTGCGTTGCGGATATCGGCAACCGCGCCCGGCTTCATCGTCATGCCGACGAAGTACGGCGGGTTCTTCACGTACGTGGACTTGTCGTCCCACGAGTAGATCTTGCCGCTCGGCAGGCGGATCGAGTTCCAGTGCTCGTCGCCGGTGAACACGCTGGCGTAGCCTTTCTTGAACATCGCGGAGTCCACCGACTTGGCGATGAACTCGTGGATCTCGCCCGACGAGGGCCAGATGTCCTTGAGGTAGACAGGCTTGCCGTCGCTGCCGGTGCCGAGCGGCTCGGTCGTAATGTCGACGTTGAGCGAGCCGGCGAGCGCGTACGCGACGACCAGCGGCGGCGAGGCGAGGAAATTCATCTTCACTTCCGGATGCACGCGGCCTTCGAAGTTGCGATTGCCGGAGAGCACCGAGCAGGCGATGAGGTCGCCGGCACGCACGGCCTCGGAGATTTCCGGCCGCAGCGGCCCGGAGTTGCCGATGCAGGTCGTGCACCCGTAACCGACGGTGTAGAAGCCGACTGCTTCGAGATCGCCCGAGAGCCCGGCCTTGTCGAGATAATCGGTGACGACGCGTGAACCCGGCGCGAGGCTGGTCTTGACCCAGGGCTTCGAGTTCAGGCCGCGCCTGCGTGCGTTGCGAGCGAGCAGGCCGGCTCCGATCAGCACGGCCGGATTCGAGGTGTTCGTGCAGCTCGTGATCGCGGCAATGAGCACCGCGCCGTCTGCGACATCGAATGTCTTGCCGTCCATCGTGACCGACGCGACGCCCTTCGCGGCAGGATTCTTGGCAGCACGCTCTTCGGCCATCTTCGTGTGCGCCGCCTGGTAGGTCTGCTTCGCCGTGCGCAACGGCACGCGATCCTGCGGACGCTTCGGGCCGGCGAGCGAAGGTTCGACGGTGCCGAGGTCGAGCTGCAGCACGGCGGTGTAATCCGCCTGCGGCTGGCCGTTCTCGCGCCACAGACCTTGATGCTGCGCGTAGGCTTTCACCATCGCGATGTGATCGGCGCTGCGGCCCGTCAGCTCGAGATAGCGCAGCGTCTCTTCGTCGACCGGGAAGATCGCGCAGGTGCTGCCGAACTCCGGCGACATGTTGCCGATGGTCGCGCGGTCGGCGAGCGGCAGGCTCGCGAGTCCGTCGCCGAAGAACTCGACGAATTTGTCGACCACGCCTTTCTTGCGCAGCATCTCGGTGACGGTGAGCACCAGATCGGTCGCAGTCGTGCCGGCGGGCAGGCTGCCGGTGAGTTTGAAGCCGATGACGTGCGGAATGAGCATCGTCACGGGCTGACCGAGCATCGCCGCTTCCGCTTCGATGCCGCCGACGCCCCAGCCGAGCACGCCGAGTCCGTTGACCATCGTCGTGTGCGAGTCGGTGCCGACCAGCGTGTCCGGGTACGCCCAGCGCACGCCGTCCTTCTCCATGTCGAACACCACACGCGCCAGGTGCTCGATGTTGACCTGGTGCACGATGCCCGTGTTCGGCGGCACGACCTTGAAGTTGCGGAATGCAGTCTGACCCCAGCGCAGGAATGCATAGCGCTCGGTGTTGCGGCCGAATTCGATCGAGGTGTTCTTGGCGAGCGCGTCGCGGGAGCCGTAGGCGTCGACTTGCACGGAGTGATCGATCACCAGTTCCGCCGGCGACAACGGGTTGATCTCGTCCGGGTTGCCGCCGAGCTTGATCATCGCCTCGCGCATCGCGGCGAGATCGACGATGGCCGGCACGCCGGTGAAGTCCTGCATGATCACCCGGCTCGGGGAGAAGGAGATCTCGTAGGCCGGCGCCGCTTTCGGATCCCAGTTCAGCAGCGCATCGACGTCGTCGCGCGTGACGTTCACGCCGTCTTCGAAGCGCAGCAGGTTTTCCAGCAGGATCTTCAGCGAGTAGGGCAGGCGGGCGACGTTGCGACCCTTCAGCGCAGCGAGGCTGAAGATTTCGAAGTTGTTGTTGCCGCAAGCGAGCGTGGTGCGCGCCTTGAACGAGTCTTTCATGCGTCCTCCGGGAGAAATGGCCGGGCGACACGCTCGCCTCGGCCCGCGCACCTTAGCGCTTGCAGGGGTGCGGGTAAAATATATGGTGGCTCAACCATCGATATTCTAAAGATATGGCGATGCGCGACTGCGCCCGCCAAAGGGGGCGGATTATAGCGGCTGAGACTGCCCGTGAGACGCCTCGATGACCCCGCCGCCCAGGCACTCCTCGCCGCGATAGAACACCACGTACTGCCCGGGCGTCACGGCCCGCTGCGGCTCGTCGAACTGGACAGCGCAACCGCCGCTCGCGAGCACGCGGACCTCGCACTCCTGATCCGGCTGGCGGTACCTGACCTTGGCCGTGCACCGGAAATGCGTAGCCGGGGCCTCGCCTGCGACCCAGGTCAATTGCGACGCGACCAGTTCGCTGCGGAACAGAGCCGGATGCTCATGGCCTTGGACGACGATGAGGACGTTGCGCTGCAGGTCCTTGTCGGCGACGTACCAAGCCTCTTCGGAGGCATTGCTGCGCCCGCCAATGCCCAGGCCCTGGCGCTGACCGAGCGTGTAGTACATGAGGCCGCGATGCTCACCGATCTTGCGGCCCTCGGCCGTCTCGATAATTCCCGGTTGGGCTGGCAGATATTGCGCGAGGAATTCCGCGAACGGTCGCTCGCCGATGAAGCAGATGCCGGTGCTGTCCTTCTTGTCGAACACGGGGAGCGTCAGCTCGCGTGCCATTCGGCGCACGTCGCTCTTCTGCATCGAGCCGATTGGGAACAGCGTGCGTGCGAGCGCTTGCGACGGCATCGCGTGCAGGAAGTAGCTCTGATCCTTGCCCGTGTCCACGCCACGAAGCAGACGTGGGATCGCACCGTGCTCGACGCGCGCGTAGTGCCCCGTAGCAACCCACTCGGCACCGAGCCGCCGGGCATAGTCGAAGCAGACGCCGAACTTGATCTCGCGGTTGCACAGCACGTCCGGGTTGGGAGTGCGTCCGGCGCGGTACTCCTCGAGAAAATAGGCGAAGACGCGCTCGCGGTATTCGCCTGCGAAACTCACCTTGTGCAGCGGAATGCGCAGCTGCTCGCACACGCTGCGAGCGTCCTGGAAATCCTCAGCCGCCGTGCAGTAGCCGTCCTCGTCTTCGTCCCAGTTGCTCATGAAGAGCCCCTGCACGTCGTAGCCCTGCTGCTGCAGCAGCCACGCCGCGACGGACGAGTCGACGCCGCCGGACATGCCAACGATGACGGGAGTGGCAGACATGGGGAGCGGATGGTATCCGCTTCTCATGGCCAATGACCCGGGACTAGATGACCCGGTTCAACGCCGGATGGTCGAAGGACCGGGAGCGCAGATCGGCCGTGCTCAGCGAGTTCGGATCCTTGAGTACGTGCCTGACGACGTCGAGCGGATAGCGGGCGCCGTCCAGATAGTCATCGATGCAACCCAGCACCATCGGGCTGCGCAGTCGCGCCGAGCGCGCGACGACTTGCTCGCGCGTCATCCACACGGCGCGCGCGATGCCGCGATCGAGCTTGCGCGCCGGGTCGTGGCTGCTGACCCGACCGCAGAACGCCGCACGCAGAAAGCTGCGAGGCTGATCGGGCTGCTCCCAGAAATAAATGCCGACGAGCGCTTCCGGATTGAACGTCCACGCCGTCTCTTCGAGCGTCTCGCGCACCACCGCTTCGACGAATTGCTCGCCCTTCTCGACATGGCCCGCGGGCTGGTTGAACACCATGCGATTGGCAACGCGCTCCTCGACGAGCAGGAATTGCCCGTCGCGCTCGACGATGGCGGCGACCGTGAGATCAGGACGAAGAATCATGAAGGGACTATAACCGGCTGATCCGGCAGGATTTGTGACACTGATCAAAAATTTATTGGTCAGACTTTGCGCGCCAGGTCCTCGGCGCAGCCGGTGTAGCGCTGCGGCGTAAGCTCCAGAAGCGCGCGCCTGGCCTCCTCGGGGATCGCGAGGCCGGCAATGAAACGGCGCAGGGATTCGGCGTCGACGCGCTGCCCGCGGGTCAGGGACTTGAGCTGTTCGTACGCGTTCTCCACGCCGAATCGACGCATGACGGTCTGGATCGGTTCCGCCAGCAGTTCCCAGTTGGCGTCCAGGTCCGCGGCGAGCTGGCGTGCGTCGACTTCGACTCGCTCCAGGCCGCGCTCGATCGAGCGCCAGGCAATCAATGCATGGCTGGCCGCGACGCCGACATTGCGAAGCACGGTCGAGTCCGTGAGGTCGCGCTGCCAGCGCGAGATCGGCAGCTTGTCGGCGAGGAAGCGCAGCAGGGCGTTGGAGAGCCCGAGGTTGCCCTCGGCATTCTCGAAGTCGATGGGATTGACCTTGTGCGGCATCGTCGAGGAGCCGACTTCGCCGGCGACGGGGCGCTGGCGGAAGTAACCGATCGAAATGTAGCCCCACATGTCGCGGCACAGATCGATCAGCACCGTGTTCAAGCGCGCCAGCGCGTCGAAGTATTCGGCCATCCAGTCGTGCGGCTCGATCTGCGTCGTGTAAGGGTTCCAGGTCAGCCCGAGCGATTCGACGAAGCGACGTGCGAGCGTGGGCCAGTCGACCTGCGGATACGCAGCGAGGTGCGCATTGAAGTTGCCCACCGCGCCGTTGATCTTGCCGGCGATGGTCACGGCCGCGAAGCGCGTGCGCTGCTCCGCCAGGCGATGCACGAAATTCGCAATCTCCTTGCCGAGCGTCGTCGGTGTTGCGGGCTGGCCGTGAGTGCGGGCCATCATCGGGACCGCCGCATTGGTGTGCGCGAGCGTACGCAACCGGCCAATGAGCGTGTCGAGGCGCGGCAGCAGCACCTGGTCGCGAGCATCGCGCAGCATCAACGCATAGCTGAGGTTGTTGATGTCCTCCGACGTGCAGGCGAAGTGCACGAACTCGCGGCGCGTGCGCCACGCGGGCACCGCGTCGAGGCGCGCCTTGACGAAGTACTCGACGGCTTTGACGTCGTGATTCGTCTCGCGCTCGATGCGTTTGACCTCGGCTGCTTCCGCCTCGGTGAGCTCGGCAGCCAACGCGTCGAGCACCGTCAGCGCGGCGGCCGGCAGGCCGCGCAGCTCGACGATGCCGGGCTCGGCAGCCAGTGCCTTGAGCCAGAGCGCTTCGACGCGGACCCGTTGCCGGATCAGCCCGCGCTCGCTGAAGAGCGGCCGCAACTCGGCCGCCTTGTCGGCGTAGCGTCCGTCGATCGGCGAAATGGCGTTGAGCGTGCTGTTATTCATGGGCTGTAGGTCGGGCTTTGGCCCGACAAAGTACTATAGTACCGGAGATCAAACGCCTTCTTGCATCGAGGTTCGCGTGGCGAACGAAGGTTTCCGTACCGAACGAGACAGTCTCGGCGAGCTGCAAGTGCCCACCGACGCGTTGTGGGGTGCACAGACGCAGCGTGCGCTCGAGAATTTCCAGATCAGTGGGCTGCGCATGCCGCGCGACTTCATCCGTGCGCTCGGCCTGATCAAGTGGGCCGCTGCGACCACCAACCTCGACCTCGACGGCCTCGATGCCAAGCGCGCCGCGGCCATCCAGAAGGCCGCGCTGGAAGTCTCGGAAGGGCGGCACGACGCGCACTTCCCGCTCGACGTGTTCCAGACCGGCTCCGGCACCAGCACCAACATGAATGCCAACGAGGTGATCGCGCACCTCGCCAGCCGCTACGCCGGCGTCGCCGTGCATCCCAACGATCACGTCAACATGAGCCAGAGCTCGAACGACGTGATTCCCACCACGATCCACCTGAGCGCCTTGCTCGCGATCGAGCAGCACCTGCTGCCGGCACTCGCGTATCTGGGCGCAGTGATCAGTCGCCGCATCGGCGACATCGGCGACGTCGTCAAGACCGGGCGCACGCACTTGATGGATGCGATGCCGCTGACATTCGGTCAGGAAATGAGCGGCTGGCACGCGCAGGTCGATCATGCCAGCGCGCGCATCATGGAGTGTCGCAGTCGCCTGCAAGGCCTCGCGCTCGGCGGCACTGCGGTGGGCACGGGAGTCAACGCACATCCGCGCTTTGCCGCGCGTGCCACGCGTTATCTCTCGGTGAAGTGCGGTCTCGAGCTGCGACCGGCCGGCAATTATTTCGAGGCGCTGTCTTCGCAGGACACCGCAGTCGAGTTGTCCGGTCAGTTGCGCGCGCTCGCCGTGGCATTGATGAAGATCTCCAACGACCTTCGCTGGATGAATAGCGGGCCGCTGGCGGGAATCGCCGAGATCAAGTTGCCGGCGTTGCAGCCGGGCAGCAGCATCATGCCCGGCAAAGTGAATCCGGTGATTGCCGAAGCTGTCACGATGGTGTGCGCGCAGGTGATGGGCAACGACGCGACGATCGCGATCGCCGGGCAGTCCGGCAACTTCCAGCTCAACGTCATGTTGCCCGTGATCGCGTACAACCTTTTGCAGAGCATCGATCTGTCTGCAAACGCCGCGCGTGCGCTCGCGGATACGACGATCGCCGGCATGGCCGTCAATCGGTCGCGCGTCGAGGCGGCGCTCGAACGCAACCCGATCCTCATCACGGCCCTGAATTCGGTGCTGGGCTACGAGCAGGGAGCCAAGCTCGCGAAGCTGGCGTACGAGCAAGGCCGGCCGATCAAAGAGGTCGTTGCCGAACAGACGCAGATGGCGCCCGAGGAACTGCAGCGCCTGCTCGATCCGCGGGCGCTCACGCGCGGCGGCGCCAAGATCGACGGCGGCGGCGGTTGAAGGTGACGATAGCGGCCGGTAATCGGCACGAGTTGCGGCGACTGATCGAGGAGCGGCTGCAGGACTCGCGTCCGCCGACCGATCCGCGCTCGGCAGTGCCGGCGGGATTCTCGGCGGAAGTGGACGCAGCCGTTCGCCAATACTTTCCGGCCTCACCTGCAGCGGCGGCTGTGCTGGTGCCGATCGTCGACCGAGAAGAAGGTCTGACGGTGCTGCTCACGCAGCGAGCCTCGCATCTGAAAAATCACGCAGGACAGGTCAGCTTCCCCGGCGGACGCATCGAAGGCACCGATGAAGGTCCGCTGGCCGCAGCGCTGCGCGAGACGGAAGAGGAGATCGGCCTGTCGCGCCAGCACGTGACGTTCGCGGGCTATCTGGAGCCGCATCTCGTTCTTACCGGCTTCTGGGTGACGCCCGTCGTCGGCTTCGTGCAGCCCGGGTTCGCGCTCGAGCTCGACCGCAGTGAAGTCGAATCGACGTTCGAGGTGCCGTTGCTGCACATTCTCGACACGGCCAATCACCAGTCGCGCGAGCGCATGCTCGGCACGACGAAAGTGCTCGTGTATGACATTCCTTATGGTGAGCATCGCATCTGGGGCGCGACCGCCGGGATGTTGATGTCGCTTTACCGCCTGCTGCGCGAGTGACCATGGCTGCCATCGACCGGCTGTTGCAAATCATGGCGCGCCTGCGCGATCCGCAGCGCGGCTGCCCGTGGGATCTCGAACAGACCTTCGGCACCATCGCGCCGTACACGATCGAGGAGGCGTATGAAGTCGCCGATGCGATCGAACGTGCAGACTCCGGCGCGCTGCGCGATGAGCTCGGCGACCTGCTGTTCCAGGTCGTGTTTCATTCGCAGATGGCAAAGGAACAGGGCTCGTTCGCCTTCGACGATGTCGTCGCTGCGATCTGCGACAAGCTGGAACGGCGTCATCCGCATGTCTTTGGCCCACAATCATTGAGTGGGCAGATCGATTCTGCGGCAGCGCAGACCGTCGCCTGGGAGGAGCAGAAACGGCTGGAACGCGAGCAGGCCGGCAAGAGCGTGCTCGCCGACGTGCCGCTGGCACTGCCAGCACTGACGCGCGCCAACAAGCTCGGCAAGCGGGCTGCACTGGTCGGCTTCGAGTGGCCGAACGTTACCGGCGCGCTCGACAAGCTCGACGAGGAATTGGGCGAGCTGCGCCAGGGACTCGGCGAGCAGGCCGGCCCGGCTGAGATCGCCGACGAGCTGGGCGACGTGCTGTTCTGCGTCGTCAATGTCTGCCGCTACCTGGGGGTCGACCCGGAAGCGGCGTTGCGGGGCGCTAACACGAAGTTCGAGCGCCGCTTCGGCTACGTCGAGCAGCGTCTGCGCGAGCAGGGTCGCAGCGCCCGCGAGGCGACGCTGGAAGAGATGGACAAGCTCTGGGACGAGGGAAAAAAGCGCTTGGCCGACAGCGGTTAAGGCGAAAAACCACAATTCAGGGTTCATTCATGCCTTGGCGCCTACCGTGTCCCCCAAGCTCGGCCTACAAGCCGGGCAGGTTCAACGGAGAACAAGATGCGTAAGGCTCGTGGTTTGCTGGTGTTGGCGGGTGTGTTCGGTGTGACGGGTGTCGCACTTGCCACGCCGCCCCCGTACTCGAATTCCCGCTACAACAGGGAGTCCAGCGAGTATGACTACGCCCCGGTGACGCACGTCGAACCGATCGTGCGCCAGGTGCGCATCGAGACGCCGCGCCGCGAGTGCTACGACGACACGCGCTATGTCGAATCGCCCAATCCGAACGTCGGGGCCCAGACGGTGCTCGGCGGCATCATCGGCGGCGTGATCGGCCATCAGATCGGTCACGGCCACGGCAACGACTTTGCAACGATCGCGGGCGCGACGGTCGGCGCCGCTGTCGGGTACAACAGCGCCTCGCGGCGCTACGGACCCTCGGGTCACGAGGAAACCGTGGAGCGTTGCGACGTGCGCTACGAGCACACGACGGAAGAGCGAATCGACGGGTACCGCGTGACCTACGAGTACAACGGTCGCGAGTACACGACGCGCCTGCCGTACGACCCCGGCGAGCGGATCAAGGTGCGGGTGGCCGTCGCTCCGGCCGAGTGACGAAATGACAGACTGACTTTAATCGGAAGTGCGCGGCGGGGCGTGAATCACCGTCCCGCCGCACGTACACTACAGTTCATGCGCATTGGCCGGCATCTCGTATGGGCCCTTCTCTCGCTACTTGCGGCGGCTGCGCCGTTGGCGGGTCAGGCCCAGGAGCTGATCGACCGTCGCCAGAAGCACGAGCAGCGGATCGAGCCGGTCGGCGTGTCGCTGGACCAGGCAGTGGAAATGGCTCAGCGGCATTTCCGTGCCAAGGCAGTGAAGGCCGAAACGGTCGAGAGCGGTGGCAAGCGAGTCCACCAGATCCGTCTGCTCAGTGCCGAGGGCAAGGTCTGGACCGTGCGAGTGGACGCAGAATCAGGAGCAATGCACTGATCCTATGCGCGTGCTGATCGTCGAAGACGAAAAACCCCTGCGCGATTCCATCGTCGAACAGCTGCAGCAGCACGGCTTCAATGTCGATGCCGCTGCGGACGGCGAGGAGGGCCTGTACTGCGCTCGCGAGTACGCGCTCGACCTCGCGATCGTCGACCTTGGTCTGCCGAAGCTCAACGGCATGGAGCTCATCAAGAAGCTGCGTGCCGAGGGCAAAGCGTACCCGGTGCTGATTCTCACGGCGCGCGATAAGTGGCAGGACAAGGTCGAAGGGCTGCAGGCCGGCGCCGACGACTATCTCGCCAAGCCGTTTCATTTCGAGGAGCTGCTGGCGCGCATGCAGGCGTTGTTGCGCCGGTCGGGCGGCTGGGCGCAGCCGGTGCTGCGTTGTGGCGCCGTCGCGCTCGATCCGCGTACGCAGGAAGTGACGGTCAACGGCCGGCGCGTCGATCTGACCAGCTTCGAATACCGCATCCTCGAGTATCTGATTCACCGCGCCGGCGAGGTCATCTCCAAGGGCGAGCTGACCGAGCGCCTGTACGCGCAGGATTTCGATCGCGACAGCAACACCATCGAAGTCTTCATCGGCCGGCTGCGCCGCAAGCTCGACCCGGACGATTCGATCAAGCCGATAGAAACCCTGCGCGGCCGTGGCTATCGCTTCGCCCTGCAACGCGAAAGCGCTGCATGAAGTGTCCGGTGCGTTAAATTACGCACTGAATGGGGCCACGCTCCCTTAGTACACGACTGCTCGCCTCGGTCAGCATCCTGCTGATCGTGTTCTTTGGCATCACCATCGCGGCGCTCGACTTCGCGTTCCGCCGCGTCACTGAACAGGGCATGCACGATCGTCTCGAAGCGCAGATGCTCGCGCTGATTTCCGCCTCCGAGGAGGACAGCAGCGGCGGCCTGGTGCCCGCGCCGGAGAAGACCGATGAGCGCCTGAAGAATCCCAGCTCGGGCCTGTACGGCGAGATCCTGCGCAGCGACGGCTATCCGAGCTGGCGTTCGAACTCCCTGACCGGCACGGGGCTCGACTTCGCAGTCCAGTTGCCGTCCGGCCAGCGGCAGTATCGGCAGCTCCATCGTGGCGACGGCTCGCCGGTGCGCGCGTTGAGCCGCAGCATCGCCTGGGAATTCGACAACGGCGTGACGCGGACCTTCGTGTACAGCGTTGCCGAGGATCTCGAGCCGTACTACGCGCAGCTCAACCGCTTCCGCGGCCAGTTGTTCGGCTGGTTCGGCTCGGTGATGTTGTTGCTGCTCGGCGCGCTGGCGTTCCTGCTGCGCCGGTTGCTGACGCCGTTGCGGCGAATCGAGCACGAGATCGAGGAGATCGAAGCCGGGCGCATGACGGAGCTGGGTACGGAATATCCGCGCGAGCTGATCGGCGTCACCGCGAATCTCAACACCCTGCTGCGTAGCGAGCGCGAGCGCCTGGCCCGCTATCGCAACACGCTGGGCAATCTGGCGCACAGCTTCAAGACACCGCTTGCCGTCATGCGCAACCTGCTCAGCGGTGCGCACGGGCGCGAGCTGCTGATCGCGAAGCAGCTCGACGAGCAGGTCGGTCGGATGGACGACATCGTCAAGTACCAGCTCAAGCGGGCGGCGGCATCGGGCGGTACCGGACTCGGCACCGCGCCGGTCGACGTGCGCAGTGCGCTCGAGGCGCTGCGTGCAGCGCTGTTGAAGGTGTACGTCGACCGCAACATCGACTGCGAGCTCGTGGTCGCGCCGCTGTGCCTGTTCGCCGGCGATCGCGAAGACCTCACCGAGGTCGCCGGCAACCTGCTCGACAACGCGTTCAAGTGGAGCCGGGGCAGGGTGCGGCTGACCGCTGACCGCATCACCGATCCCACCGCTCGCCGCGACGGTCTGCAACTGATCGTCGAAGACGACGGTCCGGGAATTCCGGTCGACGAGCGCACGCGCGTGCTCGACCGCGGCGCCCGCCTCGACGAGCGCGTCAGCGGCCAGGGCATCGGCTTGTCGGTCGTGCGCGAGCTGGCGCAGCTCAATGGCGGTACGATCCACATCGACGAATCGCCGCTCGGCGGCGCCCGCATCGAGATCCGCTTCCCACCGACGTAGGTGAGGTAGGTGCCGGGAGAAAAAACGAGGGGAAACTCAGCGCTGCAGCATTCGACACCGGGTATCCTTGAACAGGTGTCCGATCAAATGCTGCATTGCTGAGTTTTCCCTCGTTTTTTCTCCCGGCACCTATGACTTCATTCAACACGACGCTGCTGGCCTTGCGCGAGCGGCTGGCCGGGGTGCGCTATGCGGATCGACCGCGGCTGGCGCGCGAATTGGACCGGCTGTTCGCGCGCAAGACCGCGGATGCGCAGACGCAGCGAGCTGTCGACGCCTTGGGCAAGGCGATCGACGATTCGCTCGCGCGCGTCGAGCGACTCAAAGCTCTGCCTCTCAAGCTCGAGTACGACACGGCGCTGCCGATCGTCGCGCATCGCGAGGAGATCGCGAAGGCGTTGCAGGAACGTCAGCTCGTGGTCGTGTGCGGAGCGACCGGTTCCGGCAAGACGACGCAGCTGCCTAAGATCTGCCTCGAAGCGGGCCGGGGCACGCTGGGCTTGATCGGCCACACTCAGCCACGACGCATCGCTGCGCGCGCCATTGCCAACAGGATCGCCGCCGAGCTCGGCACCACCGTCGGCGCGGCGGTCGGCTTCCAGGTTCGCTTCACCGACCGCACCGGGCCGGACACCCGGCTCAAGGTGATGACTGACGGCATCCTGCTGCGCGAGCTCGAGCACGACCGGCAACTGCGCAACTACGACACGCTGATCATCGACGAGGCCCACGAGCGCAGCCTCAACATCGACTTCCTGCTCGGCGTGCTGAAGCGCGTGCTGCCGCAGCGGCCGGAGCTGCGCGTAGTCATCACCTCCGCGACGATCGACCCCCAGCGTTTCGCCGACTTCTTCGGCGGCGCGCCGATCATCGAAGTGTCGGGCCGCAGCTATCCTGTCGACGTGCGCTACCGACCGCTGATCGGCGACGACGAGGACGAGGAGCTGTCGTTGACGGAAGGCATCGTCGCCGCGGTGCAGGAGCTGGACCGCGAAGATCGCGGCGACGTGCTGGTCTTCCTGCCCGGCGAAAAGCAGATCCGCGAAGCGTCCGACGCGCTCGGCAAAGCGCGACTGCATGCGACCGAAGTGCTGCCGCTGTATTCGCGCCTGTCGACGCGCGATCAAGAGCTGATCTTCGAGAAGCATGGGACGCGCCGCATCGTGCTCGCGACGAACGTCGCGGAGACTTCGCTGACCGTGCCCGGCATGCGGCACGTCGTCGACTCGGGCCTGGCACGCATCAGCCGCTACAGCGTGCGCGGCAAAGTGCAGCGCCTGCCGATCGAGCCGATCTCCCAGGCGAGCGCAGATCAGCGCAAGGGACGTGCGGGCCGCGAAAGCCCGGGCACCTGCATCCGGCTGTACGCGGAGGACGACTTCAGCGCCCGCCCGCCGTTCACGCCGCCGGAAGTCCTGCGCACCAACCTCGCGAGCGTGATCCTGCAGATGGCGGCGCTCGAGCTCGGCGAGCCGCAGGACTTTCCGTTCGTCGATCCGCCGGACACGCGCCAGATCAACGACGGCTACAAGTTGCTGCAGGAGCTGAAGGCGGTCGACGAGAATCGCGTGGTCACGAGCCTCGGCCGGCAAGTCTCCGCGCTGCCGCTCGATCCGCGGCTGGCACGGATGCTGCTGGCAGCAAGCCATCATCGCTGCGTGGCGGAGATGCTCATCATCGCTGCGTTCCTCGCCGCGCAGGATCCGCGCGAGCGGCCGGCCGAGGCGCAGACGCAAGCCGATCAAAAGCACGCAGCTTTCGCCGATCCGCGGTCGGACTTCATCGCCGTGCTGAATCTGTGGAAGGCATTCGCCGAACAGAGCGCGGCCCTCTCGGGCAGCCAGCTACGCAAGTGGTGTCGCGAGAACTTCCTCTCGTTCATCCGCATGCGCGAATGGCAAGAGCTGCAGCGTCAGCTCGCCGACATCGTCGCGGAGCTGCAGTTGAAGCCGAACCAGCTCCCTGCGGACTACAACGATCTGCACCAGGCGATTCTCACCGGCTTTCTCGGCAACATCGGCGCACTCGACGAGCGACGCGAGTACGAAGGTGCGCGTGGCACGCGTTTCGTCATCGCGCCGGGAACACCGCTCGCGTCCAAGCCGCCGAAGTGGGTCGTCGCAGCGAGTCTCACGGAGACCACGCGTCTCTATGGGCGCATGGTTGCGGCCGTCGAGCCGCCGTGGATCGAGGCAGCCGCGGAGCATCTTCTCAAGCGCAGCTACAACGAGCCTCACTGGGTCGAGGAACGCGGCTTCGTGGCGGCATTCGAATCGACTTCGCTGTACGGGCTCGCGCTGTCGTCGCGGCGGCGGGTGAACTACGGCAGTGTCGCGCCTGCCGAGGCACAGCAGATCTTCGTGCGCGAAGCGCTCGTCGACGGGCACACGCGGCTGCGTGCGAAGTTCCTCGAGCACAATCGCCACCTGCGCCGCGAAGTGGAGCAACTCGAGGCCAAGCTGCGCCGCAAGGACGTGCTCGTCGACGAGCAGACCCTGACGGACTTCTATCGGCAGCGCCTGCCGGCTGAGGTGAACTCGATTGCGGCGTTGGAGAAGTGGTTGCGCGCGCATCCGACCGGCGCGCTGCAGATGACCCGGCGCGATCTCATGCGTCGTGATGTCCCCGAGGTGACTGCCGCGAGTCATCCAGACAAGCTGCGACTTGCCGGCAACGAGCTGCCGTTGGATTACGTATTCGAGCCCGGTAATCCATGCGACGGCATCACAGTCACGCTGCCGCTGCCGTTGCTGGCGAATGCAGCGCCAGCCGACTTCGCATCGCCGATTCCCGGCTGGCGAATCGAGACGATCACCGAATTGTTGCGCGCTCTGCCGAAGCAAGTCCGCAAGGCCTTCGTTCCGGTGCCGGAATATGCCGCGCGCGCTGCGCAGGAGATCGACGCAGACCACAAGGATTTCCACTCCGCCCTTGCGACCTGGATCACGAGCTCCAGCGGTTTTCCGTTGACGCCAGAGGCTCTCGCGGCGCTACCGGTGCCGGACGCTTTGCGCTTCAACATTCGCGTCGTCGATCTGAGCGGCGCCGTGCTCGCCGAGGGACGCGATCTGCTCGCGCTCAAACGCAGCATCCGACGCGTCGAGAGCGAGCGGTTGGGCGGTAAGCCCGATTCAGTGCATCGTCGCTGGGACTTCGGCGAAGTGCCCGCGCATCGGATCGTGCAGCGACGTGGGCTCCGATTCACTGTCTATCCGACGCTGCGCGATCACGGCGACGGCGTTGAGCTGACGGAGGCGGGAAGCGCCGCGGATGCAGAGGAGTCGCTGCGACCCGCGGTGCTGCGACTTGCGATGCTCGCCTTGCCGGAGCAGTTCAAGTACGCACGCAAGCGCTTCGCCGATGATCGCGACATCGTGCTGCTCGGCCAGGGCCTCAACACGAAACGACCGATACCCGAATCGCTGGCCGAGCGCGTCTTCAGCGTTGCTTTTCTCAGCGACGATACGACGCCGTTGCCGCGTACGCAGGAGCAGTTCGAGGCGCTACTAGATCGTCATCGCAGCAGCTTCGGCGAAGTCGTCGATCGCGTGCTGAGCCACGCACGCGAGACGTTGCGCGAGCTGCGCAACGTGCGTCAGAAGCTGGCGGCACTCGACAGCTCCGCGTTCCAAACCTTGCAGCAGGACGCACGTGCACAGCTTCAGGCGCTCGTGCCAGCGGACTTTCCGTCGGGCGTGGCGGCCGTTCTGTGGCCGCACTTGCCGCGCTATCTCAAGGCGCTCGCGCGGCGCCTCGACAAGGCGCCGGGCAATCAGAAGCGCGATGCAGAGCTGATGGCGCGCGTGCGCCCCGCAATGCGCGCGCTCGAACAGCTGAACGCGCAACAGCACAGCGACGAGCAGCAGGCGGAGATCCAGCGCTTGCTGTGGATGATCGAAGAGCTCCGCGTGTCGCTGTTCGCGCAGGACCTGAAAACCGCCGTCCCCGTCTCGGAGAAGCGGATCCAGGAACAGATCGAGCGCGCTCAGGCCCCGACTTTGAAATCGATGCCCTGAGCCAGCGGCAGCGACAAACTCCAGTTGATCGTGTTCGTCTGGCGGCGCATGTACGCCTTCCAGCTATCCGATCCCGACTCGCGTCCGCCGCCGGTATCCTTCTCTCCGCCGAATGCACCGCCAATCTCTGCACCCGACGTACCGATGTTCACGTTGGCAATGCCGCAGTCGCTGCCGGCTGCGGACAGGAAACGCTCCGCGTTCTGCAGGCGGTCGGTGAAGATCGACGACGACAAACCGTGATGCGAAGCGTTATGCATCGCGATCGCTTCGTCCAGCGTCTTGAACTCGATCAGGTACAGGATCGGCGCGAACGTTTCCGTCTGCACGATCTCCCACTCGCTGCGCGCGCGCACGATCGTCGGCTCGACGTAATTGCCGGCGCCAGCACGAACCTTGTCGCCGCACAGCACCGTGCCGCCCGCGCTGCGCGCCTTCGCAATCGCCTGGCTGTAGCTGGTGACTGCGCGCGGGTCGATGAGCGGTCCCATCAACGTGCCTGATTCCAGCGGATTGCCGATCTTCACCTGCGCGTAGGCCTTCGTCAGGCGCTGCTCCAGCTCCTTCGAGCGGGACTCGTGGACGAACACGCGGCGCGTGCTCGTGCAACGTTGGCCGGCGGTGCCGACTGCGCCGAAGACGATCGATGGCACAGCGAGATCGAGATTCGCGAACTCGTCGACGATGATGGCGTTGTTGCCGCCGAGCTCGAGGAGGCTCCTGCCGAGACGCGCGGCGACGCGCTCGCCGACTTTGCGGCCGACCGCCGTCGAGCCGGTGAACGATACGAGGTCGACGCGACGATCGTCGACGAACTTCTCCGCCAATTCGGTGCCTGCGCTGATGAAGAGCTGGAAGATGCCCGGCAGTCCCGCCTTCTCGCAGGCGCGATTCACGATGTTCTGAACCGCGACTGCGCACAGGGGCGCCTTCGGCGACGGCTTCCACACGCAGGCATCGCCGCACACCGCCGCCAGGAATGCGTTCCACGACCACACGGCGACCGGGAAATTGAACGCGCTGATGATTCCGACGATGCCGAGCGGATGCCATTGCTCGTACATGCGATGCATCGGGCGCTCCGAGTGCATCGTGGAGCCGTACAGCATGCGCGACTGACCGACGGCGAAGTCCGCGATGTCGATCATCTCCTGCACTTCGCCATCGCCTTCGGGCTTGATCTTGCCCGTTTCGAGCGTGACGAGGCTCCCCAGCGCGCTCTTGTGAGCGCGCAGCTCCTCACCGATCAGTCGCACGGCTTCGCCGCGCTTCGGTGCAGGAACCATCCGCCACTGCTCGAATGCCTTGCGCGCAGAAACGATCACACGCTCGTAGTCGGCAACGGTCGCGCTGCGAACGCGGCCGATCAACTCACCGGTTGCCGGATTGATCGACTCGATGAGCGGACCCGTGGTGTCTTTCGACCAGCCACCGTCCTGCGACCACGCGCCGGCGTTTGTTTCGGTGATACCCAGAGACGCAAGAATGTCACGCATAGTGAAACCTCAACGGCGGTGCAGCGAGCGCTGGTGGCCCGCCTGACCGCTGACGACGACGTGCGCCGAAATCTCCTTGCCGCTGGCATTAGCGTAGTGCTTGCCGAAGCGGTTTTGCAGCACGTCCTGGAGACGGAAATCTTCCTGACGCACGAACCCGGCGTGCCGGCCGCCGCTGTTCAGCACCAGATCCACCACAGCGGTGATGCCCGCAGCAGTCGTGACCTGAA
>DATENH010000125.1:0-31593 GCA_035275145.1 Steroidobacteraceae bacterium | reverse complement strand
CTACATCAAGAGCAAGGGCTTCTTCGCGATGATCATCCCGAAGAAGTACGGCGGCCTCGAATTCTCCGCATACGCGCACTCGTGCGTACTGGTGAAGCTCTCCAGTCGCTCCGGCGTCGTCGCCTCGACCGTCGCGGTGCCGAACTCGCTCGGCCCCGGCGAGCTGCTGCTTCACTACGGCACCGAGGAGCAGCGCAATCACTATCTGCCGCGCCTCGCACGCGGCGAAGAGATTCCATGCTTCGGCCTCACCGGGCCGCGCGCCGGCTCCGACGCGGCATCGATTCCCGACACCGGCATCGTTTGCAAAGGCATGTACGAGGGCCGCGAGATCCTCGGCGTGCGCCTCAACTTCTCGAAGCGCTACATCACGCTGGCGCCCGTCGCCACGGTGATCGGCCTGGCCTTCAAGCTGTTCGATCCCGATCGCCTGCTCGGTGACGAGCGCACTGACTACGGCATCACCTGCGCGCTGATTCCGCGCCACACGCCGGGCATCACGATCGGTCGCCGGCATTTCCCGCTGAACGCACCGTTCCAGAACGGGCCGATCCAGGGCAAGGATGTGTTCGTGCCGCTCGATTTCCTGATCGGCGGCGTGAAGATGGCCGGCCAGGGCTGGCGCATGCTCGTCGAGCAGTTGTCGGTGGGCCGTTGCATTTCGCTGCCGTCGAGTGCGACAGGTGCGTCGAAGGCAGCAGTGTTCGCGACCGGCGCGTACGCGCGCATCCGTCGTCAGTTCAACGTTCCAGTCGGACAGTTCGAAGGCGTCGCTGAAGCGATCGCGCGCATGACCGGCACCACTTACATCATGGACGCGGCGCGCTCCGTCACGGCCGGCGCTATCGACGGCGGCGAGAAACCGTCGGTGCCATCGGCGATGCTGAAATATCACCTCACCGAATACGGCCGCGTCGTCGCCAACGACGCGATGGATATCCACGGCGGCAAGGGCATCATGCTCGGCCCGCGCAACTACCTCGCGCGCGGTTACGACCTGGTGCCGGTCGCGATCACCGTGGAAGGCGCGAACATGCTGACGCGCAGCCTGATCATCTTCGGTCAGGGCGCGATTCGCTGCCATCCGTTCGTCCTGCGCGAAATGAATGCGGCGCGCGAGAAGGACAAGCGCAAAGCACTGCGCGACTTCGACGTGGCGCTGTTCGGCCACATCGGCTTCACGATCAGCAACGCTGTGCGCTCGATGGTGATGGCGCTGACGCTGGCGCGCTTCTCGCACGTCCCCGCTGCCGGGTCGACCGAGCGCTTCTATCAGCACATCAATCGCTTCAGCGCATCGTTCGCGTTCGCCACGGACGTCGCGATGTTGACGCTCGGCGGCTACCTGAAGAAGAAGGAGAGCCTGTCGGCGCGCCTCGGCGACGTGTTGTCGTGCATGTATCTCGCGTCGATGGTGCTCAAGCACTACGAGAACCAGGGCCGGCCGGAAGACGACCTGCCGCTGGTCGAGTGGGCATGCCGCTCGCTGCTCTACAAGGCGCAGGAACAGCTACACAGCTTCATGCGCAATTTCCCGAACCGTTTCCTTGCGGGGTTCATGCGCTTCTTCATCTTCCCGCGCGGCCAGACGTATCACGCGCCGCCGGATCGCCTCGGCCTCGACATCGTCGAGCAGATGCTGCACACGAGCATGCCGCGCGATCGTCTGACGACCGGCGTTTACCGCACGATCGAGCCCGGCAATCCGCTCGGGATGCTGCAGGAAGCGCTGGTTCTCGCCGACGCAGCGGAGCCGCTCGAGAAGCGCGTGCGCGTCGAAGGCGTCAAGACCGGACGCGTCACCGCCCTCGACATGCCCGGCCAGATCCAGCAATCGCTCGCGGCGGGCATCCTCACCGAAACCGAAGCGGCGATGCTGCGCGACTACGATCGCCGCGTGATGGAGCTCATCCACGTCGACGACTTCACGACGGAGGAGATGGCCGCGGGTGAGCAGCAGCTCGACGTGCGCCCGGCGCGCGTCAGCAACGCGTGAGGGCCCTCTGAGAGCAATCCTCCATGTCGACATGGACGCGTTCTACGCGTCCGTCGAAGCACTCGACAATCCTGAGCTGCGCGGCAAGCCGCTGATCGTCGGCGGAACCGGCGGCCGCGGTGTCGTTGCCGCAGCCAGCTACGAAGTACGCAAGTACGGCGTGCATTCCGCGATGCCGATGACCGAAGCGCTGCGCCGCTGCCCGCATGCAATCTGCGTGCGGCCGCGTTTCGAACGCTACAAGGAAGTGTCGCGAGCCGTGTTCGCTGTCTTCCACGAGTACACGCCGCTCGTGCAGGGCTTATCGCTCGACGAAGCCTTCCTCGACGTGACTGAAAGCCAGGCCGCCCTCGGCGACGCCGCGACCATCGCCGTCGCGATCAAAAAGAAAATCTTCGAACGCACCGGAGTGACGGCGTCGGTCGGAGTGGCACCGAACAGGCTGGTGGCGAAGATTGCCTCCGATCTGCGCAAGCCCGATGGATTGGTCGTGGTGCGCGATGACGAAGTCACCGCGCTGCTCGACCCGCTGCCAATCAGCAAGCTCCACGGCATCGGCAAGAAGACGGCTCCGCACCTGGAACAGATCGGCATCCGCACTTTGCGCGACCTGCGGCTCGCTAGCGACGCAGTGCTGCGACCTGTATTCGGCCGCTACGTGGCGGACATCAAAGCGCGCGCGGCTGGCATCGACGAGCGCCCGGTGATCGCCGATTGGGACGAGAAGCAGATCTCCTCCGAAGAAACGTTCGACACGGACATCAGCGACCGCGCCCAGTTGCACGCCGAGCTGGCGCGCCTGGCCGACCGCACCGCTGCGCGCCTGCGCTCGCAAGAGTGGCTCGCAGAAACCGTGGTCGTGAAGATCCGCCGCAAGGACTTCAAGACCTACACCCGACAAAGCTCGATCCGGCCCGCGACACAACAGACGCGTCCACTGCTCGAAGCAGCGGAGAAGCTGCTCGATGACTGGCTGCGCGAGCAACCGCGCGCCGCCGTGCGTCTGCTCGGCGTCGGCGCGAGAGACCTGACGAGCACACCGCAGCTCGAGCTCTTCACCGCGCCCGAAGCCAGCCGCAACCAGCACCTCGACACGGCTCTCGACGACATCCGCGCGAAGTTCGGCAGCGACGCCGTCGCGCGTGGCAGCTCGTTGCGCAATCGTCATCCACGATAGCGCGCCCGCAGCCGCGGCGACTGCACTGCCGATCCCTGCAACTCTGCTGCTATGAGCTGACTGCCGAGGACCTTGGCAGTCGCGAGCCGCTGCTGATCGCCAGCGACCGCGAAGCGCACGAGGTCGGGCCAGAAGCCGGGGTTCGTCGGCCAGCGCGGCAGCAACAGCGAAGCATGATGCACGGCGAGACGCCTGACGTACCACGGCGGCGCAGCCATCAACCGTTCCGCGACAGTCTCCGGCATCGCGTAAA
Source organism: Steroidobacteraceae bacterium (assembly GCA_035275145.1). Classification (GTDB taxonomy): domain Bacteria; phylum Pseudomonadota; class Gammaproteobacteria; order Steroidobacterales; family Steroidobacteraceae; genus Steroidobacter. Next base: position 28,167 of record DATENH010000125.1, on the reverse strand, counting down.
TGAGCCGCGCGGCGAGCGGACTCCACGTCGTCACGTGCCATGCGTAGAGCAGCGCGACTTCGCACAGTGACGCTTGCGGCGACGCGCTGTGCGGCTGCGCGTATCGCTCTGTTATCGACAACGACGCCGCCAACGCTCCTGGCTCGGCCAGCGAGCGCCACAGCTTCTCGTCCTCGAAGCCGAGCGAGTACAGCGTGTACGGCAACGCTGCCAACGACACGCGGTCTGTCGGCGACAGCTCCGCGATTGCTGCGTGCAGCTTGCAAGGCAAGTGCTGCAACTGACCGTCGCTTGCATCAGCGTTGTGCTCGGCAGCCAGCAGCTCGATGTAATCGAGATTGAGCTCGTGAATGCGCGCCAGAACTGCGGCGCTCAAGACCGGCGCACTGGCGCCCGGCAATTCTTCCGTGACGTTGCGTGACATCGATGCTTCCTTGCATGACGCGATCGGGGGCGGCGATTAAACATTGGCTTCACCGGATCGTCAATCGGGTGCACACTACTCGCGAAGGAGCGCTGCACAGGGAGGGACCTCCATGCACATCAGTAACGAGCGCTACTTCCACGAGCGTCAGCGTCACGATCTCGCTCTTCGCATGATCCGCCACGAAGCCCGCACCTGCACGATCCGCTCGTGCACGGGATTAACGGACGATCGGATCCGCCGCCTCTACAAGACCTACGCGAGCCACATGCCGAGCGCGCCGGTGCGCCGGCGTCGCGGCAAATCGCCGCGACAGGTCGCGTTCTTCTTGCGCAACTCTCGCGCGCAGCTCGAATCGTCGATGCTCGCGAGCGTGTTCGCGATGTTCGGGCTGTGGCGTGCGCAAGCGAGCGCGCAGCTCGGCGCGCTACCGTCCGGATCGATCGAATTCGGCCGCCTGTTCTGCGACGCCTACGAGACGCATCGTCAACTCCTGCGCAACGCCGACATCTCGTTCGAGCACGCGTGGTTTCTCCTGCAACTGCTGGTGCGTAATGCGGACCTGCACGCGGTCCGCTGCCGACATTGCGACAGTCAGTACCTGCGCGATCGCGTCAACATGTGGCGCCGCACCTGCCCGGTCTGCGCGTTGAAGGGACCGGGCGAGGAACGACGCTGATACAATCGCGCGCATGGCGTTGCCGCGCTCTCATCCCAACGTACTTGCCGGACCGTATCTCGCACGCTCGGCGCACTGGCGCAAGGACGAGGAGCGCCTGCGCGCGGCGCTCGCGGATCCCGCGACTCTGTTCGTGCCGGTCTGGCATGCGCGCAGCGCTGTCGTGACTTCGTCCGACGGACGTGCATCGGCGTACTTCGCGACCGGCACGCAGGGGCTCGCGGGACTCGACACGAGCGGCTTCATCCTGCTCGGCGAGTTTCACGAGCGCGTCGTGTTCGCCGTTGCGGTCGCGGGCGAAACGCCGCCCGCGCTCGCCAGCGGCGCGGAGTTGCACGACCTGCGGCTGATCGCCGGTGAGTTGCCTGTGGAAGAGGCAGGCCTGCTCGCCTACGCGCGCGCGATGGTCCATTGGCGCGAGCACCATCGCTTCTGCGGACGCTGCGCTTCGCCGACAATCGCGGTGCAAGGCGGACACGTTATGCAATGCTCCGCGTGCGGCCACCAGCAATTCCCGCGACTCGATCCGGCCGTGATCGTGCTGGTCACGGACGGCGAGCGTGCGCTGCTCGGGCGTCAGCCGGCCTGGCCGCCGGGCCGGTATTCCACCGTCGCCGGCTTCGTCGAGCCCGGGGAGAGCCTGGAGGACGCGGTCGCGCGCGAGGTGCGCGAAGAGACCGGCGTAGTCGTCGACGAGGTCATCTATCACTCCTCGCAGCCCTGGCCGTTCCCGTCTTCCCTGATGCTGGGCTTCACCGCCCGCGCCCGCCTGACGGACATCGACCTGAGCGACCAGGAGCTGGAGGACGCCCGCTGGTTCACCCGCGCGCAGCTCGCCGCCGGCGAGATCGCGCTGCCGACGACGCACTCGATCTCGTTCCGGCTGATCGAAGACTGGTATGACGGTGGCGCCGAGACAGCGCTGCGGGAAGAGCCAGGTGTGAGGATGTGGCAGGCGCCGAAGAGGTGAGGAAGGCTGTGGGCTGTAGGCTGTAGCCAGAGCCGGAATGAAACACTCTTCTTCTGGCTACAGCCTGCAGCCTACAGCCTTTCTTCAGTCCTCATTCAGTCCGGAGAGCGCATCTCAGTCCTGACGGCGTGCTCTACAATCACCACCTATGTGCCTGCTCGTTCTCGCCTGGAAACACCACCCGCGCTATCGGCTGATCCTCGCCGGCAATCGCGATGAATTTCACGAACGTCCCGCGGCGCCGCTCGGCTGGTGGCAGGACGATCCGCGCATCCTCGGCGGTCGCGACCTCAAGGCGGGCGGCACCTGGCTCGGGGTGGCGCGCTCCGGACGGTTCGGCGTCGTCACCAACTATCGCGACCTGCAGGCACCGGTCGAGGGCGCGCCGTCGCGCGGGCAACTCGTGCCGCGATTCCTGACCGGCGCGACCTCGCCGAAGGAATTCCTCGACGACCTGCGCGGCGCCGCGCCGCGCTACTCCGACTTCAACCTGCTGGTCGGCGGCGCCCGCGCGCTCTACTACTCTTCGAACCGCGGGCCGAACGGACCTGCCGCCCTCGCGCCCGGCGTCTACGGACTGAGCAATCATCTGATCGACACGCCGTGGCCGAAGCTGGCGCGCACGCGCAAGCGCTTCGAAGAGCTGCTCACCGGCGCCGACGTCGCGCCGGAAGACCTGTTCGCGATGCTGGCCGACCGCGAGCCGGCACTCGACGATCATCTGCCTTCGACCGGTCTGCCGCCCGAGTGGGAGCGGGTCGTCTCCGCCCCCTTCATCGTCAACGAACGCTACGGCACGCGCTGTTCCAGCGTGCTGTTCGTCGAGCGCAACGGACGCACGGTGCTGCAGGAACGGCGCTTCGATGCTGCAGGCGTGCAGACCGGCACGTCGCGCTTCGAGTTCAAGAGCGTCGAAGTCCCCGAAGTCTGGCTCGAAGCGAACGATCCCGCGGCGGCGGCCGCGACCGACCCGTCGTTCGATTCTTCGCCGGAATAGCGCGCACGGAGACGGGGTCGCTCACCATGTCCCGAATCTCCGCCCGCTGCTTCACCTGCATCGTGGCCGCGTTGCTGGCGCTGCTGCCGCTCGGCGCGGCGCACGCCTCGATCGAGATCCTCATTCCCGACGTGACCGATGCGATCCAGACCAACATCCGCGCCTTCCTCAGCCTGACGCGTTATGCGGAGCGCGACGATCTCACGCCGGAAACGATGTCGCGCCTGCAGCGGCGCATCGTCTCCGAGACGCAGGACGCGCTCGAGCCGCTCGGCTACTACGAGCCCAGAGTCAGCTACGAGACCAAACACGAGGACACCAAGTGGCGCGTCACGATTCACGTCATGCCCGGACGGCCGGTGCGCCTGGCCGACGTGAGCGTCACTGCGACCGGGCCGGGTGCGCAGGAGCGCGAGATCCGCGAAGTCATCGAGGCGCAGGAGCTCAAGCCGGGCTTGCGGCTCAACCACGGCACGTATGAGCGCGTGAAGGGCCTCTTGCTGCGCGCCGCGAAGAACGAGGGCTATCTCGACGCGCGTTTGACCAAGAACGAGCTGGTCATCGACCGCCAGGAGCGGCGTGCGACCGCGACGATCGAGATCGAGACCGGCAAGCGCTACAGCTTCGGCGAGATCAAGATCGCGCAGGACGTGATCAACGACGAGCCGATGCGCCGCCTGCTGCGAATGAAGGAAGGCGACCCCTACACGCTCGATTCGCTGCTGCGCACGCAGTACACGCTCGACGACAGCCAGTACTTCACGAACGTCAGCATCGAGAGCGGCACTGCCGATCGCGAGGCACTGACGGTCCCGGTGACGATCAGCGCGCAGCCGAACCGGCGGCATCGTTTTGCCACCAGCATCGGCTATGGCACGGACACCGAGGTGCGCGGCAAATTCACCTGGGACAACCGCCGCGTGAACAGCGACGGCCACCGCTTGAAGATGGAGCTGCTCGGCTCGTCCGTCATCAAGGAGATCAGCGCGCGCTATGTCATCCCGGTGATGGATGTTGCGCTCGAAAAGGTCGAGTTCACCGGCGACCTGGTCGAGGAAGAGATCGGCGATACCATCAGCCGGCGAAACGAGGTCGGCACGGGCCTGACGCAGGCGATGGGCCGCTGGCAACGCGTGCTGTTCGTGCGCGTGTCGAACGAGACGACGACGGAAGCCGACGGCACGCGCAACACCGCCTTCTACGTCTTTCCGGGCATCAGCTATTCGACGCTGCCGAGCTACATCACCGGCGGCAAGCCGCGGCCGTACCGGCTGTACTTCGAGCTGCGCGGCTCGCCGACCACGCTCGGCTCCGACGTCTCGTTCCTGCAGTTCCGCTTCCAGGGCGAGCGGGTGTTCAATTTCTGGGAGCGCTGGCATCTCGACCTGCGCAGCGAGCTCGGCGTGACCCGCATCGAGTCGAACCGCCCGCAGGACGAACAGATTCTCGACCTGCCCGCCTCGCAACGCTTCTTCGCCGGCGGCGACCGCAGCGTGCGCGGCTTCAACCTCAACGAGCTGTCGCCGCGCGACGAGAACGGCGACAGCATCGGCGGCAAGCATCTCGCGACCGGCACGATCGAAGTGACGCGCGACCTGCCGCGCAACTTCGGCGTGGCGGCTTTCTACGATATCGGCAATGCCTTCAACGACTTCAAGGCGCCGAATTTCGAGTACTCAGTCGGACTGGGCGTGCGCTACAACATCGCGGTCGCGAGCTTCGGCGTCGACGTCGCGCAACCGTTGTCGGAGCCGAACCACGACGTGAAGTTCCACCTCTACATCTCGACGCAATTCTGAATGCGGCGACGCCTGCTCATCGCTGCGATCCTGCTGCTGGTCCTGGCACCTTTCATCCTGCTGGGGTGGGTGCTGTACACCGAGAGCGGACTGGCGCTGGTCGCGGGGCAATTCTGGCGGCTCGAGCGCTTCGGCGTGCACATCACCGGGGTTTCCGGCACGCTCTCGGGCCCGCTGCGGATCGAGCTGTTCGAGCTCGATCACCCGCGCGTGCATGTCGTCGTGCACGACATCGTCATCGAGACGCAACTGCGCGGCTTGCTGCTGCAGACGCTGAAAGCATCCTCGGTCACAGCTCGCGACGCCGTCGTGACTCTGCGCGACACCGAAATGCCGCCGAGCACGCGGCCGCCGCGCTTCCTGCCACGACTCCTGCGTGTCGACGCCGACAACGTCGTGCTGACGCACGTGCGGTACGAGCACACGAATGGGATGGTGATCGAGGTGGCGCGTGCCGAAGGAGTCGCGACGATCACTCCCCGAACGCTGCGCGTTCTCAAAGGCCGCGTCGTCGACGGACGACTGGATACGCTGCCATTGGACGCCGCCGGTGACTTCACCTTGCGCGCCGGCAAGCCGTTGCGCATGGATGCGAACGGGACTGGACACCTGCAGATGAGCGACGGCGTAGTGCTGGCGGTCGATGGCAAAGTCACGGGAAATTTCGATCGACTGGAGTTTGCGGCACAGCTCCTGCAACCGCAGCGCGCGACCGCGACGGCAGCGCTCACGCACCCGGACGGCCGTTGGAACCTCGCCGGACACGTCGACGCCGCAACGTTCGCGTTCGATCCGTGGCTGCAGAAGCCGCCATTCTCGCTGCGCAACGTCTCGCTGGATGTGCAGGCCAATCCGGATCGCATCGCTGTCGCCGGCACCGTCGGCATCCCCGAGCTCGACAGCAAGGATCTGACGGTCGACGCGACCGGCAACTACGCCAAGCGCGTTCTGACGTTGGCGTCCGCGGACGTTGCGCTCGACGACAGTCCCGGCAGGGTCCACGCGCAGGGCACGATTGCGTTCGAGGGCGCTTCGCCGAAGCTCGACGTCGCGGCGCAGTGGCAAAACCTGCAGTGGCCGCTGCACGGCGCAGCAGTAGTCCACAGCGCGACGGGCGAAGGAACGTTGCGCGGACCGATGCCGTACGACTTCACGACCACGGCACAAATCGACGGACCGGATCTCCCGCATGCACAGGGCTCGGCAAGCGGGGTTCTCTCCAAGGAACAGCTCACGGTCGCGCAGTACGATGTGAAAGCGTTCGATGGCACGGTGGCCGGGACCGCGCAGCTCCAGTTCGCCCAGCCGCGCGCATGGAAACTCACGGCGCGCGCCGACGATGTCAATCCGGTCGAGCTCAATGAGGAATTCCCGGGACGCATCGACCTGCGAGCGGAGGCCGCGGGCAAAGGATTCGACAAGCACGCGAGCTTCCGGCTCGCGCTGACGGGTCTGCGCGGCACGCTGCGCAACGAGTCCGTGCGCGCACGGGGCAACGTGCAGCGCGACGGCAAGACGTGGCAGGTCAGCGATGCCCATCTCTCGTTCGGCGGTGCTCGCGTAACGCTCGACGGCAAGTTGCGGGACACGATCGAAGCCAAGTGGTCGATCAACGCGCCGGCGCTCGATCGCCTGCTGCCCGAAGCCGCCGGCTCGATTCAATCCACAGGCACTGCGAGCGGTGAGCTCAAGGCGCCGCATGTCGTCGCACAGGCGCACGGCGAGAATCTGCGCTACGCAGGCTGGGTTGCGGGGAAACTCGACCTCGACGCGGACGTGGATGCCGCGGGCGGCAGTCCATCGCGCCTGTCCGTGCAAGCCCGGTCGCTCGGGCATGGCACTGCGTTGATCGATCGGCTGCAAGTGACGGGTACGGGCGTCGCGACGGATCATCGCATCGCGCTCGACGTCACCGGCTTCGCGCCTCAGCCGCAAATGGGGCCGCCGCACGCGGCCATGGAAGTCGCGGGTCGCTACGACAAGGAAGTCTGGAACGCGACGATCACCACCACCGAGCTGTCGACCGGCGTCCCCAACCAGCAGCTGAAGATTCCGGAACCGGCGAGGGCGCTCGCAGCGCGCGACCGCGCGCAGCTCGACAACTTCTGTCTGGTCATCGGCGCGGGCCGGATGTGCGCCGAGGGCAAGTGGCAACGCGACGGCGCGTGGCAGGCGACGGTGTCGGGCTACGAAATCCCGCTCGCGTCCGTGCTGCCGCCGAGCAGCCCCGAGGCCGAGATCGCGGGACGCATCGAGGGCCGCGTCCATGCATTCGGCGCGGCGGGCCAGCCGTGGCAGGGCGAGGCCGGCGCTCGCATCATCGACGCCGCGATCATCTATCGTCCGCCCGGCGCCGAGCCGGAGACGCTCAACCTCGGCACCGGCGGTCTCGGCGCGACCGCGACGCCCCAGCGCATCGAGATGTCGTTCGGCATCCAGGCGTTCACCGATACCTTCTTATATGCGAACGCCCGGCTGCAGCGCGACGGCCGCAACGACATCCTGAACCTGCCGTTGACCGGCGATATGCGCGCTCGCGCCGCGGATGCGAACATCCTGCCGCTGCTGTTTCCGGAGATCGATCGCGCGGCGGGCCTGCTCACTGCCAATGCGACGATCGGCGGCACGCTCGCGCTGCCGGAGCTCAACGGCCGCATCGAGCTGGCACGCGGCGAGTTCGATTCGTATCGCGTCAACTTCGCGATGCGCGAGCTGACTGTCGTCGCCGACCTGGCAAACACCGGCCTGAGCTTTCGCGGCCAGGGACGCGCCGGCGAAGGGCAGCTCGAAGCCGACGGCCAGCTTGCGTGGCGCGGCGGCGCCTCCAAAGGCGAACTGTACATCCGCGGGCAGAATCTGCTGGTCGCCGACTTGCCCGAGTACCGCGTCGTCGCTTCGCCCAACCTGCACTTCCTGGTCGACGGCAAGAAGATGAACGTCGCGGGCGACGTGAAGATTCCCAGCGCGCGCGTGCAGCCGGCGAAGTTGACCGGTGCGGTCAAGATTTCCGACGACGCGCGTTATGTCGGCGAGCATCCGGCGGAGCGCGCGGGTCTGTTCGCCGTGCGCAGCGAAGTCCGTATCGACATGGGCGACGACGTGCGCGTCGATGCCTTCGGCCTGCAGGGCCGCATCGTCGGCGGCGTCGGCACCACGGCGCACACCGGCGAAACGCCGATCGGTCGCGGCGAGCTGAGCGTCGACGACGGTCGCTACGAAGCGTTCGGCCAGAAGCTCGACATCAATCGCGGCCGGCTGCTGTTCGACGCTTCACCGCTCGACGACCCGGGATTGGATATCGAAGCCCGCCGGCGCGTCGAGACGACCGAGGTCGGTCTCAACGTGCGCGGCACGCTGCAGGAGCCGCGGCTGACGTTCTTCTCGGATCCTTCGATGACGCAGCAGCAGATCATGTCGTACCTGCTGACGGGCAAGTCGGTGGATTCGATCACCGGCGCAGAAACCAAGAGCATCAGCGCCGCAGGCGATGCGCTCGCATTGCAGGGCGGCGGATTCCTGGCGGGGCAGTTCGGCCGGCGCATCGGCATCGAGCAAGTGGGCGTCGAGAGCACCGTCAACAGCGCCGGCGATACAAACACATCGCTGGTGCTCGGCAAATTCCTGTCGCCGCGCTTGTTCGTGAGCTACGGCATCTCGCTGACGGAAGCGGTGAACACGCTGAAGCTGCGCTACACGATCAGCGACAAGTGGGTCTTCAAGACCGAGGCCGGTGAAAACCAGAGCGCCGACCTCGAGTACGCAACTGAGCGCTAATACAAGACCGCGCGCAACGCCGCTACCAGCGACAGCGGCTGATCCAGCAGCACATGATGATGCGACTCCGGAATCGCGATCGGCCCGCGAGCGTTCGGGATGTGCATGACGATCTCATGGGCATGCTTGCGCGACACGATCGCGCTCGCATCGCCATAGATGAACGTCACCGGCGCTTTGATCTTCGCGAGGATGTCCGTCGCCTTCGCGTCGTCGTGCTTCGGGATCAGCTGCTCGTCGAACTTCCAGGTCCAGCCGCCCTCGATTTCTTTCAGCGAGTGGCGCGCGACGTAATCGAGGATGTACGGCGCCGTGCGATTCTCCGGCGGCACCAGCCGAAAGCGCGCGCGGGCCGCTTCGAACGTCGGGTAGACGCGCCGCGGACCGATTTCGAACGGTCGCGTCGAGCGTTTCTCGTCCGTCAGCCGCATGTGACTGTCGATGATGACCGCGCGCGACACTCGGTCCGGCGACTCGGCACAGGCACGCGCGACGCGACCGCCGCCGAAGCTGTGGCCCACCAGCGTCGCTTTGTCGAAGCCGGCATGATCGAGCACGCCGGTGATGTCGCGGACGAAACCGAGCGGCGTGTACTCGCGCCGGCTGCCGCTGTCACCCATGCCCGCGAAGTCGAGCGAGACGACCCGGAAGCGGCTGAGGAAGAAGGGCGCAATGAAGCTCCACCAGCGCGCGTGCGCACGGAAGCCGTGCGCGAACAGCAGCGGCGGCTTGCTCGTATCGCCGGCGTTCCACGACAAGTAGTGGATCGGCGCGCCGTCCACTTCGGCAAAACGGGATTCGGCAGGCGCGGCGATTGCCCGCGCGAACCACTCGGGAACGGCGCTCTGTTCGGACATGCTCAATCGAACTCGGTCGGAAGCTGAAGGTTCAGATGATGCTGGTGCATGCGGCGGATCTGTTCGGCGGTCGCACGACCGGTCGACAGCTCGGTCGGCAGCCCGTCGAGCGGGAAGAAGTCGACCGCTGTGGTCTCATAACTGGTCCGCGCTTCACCACCCGTGATCTCGCAGACGAAGAACACCTTCCACGAATGAAATAGCGACGGCGTGTTGTGCTTGTTGCGATCGTAGACGGCCGCCAGCTTGAGGATGCGGGCTGTGAAGCCGGACTCCTGCTCGATCTCCTTGAGCACCGCCGAGCTCGGCGAGTCGTTGACGTCGGCCCAGCCGCCGGGAACGGTCCACTTGCCGTCCGCGCGCTCGCGCACCATCAGCACGCGGCCGTCGCGGAAGATCGCGCCGCGCACTTCGACTTTCGGCGTGGAATAGCCGGTGTCGACGAACCAGGCGCTGGTGACTGCCGCGGCGCTCGCGCCTTGCAGCTCGAGCAGCTTCGCGGCGATGTCGCCGATCTCGCGGTACCGCTCGCGGTCGTACTCCTCGGCGCTGAAGTGCAGCCCGGTCTGCGACAATGCGAGCAGGCGGCGGGCAAGATCGAGCACTGAAGACATGAGATGAAGGGTATCATTCGCGCCCGCGCTCAGCTTGATTGCCTATGAACGACACCGCACGGGCGTCGCAGCCCTCGTCCCCCGTCGCCACACGCACCGATCCGCGCGGCCTCGCCTCTGCTGCCACGGCATTCTTCATCTGGGGCGTCTTACCGCTGTACCTGAAGTTGCTGCACGCCGTCCCGGTCGTGCAGATCACCGCTTATCGCCTGGTGTGGGGCTGCCTGTTCGCGTTCCTGTGGCTGCAGCTCCGCGGCGAGGTCGGACAAATTCGCGCGGCGCTGAGCAATCCGACGACGCGCTGGCGGCTGTTCGCGAGCGCGACGCTCATCAGTATCAACTGGTTGACCTACGTCTACGGCATCGCCGCGAATCGCGTGGTGGAGACCAGCCTCGGCTACTTCATCAATCCGCTCGTGAACGTGCTGCTCGGTGTGTTGCTGCTGTCGGAGCGGCTGAATGCCGCCCAGTGGACCGCGGTGACCATCGCCGCCGCCGGTGTCGCGTGGCTGACCTGGACGGCCGGACATCCGCCGTGGATCTCGCTGACGCTGGCGTTCTCGTTCGGCCTGTACGGCCTGGTCCGCAAGGTCATCAGTGTCGATGCGCTTGCCGGCTTCGCCAGCGAGACGTTGCTGCTCGCCCCGCTCGGCATTGCCTACATCGTGTGGTGCGAGGTTACCGCGAGCGGGGTGCTGACGACCGGCGGCATCGGCCTGAACCTGTTGCTGATGATCGGCGGACCGATCACCGCAATTCCGCTGGTGCTGTTCGCCTTCGGCGCGCGCCGGATTCCCTACTCGACCGTAGGACTCCTGCAATACATCGGTCCTACGATCCAGATGCTGTTGGCCGTGTTTGTTTTCGGCGAGCCGTTCCGCGGGCCGCGCGTCGTGGGGTTCGCGCTGATCTGGACGGCGCTGGCGCTGTACGCAGGGGATGGTGTCTGGCGCGCGCGGAAAATGCCCGCGTAGCGGCGGTTCCTCAAGGCAACGCGCCGGTCAGTGCGAACACCACGCCGGTGGCGACGAGCAGGAGTCCGATGCCCTCGTGGCTTCGGGTTCGCTCGCCGAGATAAATGCGCGCGAACGCGAGCGTGAACGCGACTTCCACCTGGCCAACGATCCTGACCAGCGCCACGGGCGCAGTCGCAAAACCGATGAACCAGCAGGCCGACCCCAGCGACGCCAGCAGACCGACTTGGCCGGAGTTTCGCCACGTTTGCAGCACGCGCCGCAAAGTCGCCGGCTCGCGCAAGGCTACGAACGCGCCGTGCATGAACGTCTGCAAGAGCATCACGACTGCAAGCGTCGCGAGTGCGGCCGCAACCGCATCCGGAAGAGAGAGCACCAGCGTGGCACGCTTCACCAACACTGCCGTGAGCGCGAACGCCGCGCCCGCCCCGAGCCCGACCAGAGCTGCCGGCTGACCGAGAGATGCGACCAGCTGCTTCGGCGCCAGCTTGCCCCCACCGCCCACGGCCAGCACCAGAACCCCAGCGACACCGAGCGCGATGCCGACGCTCACGGCAACACTCAAGCGCTCTCCCAGCAGCAGCCACGCAAAGACAGCCGCCTGGAGCGCTTCGGTCTTGGCGAAGGCGGTCCCGACGACGAAGTTCCGGTAGCCGAAGGCTGCGATCAGCATCTGGGTCCCGACGATCTGGGCCAAGCCGCCGGCGGCGGCAAACATCAGGAACGACACGTTCATATGCGGGGCCGACAACCCCCGTGCCGCGAAGTAGCTCAGCGCCAGGCCGACGGCAACCGGCGCGCCGTACAGATAGCGCACCAGCCCCGCTCCACTCAGGCTCAACTCGGCGCGCAAGCGCTGCTGAAGCGCCGTGCGCCATGCTTGAAACAGGCCGGCGATCAGCGCGGCCGGGACCCAGATCGGGGAGGTCATCGGCGGCACGGTGCAGGCTGGCGTGCGGTTTTGGAATCAATCGTTGGCGATGGGGTGTTCGCCCGCCGCGATGCCTACGGACTCCGGAAAAAACCCTCGCAAAGACGCCAGGATCGCCAAGGGGGAGAAATCGAATTGATAACTCGGAACTACAAACCCTGGACGTTGCATCTCTGGTTCTTCTTGGCGGTCTTGGCGATCTTTGCGAGAGATCTTCTTGCTCCGCACGGATTGTCGGGCTGAAGCCCGACCTACAGGCCGACGGCCGGCCGCGGCTGAATAACAAGCTGCATAGTTGACAGCCGGTGCATATTTATGCAGGATGCGCGGGTTTTTATGCAGGCAGGCGAATGGTAGCGGAGATTCATCAATCTGTGGCACGGCGCGCGGCGATCCTGCGGATCATCCGCGAGTCGACCGTGCACAACCAGGACGAGCTGGCGAAGCTCCTGCGCAAGCAGGGGTTCGATGCCACGCAGTCGAGCGTCAGCCGCGACCTGCGCGAGCTGCACGTCGCCAAGGCCGGCGACCACTACATCCTGCCCGGCGGCGACCCCGGCGCGGCAGCCGGCACGCCGTTCGCGGCGGTTTCGAACTTCGTCACCGAAGTGAAAACGGCCGGCCCTTCGCTGACCGTCGTCAAGACCACGACCGGCACGGCGCAGAGCGTCGCAGTCGCCATCGACGATTCGAGCTGGCCCGAAGTGGTCGGCACGATCTCCGGCGACGACACCATATTCATTGCCACCGAGGGCGCCCGCGAGCAGCGCAAGCTGCGCGAGCGCCTGCGCGAAATCTTCGGAATCTGACCATGAGCGAACCCGCCCTTCCGGCCGGCAACGAGCCGATCCTTCTCGCATTCTCCGGCGGCCTGGACACGTCGTTCCTGGTGCCGTGGCTGAGCGCGACGTACAACCGTCCGATCATCACCGTCACTGTCGACACCGGCGGCATCGATGCACAGGCGGCCAAGGTGCTGGAGCAGCGTGCTCGCGCGCTCGGCGCGCAGGATCACATCCTGGTCGCGGCCAAGCAGGCCTACTTCGATCAAGTGATCAAGTTCCTGATCATGGGCAACGTGAAGCGCGGCCAGATGTATCCGCTGTGCGTCGGCGCGGAGCGCGTGATGCAGGCGCAGACGATCGCCGAGTACGCGCGCAAGCTCGGCACCAAAGTCGTGGCCCACGGCTGCACTGCTGCCGGCAACGATCAAGTGCGCTTCGAAGTCGCCCTCCGCACGCTGGCGCCCGAGCTGACGATCCTCGCGCCGGTGCGGGATCGCGCGTTCAAGCGACCCGAGCAGCTGAAGTATCTGGAAGATCGCAAGCTGCCGATCCCGCCGTACGGCGCCGCCTACTCCGTGAACCGCGGCCTGTGGGGCGTGACGATCGGCGGCAAGGAAACGCTGACCTCGACCGGCAGCATCCCCGATCACGCCTGGGTGCTCTCGAAGAACGCTTTCAGCGAGCCGCAGGAACCGACGACGCACACGATCGGTTTCGAGCGCGGCGTGCCCGTGAGCCTCGACGGCGTGCGGCTCGACCCGGTGCGCTTGATCGAGCGTGTCGAGGAGATCGGCGCCGGCTATGGCGTCGGCCGCGGCATTCACCTCGGCGACACCATCATCGGCACCAAAGGCCGCGTGGCGTTCGAAGCTCCGGCTGCCGAAGTGCTGATCAGCGCGCATCGCGAGCTGGAGAAGCTGGTCATGACCGGCCGCCAGCAGCGCATCAAGGAAATGCTGTCCGGCCCTTATGGCGATCTCGTCCACGAGGGCCAGCACCTGGATCCCGTCTGTCGCGACATCGAGGCGCTGTTCAACGCTTCGCAGGCGCGCGTGACGGGCGAAGTGACCGTGCAGTACCGGCCCGGCAGCGCTTTCGTCGCCGGCGTCGTCTCGCCCTACTCTTTGATGACGGTATCGAAGGGCGTCTATGGCGAAGCCGCAGGCGAATGGACTGCGGCCGATGCGCTCGGTTTTTCCAAGATGGTCGGTTTGCCCGGAATGTTCTGGGCGAGGGCAGGAAAGCAGCAATGAACGCAGTGGTCGCGTTTCCCCAGGTTGCCAATATGAAGACAGTGCTTGTCGACAAGATCGCTTCGATCACCCAGGCGTTGAACCTGGGCCACGAGTTGCGCGTAGCTACCGCGGACATTCCGTGCGACGAAGGCGTCGTGCTGGTCGTCGAGATCCTCAACAACAAGTCGACGTACAACACGCTGGAGCTGACCAGCGGCCGCATGGCGAAGCTCGCCAAGGGCGACGTCATCGTCGGCGCGCTCGGCCATCGCCAGGCGCTGTTCGGCTATTCGGGTCACCTGCCGGAGTCCGTGAAGGCCGGCGACGTGATCCAGGTGCTGAACATCGGCGGCGTGCTCGGCATCGTCGACTCGGTGAATCCGGAGAAGGGCCGGCCGTTCGATGCGCGCGTCATCGGCGTCGTGCTGCAATTCCCGTATCTCGGCGAGCGCATCGGCGTGCCGGCACGCGTCGGCTATCAGCGTCTCGACTACAACGCGACCGTGAACACGCGCAACGTGCCGGTCGTCGCACTCGCGGGCACGTGCATGGAGGCCGGCAAGACTGCGGCCGCCTGTGCGATCGTCGCGCGCATGCGCCATCGCGGCCTGAACGTGCATGCGTTCAAGGCGACGGGTGTGTCGCTGCGTCGTGACATTCTCGCGATGGAAGACGCGGGCGCCCGCCGCAGCATGATCTTCACGGACCTCGGCGTGGTCACGACTACGGCGAAGACCGGCCCGGCGATCACGCGCGCGCTGCTCACTGAAATGTCGCAAGGCGAGCCGGACGTGATCGTGTTCGAGCTCGGCGACGGCATTCTCGGCGCGTATGGCGTCGAGGCCATCCTGTCGTCGCCGGACATCAAGGATGCGCTGTCGTGCGTCGTGTTGTCCGCGAACGATCCGGTTGCCGCGTGGGGCGGCGTGAAGCTGCTGCGCGAGAAGTTCGGCATCGAGCCGGCAGTCGTCACCGGCCCGTCGACCGACAATGCGGTCGGCGTGAACATCATCCGCGATCAGTTCAACGTGCCCGCCTTCAATGCGATCACCGACGGCGCGAAGCTCGGCGACTGCATCATCGACAAGCTCGGGCTGAAGACGAAGCAGCTGGAGCAGGAGGAGTCGGAGTGAATCACTCCAACTCACGGACGGCGGTCATCGTGCTCGGCGGCACCGGCTACGTAGCCGGCGACTTGCTGCGCCTGATCGCCGCGCATCCGCAGCTCGAGCTCAAAGGCGTGCTGTCCGACAGCCAGCCCGGCGAGCTCGTCGCGAAATCGTTCGTGCACCTGGCGCCGGTCTATCCGGAGCTCAAGTTCGCGGATCTGGAGACGATCACGAAGCTGGCCAGGTCGCTGCCGCAGTCGGCGATTCTCTCGGCCGCGCCGCATGGCGTCGCCGCGAAGCTCATCGACGATCTGCTGACGGCGGCGGAAGCGAAAGGCGCGGCGCCGCGCGTGATCGATATCTCGGCCGACTACCGCTACTCGACCCCGGGTGCATACGAAGCCGTTTACAAGCATGCACACGGCGCGCCGGCGCGCATCCCGCAGTTCACCTGCGCCGTGCCGGAACATCTCGATCGCCTGACGACGCGGCACGTTGCACATCCCGGATGCTTTGCGACCGCAGTGCTACTCGCGAGCGTGCCGCTGTTGAAGCTGCAGCTCACCGAACCTCGTCTGTTCGCTGCTGGCGTGACAGGCAGCACGGGTTCCGGCCGTACGCCGGGCCCTGGCACGCATCACCCGCAGCGTCACAGCGACCTGTACGCGTACAACCCGCTTTCGCATCGACACACGCCCGAGATCACGGCTCTCGCGCAGGCTGCGAGCGGCACGCAGGCAGAGTTCAACTTCGTGCCGCACTCGGGTCCGTTCGCGCGCGGGATTCACGTCACCGTGCAAGGTCATGCGCAACGTCCGATCAAGACGCCGGAGCTGCTCGAAGCGCTGCGCGAGTTCTATCGCGGCCGGCCGTTCGTGCGCGTGGCGGCCGAGATGCCGCACGTGAAGGATGTCGCCGGCAGCAACTACACCTTCATCAGCGGCGCGGCGAACGGCTCGACGATCGCGGTGATGTGCGTCATCGACAATCTGGTGAAGGGCGCAGCGGGCGGCGCGATGCAGTGGCTGAACCGGCTGTTCGGTTTCGACGAGACGACGGGCCTGACTGCGCCCGCTCCTGGTTGGACGTGATTGGACATGAGCATGGCAGAGAAGGTCGTATCGATTACCAAGGGGCTGCCGGATCACCTGGCGCCGGTATTCGCGCAATTCAATCTGGAAGTGCGCGACGCGAGCGGCGTGTATCTGCATACGCCGAGCGGTCGCAAGGTGCTCGACCTTTACGGTGGTCATGCCGTGGCCGCACTTGGCTACGGCCATCCACGCTGGGTCGAAGCGCTCTCGGAGCAGGCGCGCTCGCTGTGCTTCCAGAGCAATGCAGTGCCGCTCGATGTGCGCCGACGCGCGGCGACCCGCCTCGCGGCGTTCTGCGGGCTCGGGCTCGATACGATTTTCTTCGTGAACTCCGGCGCGGAGGCGAACGAGAACGCGCTCAAGCTCGCATTCAAGATGACTGGCGGCACGCAGGTCATCGCGGTCGAAGGCAGCTTTCACGGGCGCACGGCGGCGGCCGGCGCGATCACTTGGGGCGCGCAGCAGAAGTGGTTCGGCTTCCCGCGCGCACCTTTCGACGTCAAGTTCATCAAGCCGACCGACATCGACAAGCTCGGCACGTTGATCGACGACAAGACGGCCGCGGTGATCGTCGAGCCGGTGCAAGGCGTTGCCGGCGCCGTCGACATGCCGAAAGACTTTCTCGAAGCGCTGCGCTTCCGCTGCAGCGAGAACGGCTCGATTCTGATTTTCGACGAAGTGCAATGCGGTGTCGGGCGCACCGGCTACCCGTTCGCGGCGAACATGTACGGCGTCACGCCTGACATCATCACGACGGCCAAGGCGCTGGGCGCCGGCTTCCCGGTGTCGGCAGTGTTGATGGCGGATCACGTCGCGCCTTATCTGAAGATCGACACGCTCGGCACGACGTTCGGCGGCGGGCCGATGGCCTGCGCGATCGTCGAGACCGTCATCGACATCATCGAATCCGAGAACCTGCTCGAGAACGTGCGCCAGCGCTCGGCACAGATTCGCCGCGACTGTGTGGTCGGACCGGTCGTCGCGACTCAAGGTGCCGGCCTGCTGCTCGGCCTGCGCACTTCGCGGCCCGCGAAGGACGTGCAGGCGGATTTGCTGAAGCAGGACATCCTGACCGGCACGAGCGGCGATCCGAATGTCGTGCGCATCCTCGCGCCGTTCGTCCTCGGCAGCGAGCATGTCGACCAACTAAGCGACGCACTGAAGAAGATCGCACCATGAACCGCTTCCTCGACCTGGCCGATTTCCCGCGCGAGCAGATCAAGGATCTGCTCGGTCTCGCTGCGCGACTCCAGCAGCACCCGCAACCGCAAGCGCTCGCCGGCAAGGTGCTGGGCCTGCTGTTCCTGAATCCGTCGCTGCGCACGCTCGCTTCGTTTCAGAGCGCGATGATGCGGCTCGGCGGAACGGCGGTGGTCATCACGCCCGGCCAGGGCACGTGGCAGATGGAAACGCGCTCCGGTGCGATCATGAATGGTGCCGCCGCGGAGCACGTGCGCGAAGCAGTGCCGGTGCTTGCGTCGTACTGCGACGCCATGGGCATTCGCATGTTCGCCGAGGGCCGCAACCTTGCCGCCGACCTCGCCGAGACCGGCTTTCGCATGATGGCGGACTTATGCGAGAAGCCGCTGGTCAACATGGAATCCGCGATGAGCCATCCGTGCCAGGCGCTCGCCGACTGGCACACGCTGGATGAGCTGCGCGTACCGGAGCGCGGCAAGTTCGTGCTGAGCTGGACGAATCATCCGCGGGCATTGCCGCTTGCCGTCCCCTCTTCCACCGTGCACATGGCTGCGATGCGCGGCATGGAGGTCGTCGTGCTGCGTCCCGACGGCTTCGCGCTTCCGGAGCAGATCATGGAAAAGGCGCGCCAGGCGGCTAGCGCGTCGGGCGGCGCGGTCCACGAGACCACCGATCGCGCCGAGGCGCTCAGCGGCGCACACGTGATCTATGCGAAGGAATGGGGCTCGCCCCAGCACTACGGCGACAACGAAGCCGACGCGCGGCTGCGCGAGTATCTCGGCGACTGGTGCGTCAAGGACAGTTGGTTCAAGAGTGCCGACCCGCGCTGCCATTTCATGCATTGTCTGCCGGTGCGCCGTAATGTTGCCGTCGCGGATGAAGTGCTCGACGGCCCACGCAGTGTCGTCGTGCAGGAAGCGTTCAATCGCATGGTCGTGCAGATGGCCGTGTTGTATAGACTGCTCAGAGGCTGAGAGGTACCCACACAGTGCTCCGTTCCGATCCTTCGGTTGCCGTTCGCGCGCTGCGCAGCGCCGCGCCCTACATCCGCATGTACAAGGGCAAGGTGTTCGTCATCAAGGCGAGCGGCGGTGTGTTCGGCGATGCCGCCGCGACGCGCGGGCTGATCGAGCAGGTCGCGATCCTGCACCAGGTCGGCATCCGCGTCGTGCTCGTGCACGGCGGCGGTCCGCAGCTCACGCAGGTGCAGGAGTCGCTCGGCCTGACGCCGCGCATGGTCGCGGGCCGGCGCGTCACCGACAGCAAGTCGATGGAAGTCACCAGCATGGTGCTGAACGGACTGGTCAACACGCAGATCCTCGGGATGTGCCGCGAGCTGGACATTGCTGCGGTCGGCGTGAGCGGCGTGGACGCGGGATTGGTGCGCGCTCACAAGCGGCCGCCGGTCAGCGTCGAAGGTCAAATGGTCGACTACGGTTTCGTCGGCGACATCGACCTGATCGACGTGAAAGTGCTGCAGCAGTTGCTCGACGACGGCTTGATGCCGGTCGTCAGCCCGGTCTCGGCGGACGACAAGGGCCAGTTGCTCAACATCAACGCCGACACAGTCGCCGCGGGCATCGGCGCCGGCTTGAAGGCGGAGAAGCTGATGCTGTGCACCGGCGCGCCCGGCATTCTCGAATCGGTCGACGATCCGCGCTCGATCGTTTCTTACACCGACCTCGCCGGCCTCGCGCGCTTGAAAGCGCAGGGCAGTCTGAAGGACGGAATGCTGCCGAAAGCCAAGGCGATCGAGGAAGCGATTCGCGGCGGCGTGCGCCGCGTGCACGTCACGTCGTACAAGTCGCCGGACAGCCTGCTCGCGGAAGTGTTCACGAATGAAGGCACGGGGACGCTGATCGTCGAGAACATCAGCGCGCTGTCGCCGGCCGAGCAGCACAACTGACATGAGCCGGTTGTGGGACAAGGGTACGAGCCTGGACGAGCGTGTATTGCGCTACACGGCCGGCGAGGATCACGCGCTGGACAACCGGCTGGTCGCTTACGATGCGCGTGCGTCGATCGCGCACGCGGAAATGCTCCACGTACAGAAGTTGCTGAGCGCCGAAGATCTCGCTGCGATCAAGCGGGGTCTGAGCGAAATCGCCGCGGAGCACGGCCGTGGCGAATGGCGCGTGCGGCTCGAACATGAGGACGGTCAGACGGCACTCGAGAATTTGCTGGTCGCGCGGATCGGTGAAGCCGGCAAGCGCGTGCATCTCGGGCGTTCGCGCAATGACCAGGTGCTCACGGCGCTGCGGCTGTACTTGAAGGATGCAGTGACGGAGCTCGAAGCAGGCGTGAGCGACGTCGCAAAGGCGCTGGACGATCTCGTCGCACGCCAGGGCTCGATCGAGCTCCCCGGCTACACCCACATGCAGCAGGCGATGCCCAGCTCCGTGGCATTGTGGGCCGGCGGCTTCGCGGCCGAGTTGCGCGACGACGCGGAAGGTCTGCGGCAGTGCCGGCGACGCCTCGACAAGAATCCGCTTGGTTCTGCCGCCGGCTACGGCGTGAGCAGCGTACCGCTCGATCGCGAACGGACGCGCGCGGCACTCGGGTTCGCGGAGGTGCAGCAGCCCGTAACCGCTGTACAGCTTTCGCGCGGCAAAGCTGAAGCACAGGTGCTGTTCGAGATCGCACTCGTCATGCAGGACAGCGGCCGGCTCGCGGCCGACCTGCTGCTGTTCTACACGCAGGAGTTCTCGTTCGTGGAGCTGCCGGAGGCATTCACGACCGGCTCTTCGATCATGCCGCAGAAGCGCAACCCGGATGTGTTCGAGCTGATTCGCGGGCGCACGGCCACGGCCGGAGCAGCGCTGCAGGAAGTGCTCGGCATCGTCGGCAAGCTGCCATCCGGTTACCAACGCGATCTGCAACTGATCAAGGCGCCGCTGTTCCGCGGCATCGACGTGTGCCTCGACACGCTCGCGATGCTCGCCGCTGCGCTGCCCGGCGTGAAATTCCGCCCTGAGCACATCGCGCTGGATCCGGCGATTCACGCCGCCGAAGCCGCCAACGAGCTGGTCGTGAAGGAAGGCATTTCCTTTCGCGACGCATACCGAAGAATTGCCGAGACACTGAAGAAATGAGCGCCGCGATCTGGTTTCGTCCTTACACGCTCGAGCAGATCGGGTTCTTCCGGGACAGCCTGCCGAAACACCTCGGCATCGAGTTCACCGAGATCGGCGCGGATTTCCTGCGCGGCCGCATGCCCGTCGATGAGCGGACGAAGCAGCCTTACGGCATCCTGCACGGCGGCGCCTCGGTGGCGCTCGCGGAAACGCTCGGCAGCACCGCAGCCGGCCTGGCCGTCGATCCCGACAAGTACCGGGTCGTCGGTCAGGAGATCAACGCCAATCACGTGCGCGCAGTCAGCGACGGCTTCGTCATCGGCACCGCCCGGCCGCACCACATCGGCCGGCGCAGTCACGTCTGGGAGATCCGCATTACCGACGAGCAGGAGCGGCTGGTGTGCATTTCCAGGATCACGATGTTCGTGGTGGAGAAAAGCTGACAAGCCGCGGTGAGCTATACTTCGGCCCATGTTCTTGCGGCCGAAATTCCTACTGATCCTCGTCGCGCTGCTTGCGTCGTCCTGCGGACTGAAAGGTCCGCTGTACCGTCCTGACGAGCCGTCGGGCGGCACCGTGACGCCGACCGACGATTCCACCGCCGCCGCGAAAAAGAAGCAGGGCGAGCAGACCGTGCAGCCGCCCGATCCCGACAAGCCGGCAGTCCCTCCGGGCAATTGATGAACGCGCGGCGCAAGCTCGTCCTCGTCGACGGTTCCGGCTATTTGTATCGCGCGTTTCACGCGCTGCCGCCGCTGCAGAACTCGCGCGGCGAGCCGACCGGTGCCGTGCTCGGCGTCGTCAACATGCTCAACAAGCTTTGCCGCGAGGAATCGCCGGAGCTGATCGCGGTGGTGTTCGACGCGCCGGGGCGCACCTTCCGCGACGAATTGTTCGAGCAGTACAAGGCAACGCGCACGCCGATGCCGGACGATCTGCGCGCGCAACTCCAGCCGCTGCTCGACTGCGTCGAGGCGCTGGGTCTGCCGCTGCTGCGAATCGGCGGCGTGGAGGCCGACGACGTGATCGGCACGCTCGCGAAGCAGGCGGCTGCCAAGGACATGGACGTGCTGATCTCGACCGGCGACAAGGACATCGCTCAGATCGTCGGCGAGCGCATCACGCTGGTGAACACGATGACCGACTCGCGCCTCGATCGTGCGGGCGTGAAGACGAAGTTCGACGTCTGGCCCGAGCAGATCATGGATTACCTCGCGCTGATCGGCGACAGCATCGACAACATTCCCGGCATCGACAAAGTCGGGCCGAAAACCGCGGCGAAATGGCTGAACGAATACGGCACGCTCGACAACCTGGTTGCGAATGCAGCGGCGGTCAGCGGCAAGGTGGGCGACAACCTGCGCGCCGGTCTGCAGACTCTGGAGCTGTCGCGCAAGCTCGCAACGATCGACTCGAACCTCGCGCTCGACTGCGACCTCGAATCGCTCGTGCGGCGCGAGCCGAACAAGGACCGTCTGCGTGAGTTGTACACGCGCCTCGAGTTCCGCCAGTTGCTGCGTGCAATCGAAGGCGGTGTCGCTCCCGGAACGGCGCCGGTGCCGCCGCCCGCGGTCGAATCGGCGGTTGCAGGAGCCCGGCCAGCGACGAACTACGAGACCGTGCTCACGATGACGGACCTGCAACGCTGGATCGAGCGGTTGCAGTCGGCCGAGCTGATCGCGTTGCACGTCGAAACGGTCTCGCTCGACTACATGGAAGCGGAGATCGTCGGCCTCGCATTCAGCATCGAGGCCGGCACCGCAGCATATGTGCCGCTGGCACACGACTACGCGGGCGTGCCGCAGCAGCTTGCGTCTGCAACCGTCCTGCAAGCTCTGCAGCCGCTGCTCGAAAACGAGCAGCTTTCGAAGATCGGACATCATCTCAAGTACGGCGAGCACGCGCTCAAGCGCAAAGGCATCGAGTTGCGCGGCATGCGCTTCGACTCGATGCTGGAATCGTACGTGTGGAACAGCACGGCGACGCGCCACGACATCGACGCAGTCGTGCGGCGTTACCTCGGCTTCGATCCGATACATTACGAGGACCTGACCGGCCGCGGTGCGAAGCAGATTCCCTTCAGCCAGGTTGCGCTGGACGTCGCCACCAAGTACGCCGCAGAAAACGCCGACGTCGTCCTGCAACTGCATCGCGTGCTGTGGACGAACATCTCCGGCGTGCCGGAGTTGCGCTCGCTCTACGAGGAGATCGAGCAACCGCTCGTGCCGGTGCTGTACCGGATGGAGCAAGCCGGCGTGCTGATCGACGGCGAGTTACTGCGGCAGCAGAGTCTGGAGCTCGCGAGGCACATGCGGGAGATCGAAGCTCGCGCGCACGAGGCAGCAGGCGGCCCGTTCTCGCTCGATTCTCCGAAGCAGCTGCAAGACGTGCTGTACGGCAAGCTCGGCCTGCCGGTGCTGGGCAAGACGGCCACGGGTCAACCCTCGACCGCGGAAAGCGTGCTGGAAGAGCTCGCGGACAAGTACGAGTTGCCGCGGCTGATCCTCGACTATCGCGGCTTCGCCAAGCTCAAGTCGACGTACACGGACAAGCTGCCGCAGCAGATCAATCGCACTTCGCAGCGCGTGCACACGTGCTATCACCAGGCAGTCGCCGCGACGGGCCGGCTGTCGTCGATGGAACCGAACCTGCAGAACATTCCGATTCGCACGCCCGAAGGCCGGCGCATCCGGCAGGCGTTCGTCGCGCTGCCGGGATGGTGCATCGTCGCCGCCGACTACTCGCAGATCGAGCTGCGCATCATGGCGCACTTGTCCGGGGATGCAGGCCTGCTGGATGCGTTCGCGGAGGAGCGCGACATTCACCAGGCGACCGCCGCGGAAGTGTTCGGCATGGCGCTCGATCAGGTGAGCGCGGACCAGCGACGCACGGCGAAGATGATCAACTTCGGTCTCATCTACGGCATGTCGGCGTTCGGGCTCGCGTCGCGGCTCGGCATCGAGCGCAGCGAAGCGAAACGCTACGTGGACCTGTATTTCGAGCGCTATCCGGGCGTGCGGCGCTACATGGACGAGACGCGCCAGCAGGCGCGCGAGCGCGGCTACGTCGAGACCGTGTTCGGCCGCCGCCTCTATCTGAACGACATCGCCTCGCGCAATGCAGCTCTGCGACAAGGCGCCGAGCGACAGGCGATCAACGCGCCGATGCAAGGCACGGCCGCGGACATCATCAAGCGCGCGATGATCCAGGTCGATCGCTGGCTGAGCACGTCGAACATCCCGGCCCGTCTGCTGCTGCAGGTCCACGACGAGCTGGTCTTCGAAGTCCGGCAGGATGCTGCCGAAGAGCTCATGGGCCGCGCCCGCGAGCTGATGAGCTCGGCGGCGCAGTTGCGTACGTCGCTGAAAGTCGACGTCGGCTCCGGCGCCAATTGGGACGAAGCTCACTGATTACGTAGCGTAAAGGAAGCGAAGCGTCGCGATTCAATTGCCGTTCAGCTCAGTCCGGCATTCTCTGCCCCCGCACCCTGTTCTTCAGACACGGAGATTCACTGCATGCGTAAAGCAATCCTGTTCGCAGCCGCGCTGCTCGCCCTGCCGGTGGTGCCGGCCGTTGCCGCGGACAACGGCTTCTACCTCGGCGGCTCGATCGGCCAGGCGAACCTTAAGGTCGACGATCTCAGCAACGGGATCTCGACGGCGGACTTCGATGGCGACGACATGGCGTGGAAGCTGATCGCCGGCTTTCGCCCGCTCGACTGGCTCGGTCTCGAAGCGTCCTACGTGAACTTCGGCGAGCCCGAAGACACCGTGCTCGGCGAGAAGCTGAAAGCCGAAGGCGACGGCATCACGGCTTTTGCGGTCGGTTTCCTGCCGGTCGGCCCGGTGGATCTGTACGCGAAGGTCGGCCTGATCTCCTGGGACAGCAAGATCTCCGGAGACTTCAGCGATGACGGCACCGACCTCGCGTACGGAGTCGGCGCGCAGTTTCGTGTGCTGAGCCTCTCGATCCGCGCCGAGTACGAGAAGTTCGATGTCAGCAACGTCGACCTCGACATGATTTCGGTCGGCGTCACTTATACGTTCCTGTGATGCTCTGACGCGGGCGCCGCTGTTGTCGATGTGCAACGGCGGCGCCAGCGGCGGCGCGTTTGCCCGCTTTCGCCGCGACCTCGCCGCAACGCGCCCGACTTTTTCCGCGTCGCGATCAAGCGACTGAAATCATGAATCTTTCTTCACATTCGCGAGGGGCCCTCGCGGCGGAACTTTAGGGAGGCGCAGGCGTCTCAACCTACGAGCGTCGGCCAGGACGCTCCCGTTCGCTGACCTCCCTGAGTGAACGGTAACCCGGTCCATCCCCATGCCGGGTAACACTGTCCCGGTGGCTTTAACGAGCCACCGGGCTTTTTTTTGCGTCACGTCGAAGCATCGCCAGAACCTCGCGCCGCGCATCGTCGACGCCGGTTTTTGCGACTGCCGAAAAGAGCTGCACGGTAGCGACGCCTTCGACCCGTGCCCGCACTTGCTTGAGCACCGTGGCCGACTCGCCGCGACTGAGCTTGTCTGCCTTGGTCAGCAGGATGTGCGTTGCGAGGCCGTTGGCGCGGCTCCAATCGAGCATCTGCACGTCGAAGTCGGTGAGCGGATGGCGGGCGTCCATCACTATCACGAGGCCGGCCAGCGAGGCGCGAGCCTCGACGTAACGCGTCAGCAGTTCCTGCCAGTGCTGCTTGATACGCTCCGGCACTTTCGCGAAACCATAGCCCGGCAGATCGACCAGGCGCTGCGCGCCGTCCAGCCCGAAGAAATTGATGAGCTGCGTGCGGCCCGGGGTCTTGCTGGTGCGCGCCAGATCCTTGCGGCCGGCGATGGCGTTCAGCGCGCTGGATTTGCCGGCGTTGGAGCGGCCGGCGAAGGCCACTTCGGCGCCCTCGTCGGCGGGAAACTGGTGCGGCTGCCAGGCACTGCTGATGAATCGGGATTCGGGGAACTGGGGCATCGGGTCGGTTCGGCGCGGCAGGCGGCGCGGGGCCGCTAGTGTACAATTCCGCGCCTTTTAAGCGGCCAGTCGCCTTGGAGTTTTCTCAGATGAAGCGTTCCGCACTTGCCCCGCTCTTCATCCTTTGCGGCCTGGGTGTCAGCGCCGCTGCGCTCGGCGCCGGCTCGGCCGATGAGGGGCAGTCCAAGTCCACCGCGTGCGTCGCCTGCCACGGCCCGAACGGCAACAGCGCGAATCCGGAATGGCCGAACCTTGCCGGCCAGCACGAGCAGTACATCCGCAAGCAGCTCCAGGCCTTCAAGAGCGGGGCTCGCAAGAATCCGTTGATGACGCCGATGGCGATGTCTCTGTCCGACGACGACATGGCAGATCTCGGCGCCTACTTCTCCTCGCAGAAGCCCGCGGGCCTGGAAGCCGATCCCGGCAAGCTGGCCCTCGGCCAGCGCATCTTCCGCAGCGGCGATGCGAAGAGCGGGGTTCCGGCCTGCGCTTCGTGCCACGGCCCCGATGGTGCCGGTAATCCGGCAGCGGCATATCCGTTGCTGCGCTCTCAATACGGGACCTACGTGGCCGCGCAGCTGCGGGCCTACCGCGCCGGCAATCGCCAGACGGACCAGAACAAGATGATGCGCGAGGTCGCGAGCACGATGTCCGACGAGCAGATCGACGCCGTCGCTTCGTATGTTCAAGGTCTGCGCTGAACTGGGATACGAGTAATGAGCTCACGCACCAACAAGCTGTTCTCCGCTGTGTTGCTGGCACTCGTTTGCGTCGCATGCAGCAAGCAGCAGCAAACTGCCGCCCCCGCGCAACCGGACGCGACGCAGGCGGCCCAGGCTCAGTCTGCAACGGCCGCGCCTGCGGACTCCGCTGCCGCACCGGCGGCGACTGGGGAATCGACGCCGACTGCGCCCACCGAAACCGTCACCGAGACCGACGACGCGCCGCAGACCGCGGAGCAAGCGTCGACGGGCGTGCAACCGACGCTGCGTCTCGCCGCCGCACCGAACGCGCCGGTAACGGAGCACTTCAAGGAGGGCGCGAACTATCGCAAGGTCGTGCCCGCACAGCCGACCAACGTGGCACCCGGCAAAGTCGAAGTCTTGGAGTTCTTCTGGTACGGCTGCGGTCACTGCTTCAAGCTCGATCCCGCGATCGAGGCCTGGCGCGGCAAGGGCAAGCCGCAGTACGTCGAGTTCGTGCGCGTGCCGGCGATGTGGAACGACACGTTGCGCATGCACGCACGGCTGTTCTACACCGCCGAGGCTCTCGGCAAGCTGGAGGCCCTGCACTCGACGATCTTCCGCGAGATTCACGTCAACAACGATCCGCTGAACACGGTCGAGCAGATGACGGCGTTCTTCAAGAAGCAAGGGGTCAGCGCCGACGAGTTCCAGAAGACGTTCGCCTCCTTCGCGGTCGAGTCGAAGCTGCAGCGCGCCGATTTCCTCAACCGGCGCTACCAGATCAACTCCGTGCCGCAGCTGGCAGTCAACGGCAAGTACGTCACCGACGAGGGCATGGCGGGCGGCGAGCCGGAGCTGTTCCAGATCGTTCAAGAGCTCGCCGCGCATGAGCACGGCGGCTGACACCGACCGATCGCGACGACGCGCGGCATGCTGAACATCTTCATACAGCAGCCGCAGGGCCTGGGTCGCACGACGCCGGGCTCGCCGCCGAAGATTCCCGAAGAGGCGATCTGGCTCGACCTGCTCGAGCCGACGCAGGAAGAGGAAAAGCTGGTCGAGCGCGAGCTGGGCATCGAGGTGCCGACGCGCGAGGAAATGAAGGAGATCGAGACCTCGAACCGGCTGTACGAGGACAACGGCGCGCTGTACATGACCACCACGGTCGCCGCGCAGCTCGACACCGATCGCCCGGTGGCCACGGCGGTGACGTTCATTCTCACGGGTTCGCGCCTGGTGACGAACCGCTATCTCGATACCAAGCCGTTCCAGCAATTCATCGCGTATGCCGAAAAGCATCCGGCCGCGTGCACTACGCCGCTGGCGCTGCTGGCTGGGCTGGTGGAAGCATTCACCGAGCGCATCGCCGACGTGCTGGAGCGTGTCGGCGCGGACCTCGACAATCTCTCGGGCAACATTTTCGCGCAGCGCGGCAACGGCACGCCGGACAGCAGCAACCTGCGCCGCATGATCGAGCGCATCGGTTTCAACGGCGAGCTCAACTCCAAGTCGCGCGAGTCCCTGGTGAGCTTGGGACGAATGCTGATGTTCGTGCAGCAGTCCGCGCCGATGACCGGCGAGCAGCGCGACCGCTTCCACTCGATCAGCCGCGACGTTACCTCGCTGTCCGACCATGCGAGCTTCCTGGGCACGAAGACCTCGTTCCTGCTGGAGGCGACGCTCGGCCTGATCAACATCGAGCAGAACAACATCATCAAGATCTTCTCGGTCGTCGCAGTGATGCTGATGCCGCCGACGCTGGTCGCGAGCATCTACGGCATGAACTTCCATTTCATGCCCGAGCTCGGCTGGCACCTCGGCTACCCCTGGGCGATTCTGCTGATGGCCGTATCGGGACTGGTCCCTTATCTGTTCTTCCGCCGCCGAGGCTGGCTGTAGATGGCACACACGATCACCAGCATGGCGCTGTTCTGCGATTTCGAAAACATCGCACTGGGCGTGCGCGACGCGAAGTATGCGAAGTTCGACATCGATCGCGTGCTCGA
>DATENH010000124.1:0-15511 GCA_035275145.1 Steroidobacteraceae bacterium | reverse complement strand
AGATTTTTACGGGCTCGTCGCAAGCATGCGCGTGCAGCACACGTCGGGACGATGAAGTGGCTCGCACTTCTTACACGCTATTTTCTATCCAGCCAAGTGCCCAAACCCTGAGCGTTCAGCTCGATATCGGTTGCGAGAATGTCCCGTAGAAAGTTTTCCGACTGAGTCGAGCCGGAGCGCCGCAGCTCGGCGATGTAGATGTCGCCGAAAGCGCGCTTGAGCTGGTCGTGCCGCCCCGGGGCGTTGGCCAGCGAGCGTGCCGCATCCGCCATCGCGTCGACTTGCGCGAGGAACTGCACAGCCAACTTCTCGGCGTCGCGCACAGCGCCGTAGTGCGTGAGGTACATGAGCTCGGGTCGTTGCGCGAGCAATCGTGCGACCGACTCGTGCAGAGCATCCTGTTCGAACTGCACCGGGGCGCACGCCGGCACGATGTACGGCTGCAGTTCGGGATAGACGATGCCGAACGTGTCGCCGGTAAACCAGCCACGACTCGCCTCGTCCCAGATGCAATGATGATGACGCGCGTGGCCCGGCGTATCCGCGAAGCGCAGCGGTCGCCCGGCCAATTCGATCACCATGCCATCGCTGGTGGCGATGACGCGTTCCTTTGGGACCGGCACCAGCTCGCCATAGTCGCGAGCCGCAACTTCCGCGCCGTACAC
This sequence comes from Steroidobacteraceae bacterium, assembly GCA_035275145.1. Lineage (GTDB taxonomy): Bacteria > Pseudomonadota > Gammaproteobacteria > Steroidobacterales > Steroidobacteraceae > Steroidobacter. Next base: position 14,846 of record DATENH010000124.1, on the reverse strand, counting down.
AGCGCGCACGCCTTCGATCAGCATCGATGGATCGATCATGTGACGCGCGCCGCGCGGATGAATCACGAGCTGCGCGCGCGGCAGGTTCTGCATCAGCAACCCTGCTCCGCCGGCGTGGTCGAGATGCACGTGGGTCGGAATCACGTAGTCGACAGCATCGCGTTCCAGCCCGTGCGCTTCGAGCGCGGCGAGCAAGCGCGGCACGGCGCTGTTCGGGCCGGTCTCGATGAAGGCCGCGCGGCCGTTCTCGACGATCAGGAAGCTCGCGTCGAAGCGCGGGCGAACGAAGCCGGTATCGACCACAGTGATGCCGTGGTCCAGGCGCTGATAGAAACTCAATTGAATCCTTCGAGCACCAGCTTGCCGATCGTGCGGCCGCGCTCGAGCAACTGGTGGGCGCGGCGCAGATTCGCCGCATTGATCGGGCCGAGACTCTCGGCGAGCGTCGTGCGCAGCGTGCCGTTGTCGATCAGCTTCGCTGCGGCTTCCAGGATCTCGTGCTGGCGCTGCATGTCCGGCGTCTGGAACAGCGAGCGCGTGAACATGAACTCCCAGTGGATCGACACGTTCTTCTGCATCAGCGGCGTGAGCTGCACCGGCTCGCTCATGCTGACGATCAGGCACAGCTTGCCCTGCGGCCGGATGATCGGTGCGAAGCGCGGGAAATACGGCGTCGCGTCGGTGAGGCAGAAAACGTAGTCGGCTTCGGGAATGCCGGCGGCCTTCATCTGTGCCGCGAGGTCGCCGGTGTGATCGACCACAGCGTCCGCGCCCAGCTCTTTGGCCCACTGCGCCGATTCCGGCCGCGATGCCGTTCCGACGACGCGCAGGCCCGCGAGCTTCTTCGCGAGCTGAATCGCGATCGAGCCCACGCCGCCCGCGGCGCCGATCAGCAGCACGCTCTTGCCGCGATCCGTGCCGGAGCTGGCGATCTCGAATCGATCGAACAATCCTTCCCACGCAGTGAGCGTGGTGAGCGGTAAGGCAGCGGCAGCCGCAAAACCTAGCGTGCGAGGCTTGTGACCGACGATGCGCTCGTCGACGACGTGGTATTCGCTGTTCGCGCCGGGCTTCTGGATGCTGCCGGCGTAATAGACCTCATCGCCCGGCTTGAACAGCTGCACGCCGGCTCCGACCTCGCGAACGATGCCCGACGCGTCCCAGCCGAGAATGCGCGGCTGCGGCGCGCTCGGATCGGGGCGCGCGCGGATCTTGTAGTCGACGGGATTGACGGAGATCGCTTTGACTTCGACCAGCAGCTCGCGTGTCGCGGGCGCAGGCTTGGGCACGTCGAGATCGACCAGCGACTCGGCGTCGTCCATGGGAAGATTGCGATAAAGGCCGACGGCTTTCATTCAGAGGTCATCCGGAATGGACTCTCGCCAAGACGCAAAGACGCCAAGGAAGAAATTCTGAAATTCTCAGATTCTGGATCTTGGCGTCTTGGCGTCTTGGCGAGAGTCTTTCTTCTCTCTCACATATTCCTTCGGTACTGCCCACCCACCTGATACAGCGCCCGCGAGATCTGACCGAGCGAGCAGCACTTCACTGCTTCCATCAACTGCTCGAACACATTGCCACCGGACGCGGCGACGGCCTGCAACTGCTTCAGTGCTTCAGCGGACCGATCCGCATTGCGCGCCTGGAACGCACGCACGGCAGATACCTGATCCTGCTTCTCCTCCTCGGTCGAGCGGATGAGCTGCGCGCCCTTGTGCTCCTGCGAAGCATCGCCGTCCGACAGGAACGTGTTGACGCCGATGATCGGCAGCGAGCCGTCGTGCTTCTTGGTCTCGTAGTACAGCGACTCTTCCTGGATCTTGCTACGCTGGTACATCGTCTCCATGGCGCCGAGCACGCCGCCGCGCTCGGAGATCGCCTCGAACTCCTTGTAGATCGCTTCCTCGACCAGGTCGGTCAGCGCGTCGATGATGTACGAGCCCGCCCACGGGTTCTGGTTCTTGTTCAGCCCCAGCTCGCGATTGATGATCATCTGGATCGCAACCGCGCGCCGCACGCTCTCTTCCGTCGGCGTCGTGAGCGCCTCGTCATAAGCGTTGGTGTGCAGCGAATTGCAGTTGTCGAACAGCGCATACATCGCCTGCAGCGTCGTGCGGATGTCGTTGAACGAGATCTCGCGCGCGTGCAACGAGCGGCCCGACGTCTGGATGTGATACTTCAACATCTGCGAGCGCGGCGACGCCTTGTACAACTCACGCATGGCGCGCGCCCAGATGCGCCGCGCGACGCGGCCGATCACCGCGTACTCCGGGTCCATGCCGTTCGAGAAGAAGAACGACAGGTTCGGCGCGAAGTCGTCGATCTTCATGCCGCGCGCCAGGTAGTACTCGACGATCGTGAAGCCGTTCGCCAGCGTGAACGCGAGCTGCGAGAGCGGATTCGCGCCCGCTTCGGCGATGTGATACCCGGAGATCGACACCGAATAGAAATTGCGCACGCCGTGGTCGATGAAGTACTGCTGCACGTCGCCCATCATGCGCATCGCGAACTCGGTCGAGAAAATGCAGGTGTTCTGCGCCTGATCCTCTTTGAGGATGTCGGCCTGCACCGTGCCGCGCACTTGCGACAGCGTTTCCGCCTTGATGCGCTTGTAGACGTCGGGCTCGACGAGCTGATCGCCGCTCACGCCCAGCAGTGCCAGGCCGGTGCCGTCGTGGCCCTCGGGGAGCTGGCCCTTGTAGCTCGGAAACGCGGCGCCGCGCTCGACAGTCTTTGCTTTCAGCTCCGCGAGCTTGCGCTCGGCGCTTTCCCAGCGCCCTTCGCTCTTCAAGTAGCGCTCGACCCGCTGATCGATGGCGCTGTTCATGAACATCGCGAGGATCATCGGCGCCGGGCCGTTGATCGTCATCGACACCGAGGTGGTCGGCGCGCACAGATCGAAGCCGGAATACAGCTTCTTCATGTCATCGAGCGTCGCGATCGACACGCCGGAGTTGCCGGTGCGGCCGTAGATGTCGGGGCGCGGATCGGGATCCTCGCCGTACAATGTCGTGGAATCGAACGCCGTCGACAAGCGGGCTGCTGCGTGATCGCCCGCGACATAGTGGAAGCGGCGATTGGTCCGCTCCGGCGGGCCTTCGCCCGCGAACATGCGCGTCGGATCTTCCTGCTCGCGGCGATACGGATACACGGCCGCCGTGTACGGATATGCACCCGGCAGGTTCTCGTTGAACACGAACGCCAGGATCTCGCCCCAGTCGACAGCGCGCGGCACGGCGATCTTCGGGATCTGGCTGCCGGACAGCGAGATCGTGTAGTTGTCGCCGGTGACGTCGCGGTCGCGCACCTTGTACGAGAACTTCTCTTGCGTGACTGCCTTGAGGCGCTTCGGCCAGGCCTTCAACTCGCCGATCGCATCGGCACCCATTTCATCGAGTGCAGCGTGATAGGCGGTGCGCAATTCGCGACGGGTCGCATCGGCTGCGGAATCCGTAAGCGCCGCTTCAGGATAGTGATCCAGCGGCGACGGCAGCGCGCCGTCCTTCAGTGCCTTGAGAGATTCGTAGTGCGCGTACGCGCGACGCGCAGCCGCGACTTGCTCTTCGATGCGCGCTCGCGACTTGCGACCGGACTCTGCAATCTCCGCCAGGTAGCGCGAGCGCGAGCCCGGAATCAGCGGATCGCGTGAAGTCATCACCGTGACGCCGGGGTCGCTCACCGACCAGCGCGCAGTGCCGATCGCCTTCTTGTCGAGCTCGCCGCAAATGCTCGCGAACAGGCAGTTCACGCCCGGATCGTTGAAGCGGCTCGCGATCGTCGGGAACACCGGCACGTCGTTGTCCGGGATCTGCATGCGCTCGGGATGATTGCGCCGCCACTGCTTGCGCACGTGGCGGAGGCTGTCCTCGGCGCCGCGCTTCTCGAACTTGTTGAGCACGACCATGTCGGCGAAGTCCAGCATGTCGATCTTCTCGAGCTGGCTGGCCGCGCCGTAGTCGCTGGTCATGACGTACAGCGACAGGTCCACCAGGTCGACGATCTCGGTGTCCGATTGGCCGATGCCAGCCGTCTCTACAAAGATCAGGTCGAAACCGGCGAGCTGGTACAGCTCGATCACGTCCTTGAGCACGGCCGAAGTCGCCAGATGCTGGCGACGCGTCGCGAGCGAGCGCATGAAGATCTGCTCGTTGGCGAGCGAGTTCATGCGGATGCGATCGCCGAGCAGCGCGCCGCCGGAGCGGCGGCGAGTCGGATCGATGGCGACGACGGCGATCTGCCGGTCAGGAAAGTGCCGCACGAAACGCGCGAGCAATTCGTCGCTGAGGCTCGACTTGCCGGCGCCACCGGTGCCGGTGATGCCGACGACCGGCACCTGGTGCTTGACGCGCGCGAGCGCGCGACGGATCTGGTTCGATTCCGTACCCGCCGCCTCGCCTTCGCTGTCCGCACCTTCGAGCACGGTGATCGACGTCGCGATTCGCCGATGATCGCGAACGTGCAGCGGACCGAATTCGTAGCGCGGTTTCTGTGCGGCGCGCACGCGCGTCAGCACGTCCTCGATCATCGGCAGCAGGCCCATGCGCCGGCCGTCCTCGGGCGTGTAGATCTTCTCGACGCCGTATTGCTCCAGCATCTCGATCTCGTCCGGGGAAATCGTGCCGCCGCCGCCGACCACGACGCGGATGTGCTCGCAGCCCTGCTCCTTGAGCATGTCGACCATGTACTTGAAGTACTCGTTGTGACCGCCCTGGTAGGAGCTCACCGCGATGCCATCGGCATCCTCCTGGATGGCCGCGCGCACGATGTCCGACACGCTGCGGTTGTGGCCGAGGTGGACGACCTCCGCGCCGCTCGATTGCAGGAGCCGGCGGATCATGTTGATGGCGGCATCGTGGCCGTCGAACAGCGATGCCGCGGACACGAATCGGAGCACGCCGCGCCCTGCAGGGGCGGGCTGCTGGCGCAAGGAAGAAGCCTGCTCAGCCATGGTCTTGGTCATCCACTGTCACTAGCGGGGCGGTAGACTCGTCTGGGTCTACCGAAAGGCGCATCTTCCTTGCTTTGGCGCCGGCATGCCAGTTTCCAATGGAGACATCGTAATGCGACGCACATTTACGGCATTTGTAGTCCTCACCGGCCTCGCCGCCGGCGTCCTGGCGGCAGACCGCGCCGGCACCGTACCCCTGCGCAGCCAGCCGCTGCCCGATCTGAACAAGGTCGCCGACATGATTACGGTGGAATACGCGCCGGGCCAGTCGACGCCGGCCCACCGGCACAATGCGCACGTCTTTGTATACGTTCTGGAGGGCTCGCTGCAGATGGGGGTCAAAGGCAAGGAGCCGGTGACCGTCAGCGCGGGCCAGACCTTCTACGAGTCGCCCACCGACGTGCACGAGATTTCGCGCAACGCGAGCGATTCGAAGCCCGCGAAGTTCCTGGTGCTGCTGCTCCACGACCCGGGAAGCTCGACGTTCCAGCCAGCGGAGAAGTGAGTCGTATTAAACGTCGTATTAGACTGTGGGGCCGATGCCGTCACGCCCACACAGATCCGCCACACACAAGTTCCACCAGCGCCGGGACACGATCGTCCGCGCAGCGGTCGAGGTGCTGAATCAGAAGGGCGTGCGCGGCATGACGCTCGCCGACGTCGCGGCGCGCATCGATCTCGTGCCGACGGCGGTGATGTACTACTTCCACAAGAAGGAAGACCTCGCCGCCGCCTGCTTTCACAAGGCGATCGAGCAATACGAGAGCATGATCGCGCAGGCCCAGCGCGGTCAGACGGCGCGCGAGGCGCTCGAGCTCTTCGTTCGCGGTTACTTCGAGTTCCGCCGGCAGGTCGTGGCCGGCGAGGCGGACCAGATCGCGGTGTACAACGATGTACGCGCCGTGCAGGACCCTGGCGTCGGTCTGGCGTACACGCAGATGTTTCGCAACGCGCGCAGTCTGCTGCTCAAGTCGCCGGAGATTGCCGGCCTGCCGCGCATGGACTGCAACGCGCGCACGCACCTGCTGCTTGCGCAACTGTTCTGGTCGGACGTGTGGGTGCCGCGCTATTACGTCGAGGACTATCCGCGACTCGCCGATCACATGCTCGACATCTTCGAGAACGGTCTGCTGCGCGGTGACGGCACGTGGCAGCCGCGAGCGCTGCGTGACCTCGAGCCGCCGGTTGCCGACGGATCGAGCGAAGCACGAGAGACGTTCCTGCAGGCGGCGACCAGCTTGATGAACGATCACGGCTATCGTGGCGCCTCGGTGCAGAAGATCTCCGAGCGGCTCAACGTCACCAAGGGCGCGTTCTATCACCACCTCGACACCAAGGACGACCTGATCCTCGCGTGCTTCGAACGAACGTTGGCGATCGTGCGTCGCGCTCAGGACGAAGGCGCGCGCGGCGCCGGCAACGGCGCGGAGACGCTGGTCGCCGTGGCTGCGGCGCTCGTGGAGTATCAGCTTTCCGGGAAAGCGCCGCTGCTGCGCACCTCTGCGCTGACCTCAGTGCCGAAGGAGATCCGCGCCGACCTCGTCAAGGAGTTCGACCGTGCCTCCGGCCGCTTCGCATTGGTGTTCAGCGAAGGGATCGCGGATGGCTCGCTACGTCCGGTCGACGCTGCGATTGCCGCGCAGATGATCACAGCGTTGATCAATGCTGCAGCGGAAGTGCACAACTTTGCGCAGGGGATCTCGGAGCAGAATATCGCCCGCGCGCACGCGCGGCCATTGTTCCAGGGTTTGTTGAGCAGTTAGCCCCGAGCAGTCAACCAAGGGAATACATGGCCGCACCTGCACCGCATCTGCCACTCGTCACCTTGGTCGGCATCGGCGCGCTCGTCGCGTGGCGTCTCTACCGCCGGACCCGCAAGCTCGTCATGCGCCAGCACTTCAATCTGAAGCGCTCGCGGATGTCGCTGGTCTTCTTTCCCTTGCTGCTCGTTCTGTTCCTCGCCACCTCTTACACCCATCCGTTGGCGGTCGCGGCGGAGGTCGTTGGGGTTGCGATCGGCATCGTCTTGGCCGTCTACGGCCTGCGCCACACCAAGTACGAGACTACGGCGGAAGGGCTCTTCTACACGCCGAACGCTCACATCGGCATCGCCCTGTCGGTGCTGCTGGCCGGTCGCGTCATCTATCGATTCTTCCAGATGTACGCCTCCACCTCGGCGTTTGCGGCGCCTCCGCAGGATTTCGCGCGCAGTCCGCTGACGTTGCTGATTTTCGGCACGACCGCGGGCTATTACGCCTGGTACGCGCTCGGCCTCATTCGCTGGAGCCGACTACCACGCGTCGATAGCTGACCGCCGCTTCCCTTCCCCGCGCGGCCTCGGCTGCAACGAGCGCAGCAGTTTCGCGAGCCACGCGCGAGTGTCCGCAGGATCGATCGTGTCGTCGACGCCGAAGATCGTCGCGATGCCGAGCGCCTTGCCGCGCTCGTACATCTGCGCAACCATTTCTTCGTATTTGCGGCGTCGCTCGGCGGGATCATCGATCTTAGCGAGCTCGTTGCGATAGGCGAGCTTCACCGCGCCCTCCAGCCCCATGCCGCCGAACTCGCCCGTCGGCCACGCGACGGTGGCCACCGAGCGTTTGAACGAGCCCGCGCTCATCGCGATCGCGCCGAGCCCGTAAGCCTTGCGCAGCACGACCGTGAAGAACGGCACGGTGAGATTCGCGCCGATCACGAACATGCGGCTGGAGTGGCGTACCAGCGCGGTCTTCTCGATTTCCGGCCCGACCATGATCCCCGGCGTATCGCACAGGAACAGCAGCGGGATGTCATGCGCATCGCAGAGCTGCATGAAGCGCGCTGCCTTGTCGGCGCCGTCGGAATCGATCGCGCCGCCGAGAAAGCGCGGGTCGTTGGCGATCACGCCGACCGTGCGCCCTTCGACACGGATCAGCGACGTGACCATGCCGCGCGCAAACTCGCGTCGCAGCTCCAGCACCCAATCCGTGTCGGACAGCGTCTCGATGATCGAGCGCACGTCGTACACGCGCAGGCGATTCTCCGGGATGATCTGCCGCATGCGGCGCTGATCGGCCGCTTCGCAGCGCGTGAGGGGACCGAGCGTCCCCTGGAAGTACGAGAGGTATTTCTTCGCGATGCGCACCGCTTCGGCTTCGTCCGCGACCCCGATATCGACGACACCGTTCGCCAACTGCACCGGCAGCGGGCCGATTTCTTCCGGCGCAAACACGCCCAGGCCGCCGCCTTCGACCATTGCCGGACCGCCCATGCCGATGTTCGCGTTCGCGGTCGCGATGACCACGTCGCAACAGCCGAGCAACGACGCATTGCCGGCGAAACAACGGCCGGAGGTGATGCCGACCATGGGTACGAGCCCGCTCAACTCTGCGAAGCGGCCGAACGTCGGCACGCCGCCGGAATCGCCGCTGGTCTCGGTGTCGCCCGGCCTGCCGCCGCCGCCTTCGGCGAACAGCACGACGGGCATGCATGCCGCTTGCGCCACACCGATCATGCGATCGGTTTTCGCATGGTTGCGCGTGCCCTGCGTGCCGGCCAGGACGGTGTAGTCGTACGCCATCACGACTGCCGACGATTGCGGCTCGGGAAACAGATCGCCATTGATGCGGCCGACGCCGGTCACCATCCCATCGCCGGGCGTCTTCTCGATCAGCTCTTCCAGGCTGCGTCGCGCGCGTTGTGCGGCCAGTGCGAGTGCGCCGTACTCGACGAACGTTCCTGGATCGCACAGATCTTCGACATTCTCTCGCGCGGTGCGCTGCTGCGTGGCACGTCGCCGCGCAACTGCCTCCGGCCGCTCGGCATCGAGCGTCCGTCGCTTGCGTGCCTTCACTTCGGCGAGGTCGCGGCGGATGTGATCGAGATCGACGCTCTGCACGACCTCTGCGTCGTCGTGCTCGACATCCGCGGCACGCACGGCGAGGAGCGGTGCGCCCTCGAGCACCGCGTCGCCTTCCGCGACGAGGATGTCGATCACGTGCCCGCCTTGGGCAGATTCGATGACATGCTCCATTTTCATGGATTCCATCACCATGACTTGCCGACCGCGGCGCACGAGGTCGCCCGAGCGCACCTCGATACTCACGATCGTGCCCTGCATCGGCGCTTTCAGCACGGCAGCATCTGCGTGAGCAGTCGTCACATCGGCTCTGTTGGCCACACCGCGTGCTTGCTTGCCATGATGGAGAACTGCGAGTGGGTCACTCGTATCGATGCGTGCGCCGGCCAATGCCGTCTTCGCAGCCGGGCTTGCCACAGGTTGGGCGTACAAGCGCGGATGCCCGCTGTCGCTGGCGGCCAGCTCGTTCGCGTGGCGCTCGATGAACGTGGTATCGACTTCGTTCGCTTCCACCGCGGGATTGCACAGCAGGTTCTGCAGGAAGCCGATGTTCGTCGCGACGCCTTCGATACGAAATTCGCACAGTGCCCGATAAGCGCGTTGCACGACGTCGGTGAAGTTGTCCGAGGACGAATGGGCGATCACCTTGGCGAGCAACGAGTCGAAGGCGGGCGAGGTACGATAGCCGGTGTAGCCGAAGCTGTCGACGCGAACTCCCGGGCCCGCAGGCGGCTCGAATGCGCTCAGCGTCCCGCTGGTCGGACGAGTCGAGCCGTCGCGTTGCATCGATTCCATGTTGACGCGAAGCTGCATCGCGTAGCCCCGTGGACGTAGCAACGCGTTCTCTTGCAGCCCGATCTCCGCGAGCGTGGCGCCGGTGGCAATCCGCAGCTGCGCCTTGACGAGATCGATGCCGAGGACTTCCTCGGTGACCGTGTGCTCGACCTGCAACCGGGCGTTCGCTTCGATGAAAGCGAAGCGCTCGCCGGCCCGCGCATCGACCAGGAACTCGAAGGTGCCCGCGTTCTCGTAGCGGACCTCCTGCGCCAGTTTCAACGCTGCCGCGATGAGCTGCTGCCGCGTCGAGTCCGAGAGCGTCGGGCTCGGCGCGATCTCGACGACCTTCTGATGTCGCCGTTGCAGGCTGCACTCCCGGTCCCACAGATGCGTGACCGTGCGCCCGTCACCGATGACCTGAATTTCGACGTGCCGTGCGCGCGGGAAGAACTCTTCGACGTAAACGTCGCCGCGACCGAACGCGATCGTCGCTTCGGACTGGCAGCGCGCGAAGGCTTCCGGGAGATCGGCTTCGTCGGCGACGAAGCGCATGCCGCGCCCGCCGCCGCCGGCGCTGGCCTTGATGATCATCTGTCCGCGCGCACCGAGCGAAGTGAGGAAGAACCGCGCGTCTTCGAGCGTGGTCGCGCTGAAGGTTCCGCGCAGGACTGGAACTTCGAGTCGCTGCGCCAGCCCGCGCGCCTTGCCCTTGTCGCCGAACAGCTCGAGATGCTCGACGCTCGGCCCGACGAAGCGCAGGCCGGCGTCAGCGCAATCGCGCGCGAACACCGCGCTCTCGCTCAGGAAACCGTAGCCCGGATGAATGGCGTCGCAGCCTGCCTCGAGTGCCGCGGCGATGATGGCTGCGCCGTCCAGGTAGGCGCGCGGTCCGCTACCCGGAAGCGCGACGGCGTGTTCCGCCTTGCGAATGTGCAGCGACTCCGCGTCGTCCTGGGAATAGACCGCGACGGTTCTGGCACCGAGCTCCGCAGCGGCACGCGCGATGCGGACGGCGATTTCGCCGCGATTGGCGATCAACAGATTCATCCGTTCCGCCCCCGACTTTTTTCGTTGTGGCGGGAGCGTATGCCAACAGTGCTGCCCTGACTAGCTGTGAGCTAGCTGAGGAGCGTGGCGGCGGGCAGCGTGAAACGGAACGTCGTGCCCTTCCCTTCCGCGCTCTCGACCGTGATCCGCCCGGCATAGCGCTGGACGATACGCGCCACGGTGGCGAGCCCGATCCCGATGCCGGGAAACTCGCTGGCGGCGTGCAGCCGATGGAACGGCTCGAAGATGTGCTCGGCGCCGGACATGTCGAAGCCCGCGCCGTTGTCGCGCACCGAGAACACCATGCTGTCGCGCGCCTCTGCATGACCCAGCTCGACGCGCGGATGCTCGGTGCGCGAAGTGTATTTCCAGGCGTTGCCGAGCAGGTTGTAGAGCAGGCTCTTCATCAGCCGCGGATCGGCGTTGACCGCCAGCCGCGGCTCGATCCGGCAATCGACGCGATGGCGCGGGTACTGCTGGTTGAGATCCTCGACGATGGTCTGCGCCAGCGCCGAGAGGTCGACGCGCTCGTTCAGCAGCTCCTGTCGCGAGATGCGGGCGAGCGACAGCAGACCGTCGATGATGTCGGACGAGCGCCGCACGCAGGACTGGATGCGGTCGATGCGGCCGCGGATCGTCTCGGTCATCGATGACTGCAGCTCATCGCGCAGCAGACCGGCCTGCCCGGCGATTGCGCCGAGCGGCGAGCGCAGATCGTGCGAAGCGGAAGCGGTGAATGCTTCGAGCTCCTGGTTGGTGAGCGCGAGCTGCTGATTCGCGCTCTGCAGCTCGGCGGTGCGCGTTTCGACGCGGCTCTCCAACTCGCTGTTCAACTGCGCGAGGTTGGTGTTCGCACGCTCGACCCGCAGCATGAAGTTCTTGAGCAGCGCGGTCAGCGCCAGGAACAGGACGGAGACGCCGGCGAGCACGTAGACGAGACTGCGCGTGCGATCGCGCCATGGCTGCATGATCGCGTGCTTGTCGCGAGCCGCGGTGACCACCAGTCGATAGCCGGTGAGATTGCGGTACGCGTACAGCCAGGTGCCGTCGACGATCGGGCTGGGTCCTTCGACGAAGCCGGCCTCGCGCGACAGGTCGCCGGCCTTGCGGAACAGCTGCGTCTTGCCGACGTTGATCGCGCGGTCGCCGCCGGGAGGGTGCGGCACGCGCAGCAACAGATCGCCGTGCGTCGAGATCAGGCTGAGCGAGCCGTCGCGAATCGCCATGCTCTCATAGAGCTGATCGAGCGCTTCGACGCCGAGCAGCGCACCGGCCCACACCGTTTCGCCGCTCGGCTGGGTGATCCGCATGGCGATCGGAATCGCATGTTGCGAGCCTTCGATCGGGTCGGTGATGCGCGGCCCGACGTACACGTTGCGCTGACGTTGCGCGGTGAGGTCGAACCACTGCGGCCAGGTGTCCAGCGACTGGACCTGATCGTCGCGGGCGACGCTGAGGTAGCGGCCTTCGCTGGCGATGAACAGAGCCCGCACGTAGTCGCCGCTGCTCAGCTCGCGCGACAGCAGGTCGGTGGCCTGAGTGGAAGTAAGTGCACTGAGGCCGCCGCGGCTGATGATGGAATTGGCGGCGGCGCGGGATGCGCCGAGGCTGTCGTTGAGGACGGCCTGCATGTGCACATACATGCCGGCGGCGACGGCACCTAGTTCGTGACGCGCATTGTCGAGGACCTCGGCCTCGTCCGTGCGGATGCGCCAGGTCGCGTAACCCCAGACCAGGACGATGATGACAATAGCCTGCGCGACCACCGCTCGCTTGACGAACGATGGCAGGGTCGTGTCCGGATGCCTGCCTCCATCCTGCATCGCTCGTCCCGCGAAAGTCCCGATTCGCGGGAGGGAGTCTCGCGCGAGCGCGCGGGCGGCGAGCTAGAGGTCCGTCACAAAATCGCGTTCAATTCCTGGAATACCGCGCCCGCGGATGGACCGAGTACGAAGTGCAGGCTGTCGGGCGCAGGCCTGCCGACGCCACGCACGCGCAACTCGGCGAGCCGGGAGTTGACGACTGCGTCCGCATTCTTCACCGCAATGCAAAGTCGGCTGGCGGCGAGCTTGACTTCGCGTACGTTGGCGCGGCCGCCGAGCGCTTGCAGGAGAGCGTCGACGGAGAGCGCAGGCGGCGTCTGCGCCGTCGGCGTCTTCAGCTCGCTACGAATGTCGGACGCGAGCTGATCGGCGATCGGTCCGACGACTACCTGCAATGCTTCCGCGGAAGGCCGCACCACACCCCGCGCTCCCAGCTTCTTCAGCGCGGCCTCATCGACCGACGACTGGTTCGCAACGGTGAGTCGCAGCCGGGTCGTGCACGCATCGACCGTCACGAGATTGCGCGCTCCGCCGAGCGCCTGGACCCATGCTGCCGTGCCCGGCGCAAGTTGTGCCGATGCAGCGCTTGCAGTCGCCTCCTCCAGCTCGCGACCCGGTGTCTTGAGATCGAAGCGGACGATGAAGAAGCGGAACAGGCCGTAGTACAACGCAAAGTAGACGAGTCCGATCGGCAGCAGCAGCAACGGCCGCGTCGCCTTGCTGAAGCTCAGCACGTAGTCGAACAGCCCGGCCGAGAAGCCGAAGCCGAGGTGCACGCCGGTCGCATCCATCAACGCCATCGCAACGCCGGTCAGCACTGCGTGGATCGCGTACAGCACGGGGGCAAGGAACATGAACGAGAACTCGATCGGCTCGGTCACTCCTGTGAGGAATGAAGTGAGCGCCATCGAGAACAGCATGCCGCCGACGGCAGCGCGCTTTTCGACCGGTGCCGAGCGATACATCGCGAGACACGCCGCCGGCAGGCCGAACATCATCACGGGGAAAAAGCCCGACATGAACTTGCCGGCGGTCGGATCGCCGGCGACGAAGCGGTTCAGATCGCCGGTGACGCCGTTGTAGTCGCCGAGCAGGAACCACACGAAGTTGTTGATGATGTGATGCAGCCCGGTCACGATCAGCACGCGATTGAGTGCGCCGTAGAGAAACAGGCCGAACCCGCCCGCCGCGAGCACCGCCTGGCTCGCCGCATCCATGCCGCGTTCCAGGAACGGAAATCCGTAGCCGAAGCAGAATGCGAGCGCGATGCCGGCGAGGCCGCTGACGATCGGCACAAAGCGGCGGCCGGCGAAGAAGGCGAGATAGCTCGGCAGCCGGATGTTGCTGTAGCGGTTGTAGAGCCAGCCGGCCAGCAAGCCATTGATCAAGCCCGCGGGGACGCTCAGCTTCGCCAGCTCTTTCGCGCGATAAGCGGCGGTGGCGAGATCGACGGCGCGGCCCGACAAGTCGGCCGTGGCTTCGGCAGGCACGCCGATGAGGACCTCCGCGCCCTTGGTGGTCACGAGATAGCCGACCACGGCCGCGAGCCCGGCAGCACCGTGATTCTCGCGCGCGAGTCCCACCGCCACGCCGATTGCGAACAGCAGGCCGAGGTTGGAGAAGATCGCATTGCCTGCCGCCGCCGCTGCGGGGAGGTTCAACAGATCCGGCTGTCCCAAGCGCAGCAACAGCGCGGCCGCTGGCAGCACCGCGATCGGCAGCATCAGCGCGCGCCCGATCGCTTGCAGATTCGTGACGATGTTCTTCATGACGCCACCTGGGATTCCGAGGCGGAGAAGTCGTTGACGAGCGCGCGCACCGCTTCGGCGGTGTCGAGCGCAAGCGCGCGTTGCGCGAGCGAGCGGCACGCATCGAGCGTGAGCGTGCGGATCAAGCTCTTGAGTTGCGGCACGAGCGTCGGCACGACCGACAACTCATGCACACCCAGACCCAGGAGCACCGGCACTGCCGCCGGTTCGGAGGCAAGCCCGCCGCATACGGCGACGAAGCGCGAGTGCTTGTCTGCGGCTGCGACGGTCGCCGCGATCAGTCGCAGCACGGCGGGATGCAAACCATCGATCCGATGCGCGAGCTCGGAGTGACCGCGGTCCATCGCGAGCGTGTACTGCGTGAGATCGTTGGTGCCGACGGAGAAAAAATCGACGTGGCGCGCGATCACCGGGATCGCCAGCGCGGCCGCCGGCGTCTCGATCATCGCGCCGAGGGGCGGGCGGCTGTCGACCCCGAGCTCGGCGCACGTCTCCTCGAAGAGGCCGCGCGTCGCGCGGATGTCCTCCTCGAGCGTCACCATCGGCACGAGCACGCGCACGTCGTGGCCACGTGCGAGGCGGACGAAGGCGGCGAGCTGGGTCCGGAGCAACGCCGGGTGCTGCAGGAGAAGGCGGATGCCGCG
>DATENH010000123.1:0-6466 GCA_035275145.1 Steroidobacteraceae bacterium | reverse complement strand
GGAACACCACCAGGATCGTCAGCATGTCGATGAACGGCACCAGCGTCATGTGGTTGCCGCCCTCGACCTTGTTGCTGCGCTTGCGGTGGCGCTTGATTCGATAAGGCGTCATGTCGGCGCGTCTCCCACCGAGACATCCGGAAACAGCTCGGCGACGTCCCACTTGGAGCCGGGGACCGGGAACACGCGCACCGTGTCCATCACCTTGACGAGCGTGTCGTACGCGATGTCCTGCTCCAGCAGGATGGTCGCGTCCGTCTTGTCGTTGTACTTGCTCTTCACCAGCGCCAGGTAGTCCTGCAGCCCCTTGAGATCATAGGTGCCCTGCTGCGAGGGCAGCGTCTTCAACAGGCCGGTGCCGCGATCGGCGACTTCGATCTTGTCGGCGCGCACGATCACTTCGAGATTCAACCCTTGCGGCAGATCGGGCACAGCAGTATCCGCGCCGGGCAGGTTGAGCTCGAGAATGTTGGTCTTGGTGAACACCGCGGTGAAGATCAGGAAGAACACCAGGATGATCATCATGTCGATCATCGGCACGACGTTGATCTCATGGCGCCCGCGGTAGCGCGCATGATTGCGCGACACCCGCCGCGCGACCTTGGACTGAGCCATTGCCTAGCTCCTGCGTGCGGCGCCGGTTACGCGATGCCGTGGGCCGTGCGGCCGCGCGGCGCCGGGTGCTCGTCGCCCGCATCCATGTCCTGGCGGCGCTCGACGACGGAGTTCAGGAACTTGACCGCGGCGATTTCCAGGCTGTCGATCAGCTTGGTGGTCTTCGCTTCCAGGAACATGTGCGCCAGCAGCAGCGTGATCGCGCACAGCAGGCCCGACGCCGTGTTGTTCATGGCGACCGAGATGCTGGCGGCGAGCAGGCTGGCCTTCTCCGCCGGATTCGCCTGCGCGATCGAGGCGAATGCCGAGATCAGGCCGATGACCGTGCCGAGCAGGCCGGTGAGCATGCCGATGTTGGCGAGCGCCGAGAGATAGTGCGTGCGCTTTTCCATGCGCGGAATGATCTCCAGCAGGCTCTCGTCCATCGCCTTCTCGACGTCGTCGCGGCGGCGCGCGCTTGCGAGCCGCGCGATGCCGTAGTTCAGCACCGTGGCGATCGCAGCCTTCGACTTCGAGGTGATCGCAACCACCTGCTTGAAGTTGCCGGCGTTGATCAGCGGCACGAGCGTGCCCCACAGCCGACGGTTGCTGGTGGTCTCGACGCTCAGGTAGATGAAGCGCTCGATCGCGATCGCCACGCCGACGACGAAGATCGCCGCGAGCGGGTAGAGGAAGAAGCCTCCGTCGCGAAAGAAGCTGACGACAAAATGATAGAACTCCATCGACGTAGTCTCCTCTGCAGTGCCGTGCCGAATGCGCGCGCTGGCGCGCGTCGGTGTAAGGGAAATCCGATAAGTCAGAGTGTCATTAGGTAAAACTGCATTGCTGCGACCTACTTCTCATCGCTGTGAGACGGCGGCGCCGTGGCGCCATTGGGCGACGCCGCCGCTGCAGGCGAAGCATTACCGCCTGATGAGACAACACCGTAGTACGTCACTTCGCGACGAAAAACGTCACGATCGACCGGCGTCAGAACTTCGTCGAGCAGGGTGTTGAACGGCTGCGCCGGCAGGTCGCCGAGGTCGGCCTTCTTCCACGGCACGATGTACAGGACCTTCGGCAGCTCGCGGTTGCCGGTGACGATCGTGGTGTCGAGCGTCACGCGATCGTTCTGCGCGCGCTTTGCGGCAGCGGGTTGCTTCGACGCACTAGTATCCGGAGCCGCAGGCTTTGCAGAGGTATCGACTGCAGGCGATGCATCGGTGCTCGTTTTCGGTGCGGGCTGGGGCGGAGCCGCTGCGGGCTCGGCAGCAAAGGCCGCGGCAGTCGTCAGCAGCAGAGCCGGCAGTGCATGCTTGATCGAGTTGAATATCATTGCGCCCTCGCTGAGCGCTCGCTGCCGATGCGCTTCTTGAGCTCGGTGACCCAACCGGCGACCTTCTCGTCCGGCGCGCCGGCGAGCGCGAGATAGCGCTCGTAGGCTTGCAGCGCTCGCTCCGGCTGCTGCAGATACAGGTCGCACAGCACGCCGAGATTGAGATACGCGATCGCATAGTTCGGATCGATCTGCACGGCCTTCTGATACGCGCTGTCCGCGTCCTTGAAGCGGCCGAGCTTGCGATACGTGATGCCGAGCTGATTGAACGCCTGCGCGTTGTTGGCGTTGCGCTCCACTGCGCTGCTCAGCGACTTCGCGGCGTCTGCGAATTGCCCGGCCTTGACCTGCAGGATGCCGAGATTCAGCAGCGGGCCCGAGAACGTCGGATACGCGTCGGCGAGCGCGCGAAATTCCTGTTCGGCGGTCTTGGCATCGCCGGCACTCATGTGCACGACGGCCTGATCGAACTTCTGCACGGCTTCGGGCGGCAACGGTTCTTCGACCGGCACGCCGGCGGCAGCGGTTGCTTCGGCGGGCGTCTCCTGCTTGCCGGAGCCCTTTTCGACCTTCGCGGACTTCTCGACCTTTGCAGACGGCGCGGCTTTCCCGGGCGCCGGCGCAGAGCCGCACGCCGCAAGCAGCAGCAGCGCGACGACGCTTACCAATCCTGTTTCAGCGTAACGTCGGCACATAGTCTTCACTCTTCTCCGCCTTGGCATAGCGCGCCGGCTTGAGCTTGGCGAGCACGTCGAAGCTGCGCTGCACGAACTCGTCGTACACGCCGTCGCCGGTGCGCCGCGCGTTCGTCTCGTGCAGCTCGATCGACTTCTCCTCGAACGGGAATGCTTGTTCCTCGAGCAGCACGTCGTACTGTTCCTTGGCATCCGCATCGAGACCCTTCGGCCGCTCGGAGGCCATCAGGTCGGCGCCGAGCTGCCGATACAGCTCGGCCATGCCGAAGGTCGCGGCGGTGGTGACTTCGGCGACGCGGTAATCGAGCGCTTTGCCGTAGGCAGTCAGCACCTTCTCCATCTGCGTGCGCTTCGACTTGAGCGACTTGTCGAGCGGCACGACCAGCTTGATCGCGTTGAACATCGCAACCTGCGGCTCGACGCCTTCGAGCGTCGCCTTCGCCGCCAGGTACTTGCTGCGATCGGTGCGCGCGGCGCCGGCCATGGCGTCGGCGCGAATGATCTCTTCGTTCCACTGCATGCGCGCCTTGTAATCGTTCTGCGCCTTCGCCATGTCCGCCAGCTTCTGGCGCGCTTCCATCGCGGGATTGAGCGGCATCGGGTACTGCTCGACATAGCTCGCATACAACCGCGCGGCGTTGGTCGGCGATGCGGACTTCTCGTACAGGCCGGCTGCTTGCCACAACGCCTCGCGGCGCACATCGGCCGATTCTTCGGGCCGCGCCGCGATGCGCTCGAGCTCGGCGGCGGCCTGCGTCGAGCGGCCCATCTCTAGATATGCGGCGGCGAGGTTGCGCGTGACTTCGGGCGCCAGCGCGTGATTCGGATAGGCGCGCCGGAAATTCTCGAGCACTCCCGCTGCGCGCTCCCACTGCTTGTTCGTGATCAGGATGCCGGCAGCGTCGAACTCCGCATTCGCACGAACCTTCGCGTTCGGCGCCAGTGCGCCGACGCGCAGGAAGTCGTCGACCGCGCCGACCGCGTCGCCCGCCGCCTTCTTCGCTTCGGCCTGCTTGTAGATCGACGCCGCGATGCGCTCTTCGATCGCCGGGCGATCGGGATCGTTGGCTGCGAGGAAGCCCTGAGCGCGCACGTAAGCCGCCTCGGCTTCGACGTAGCGCTGCCGATCGAACAGCGAGTGCGCGAGCAGCGTAGTCGCCGTGCGCTGATAGCCGCGCTCGACCGGCGGGTTGCGCTCCAGGATCTGCTTCGAGACCTCGATGACACGATCGAACTCGTTCAGCGCGAACAGCTCTTCATCCGACTTGGTCAGGACGCGCGCCGAATCCGCGTGCTCGGGGAAGCTGGTGGCGAACATCAGCGAGCTTTCGATGTACTGCCGATGCCACAGGTTCTTCGATTCGCCCGTCAACGACGGCTCGTGCTTTTGATAAGCGATCAGCGCGGCGTAACCGGCCGCCGAAGACTTCGCGTGCGCCGGGTAATCGTAGGCCGTGCGCTCGTACTCGCGTGCCGCTTCCGCGTAGCGCTGCGATTCGAACAGCACTTCGCCGAGCAGGTAGCGCGTCGCGGGCGCTTCGGGGTCCTGCGGGAAGGAATCCAGCATCGCGCGATACCAGCGCGCCGCTGCGGTGTAGTCCTCGATCTTCTTTTCCTTCTGCGCTTTCGCGTGGTAGTACTCGGCAAGATCTTTCTGCGTCGTCTTCAGCTGAGCGGCCACTTCGGGCGCGTCGGCAATCGTGCGCGACTGCCAGAATGCCGAGCCGAACGCATACCGCTCCACGAACGCCTGCTTGCCCTCGAGCACCAGCGACGCGAAGCCGCCCTTCTGGTAAGCCTCGATCGTGCGCATCTGCAGCGACGGCGCGTAGCGATCGTCCGGACGGCGCTTCGCCCACGCCTCGAACGCCAGGGCCGCGTCCTGGAAACGTTCCTTGCTGATGTACAGGTTGCCGAGGCCCTCGTACAACATGTGCGCGTAGACCGGATCGCTGCCGCGCTGCTTGAGCAACGCGTCGAGCGTCTCGGGACCGTCGAGGTCCGAGAAGGTGATCGCCATGACGCGCAACGTGTCTTCGGTGAGCTCGCGCTCCGGCCGCGTCAGCGAATCGCGCTCGCGCAGCTTGCCGTCGCGAATCAGCACGCGATCGAGCACCTTCAGGAAGGAAGCGACGCTCTCTTCGCCGCGGCTTTGCTTGAACAGCGACCAGCCGTGCTTGTACAAGCCCTGCTCGTAGAAGGCGCCGTCGGGTCCGGCTTTGAAGACCGCGCTGTAAGCGAGCTCGGCATCGTGATAGCGGCCGGCGCTGAACAGGATTTCGCCGCGGCGGAACTGCGCTTCCATGTACCACGGGCTCTGCGGATACTTCGCGACCATCTGATCGAGCACGGCCAGCGCCTTCTCGGGCTTGCCCTGCGCTTCGTGCGCGCGCGACAGTTGGTACATGACCGCATCGTTGCGCGGATAGTCGGGGTGCGACTTCAACAGACCTTCGTAGAGGGCGATCGCTTCTTTCAGCTCCAGGCCCTCGACGCCCGCATCGACGCCTGCCGCGCGCGCGGCTTCGTCGACTTCGACCTGCAGATCGCCGAGGCGGCGCATCGCCTCGGTGCGCATCTTCTCGTTCTTCGACTGCAGCTCCAGGAAGTGGCGGTACTGCTCGATCGCCTGCTGCGGCTTCACATCGGTCGGCGGATCGGGCGAGACCTGGATCTCTTTGGACTCCAGGTCCTTGATCGTGGCGACCGGCTTCTCCGCAGGCTTCTTGGCAGCGGCGGCTCCGGCGCCCAACGCGCCGACGCACGCGACCGCGACGATCAACAGGTGACGGGACAGCAACGGGTGGGCGCTCATTGCGATGCCCCCTTGCTGCCGCTCCCGCTCGAGGCGCGATCGTAGATCGACGCCAGCGCATACCGCGCCTGCAACGAATACGCCGCGAGGCGTTCCTTCTGCGATTCCAGCTCTTTGACGGCGACGGATGCGAGATACTGATTCTGGGACTTCGCTGCGACATCGAGCTTCGCGCTCAGCGCAGCGATGCGCGGCTGCAGATTCGCGACGCGCAGTGCGAACTCCTCGGTCCGGGCCGGATAGTCCTGGCGCGCACGCTCGACCAGCACCCAGCGGCGCCGCGCCTCGCCGTACGCAACGTCGAGCTCACGCAGTTCCTTGCGCGTGCGCCACAACCGGGCCTTGTAGCCCGCATTGAAATCCCACAGCAGCCGGCCGCGCAGCAGCCGCGTCTTCTCGCGCATCTCCTGCACCAGCGGATCGCTCTGATCGGCGCTCGCCAGTACTTTCTCGATGCGCTCGATCTTCACCCACTGTTCGTGCTCGGTCGTCGTGGCCAGACCGGCGACGTCCTCGTCGCGCTCGATGCCTTTGAGGCGCGACTCCATCTCGTTCTTGTGATTCTCCATCGCGTCGAGGTCGATGGTATCGAGTGTCTGCTGCAACACCGGCGTACGCAGCTCGTACGCCTTGCGCCGCGTGTCGACCATGTTTTCGAACGCTTCGACGCTCAGCGACCACGTCGCGAGATTGCGCTGCATGAGCAGCAGGTCGCGATAGTTCTTCAGGCCTTCCTGGAACTCGTGCGTCGCGAGCAAGTGATAGAGGTAGCGCGTCTCGGGGGCGTCGGGCAGCGCGGTGAGCTGCCAATACCAGCCGACCTTGTCGCCCTTGTCGTTCGCCACGATCGCATCGAGCAACTGGCCGTTGCGAATCGAGGCGATCGACTGGTCGATGCGCTGGGCCTCCTGATCGAAGGCCGTGACCGCGAACATGTACTGGTCGGCCGCCTGCTTGGTCGCATCGAGCTGTGCGTAGGCGTACGGCACGGCCAGGTAGCTTTCCTGTACTGCGGCGTCGAGCATG
>DATENH010000122.1:0-2539 GCA_035275145.1 Steroidobacteraceae bacterium | reverse complement strand
CGCACCGAGCCGCACCGTGCCCGCATCCGGCTCGAGCTGCCCCAGGATCAGTCGCAGCAGCGTCGATTTGCCTGCGCCATTGGCGCCGATCAGGCCGAGCCGATCCCCGCGTTGCAGCCGCATCGACAGGCCCTTGACGATCGGCCGCTCGGCGAAGCTCTTGCTGACGTTCACCAGCTCCGCGACCAGCTTGCCCGAGCGCTCGCCGGCGTCGAGCGTGAGCTTGAGGTCGCCAAGTTGCTCGCGGCGCGCGGCGCGTTCGACGCGCAACGCTTCGAGCCGCCGCACTCGTCCTTCATTGCGCGTGCGGCGCGCTTCGATGCCGCGCCGGATCCACACTTCTTCCTGTGCCCAGAACTTGTCGAACTTGCGATTCGCGATGGCTTCGGCCGCGAGCTGCTCGCTCTTGCGCGCCTCATAGGCGGCGAAGTTGCCGGGAAAGCTGCGCAACAGACCGCGGTCGAGCTCGACGATGCGCGTGACGACGCGATCGAGAAAGGCGCGGTCGTGCGTGATCACGATCGAGGTCGGGCCCTTCAGCAGCAGTTCCTCGAGCGCAGTGATGCCGTCGATGTCGAGGTGATTGGTCGGCTCATCGAGCAGCAGCAGATCGGGCTGCAGCGCCAGTGCGAGAGCGAGCGCAGCGCGTTTGCGCTCGCCACCCGACGCTGTTTGCGGTAAGCGCTCGGCATCGACCTCGAGTCGATGCAGAAATTCCGTGAGCCGTGCCTCGACGCGCCAACGCTCGCGCTCATCGTGCAAGTGGTCGATGCCGCCGCGCGCGATCACACTCTCGCGCAGCGTCGCCGCCGGCGGCAGCCCGGGCTCCTGTTCGACGAAGACGATACGCAATCCATCCTGCCGCGCCACTTCGCCGTCATCGAGCGCAATCCTGCCGGCGAGCGCCTGCAGCAGGGAGGACTTTCCCGTGCCGTTGCGGCCGATCAGCCCGACACGCTCGCCGTCGTCCACCGACAGGTCGGCGCGATCGAGCAGCGGGTGCAGGCCGTAGGCCAGCTCGGCGTTGCGCAGGGTGATCAGCGGCATGGGGATGGATGATAAATCGGCTGCGGTCCGTCGTAGAATCGCACCGTGAGAATTGGCAAGCCGCTGTTGTTGATCACGACGCCGATCGGGTTGGCGATCGGGTTGTATGAGGGATGGAAACTGGCCGGCGGGCTGGTGTTCGTGATGGCGACGTTTATTGCGTTTCTGGGGTTTGCGTTCCTCACCGTCGTGTTGACGATTCGGCGGGAGAGAAGGCAGGAAGAAGAGAAGAAGAAGAAGGAAGAGTCGGGCTAAAGCCCGACCTACAGGCCAGCTACTGGCCTCGCGGTTCGATCACCAGACTCTGGATGGCGCGACCGAAATAGCCTCGGCTATCGCCGAGCTTCGCGAACGCAATCCCCGTACCGTGGTCGCCAAGCCAGCTCTGCGCGTCGAGCAGAATCCAATCTCCTACCGGCAGGCGTGCAAGACTGATCGTCAGATCGGCATTGATGAACGTCCACTCGCGAAAGCTGAGCACCGTCGAGACGCCGTTGCAGAAGTCCCCGATCATCGCGACGCGTTGCAACGGTGTCGGCGCCTGACCTTCGAACAGCGGTCGGTTGACGCGAAACCAGATCGCCGCGGGGCCCGGCGCACGAAACTGTCCTTGCACGACGCTCAGCGTCAAGCCGCGGATGAACGCGTTCGGATTCTCGTTCGGGGTATCGGCGACCTCTCCCGCATCCGGTCCGGGCAAGATCACCTTCTCTTCGACCGCCGTCGGCGGCAGCTCGAGCTCGGCGCGCCGAACTTTGAGCACCGTCGCACGCACGACCACGACATTCTGGTGCAACAGCGTGACCGCGCACAGTTGAATCTTGCGGCCCTCGCGCACGACTTCGGTTCGAATCGTGAGCGGCGCGATCGGCACCGGCCGCAGCAAATCGACCGTGATGCGCACGACTTGCATCGGCTCACGCGTCGTCATGCGCTCCGCCGCCCACGAGATCAGCGCGGTCGGCGCGCCGCCGTGTTGCAGGTCGTTGCCCCAAGGGCCGGCGGTGTACTCGGTGGGAGTCGCGAGGTCGCGGTCGACCCGATACAGGAAATTCATTGTTGCGCGAGGGTTCGCAGAGTCGCTGCGGTCGCCGGGTCCGCCGGGAAGAAGGATTCGAGCGCCAATTCTGACAGAGTCACGTCGACCGGAGTGCCGAAAACCGTGATCGTGCTGATGAAGCTGAGCACGCCGGCATCGGTCGCGAGCCGGAACGGGACGGCGAACGCCACGCCGCCCGGTGCGGGTTCTGCAGCGTGAGCAGGAGCGGGAAATTCGCTGAGCTCCCGGTACAGCTCGGCCAGCTTCGCATCCGCGGAAACCTCGATCTGCCGCCGCAAGCGCGCCAGCAGGTGCGCCCGCCACTCGGCGAGATTCACGATCCGCGGCGCCATGCCATCCGGATGCAACGTGATGCGCAGCACGTTGAGCGGCGACGTGAGCAGCGCCGGCTGCACGCCTGCCATGAAGTACCTCGCCGCATCGTTGGAGGCG
>DATENH010000121.1:0-2281 GCA_035275145.1 Steroidobacteraceae bacterium | reverse complement strand
GTCCGTAGTACGCACGCACGAGATCATTTGCCGCGCGCGAAGTTTCCTGCAACGAGCGATAGCCGTAGTCGACGATCTTCTCTGGATGATGGAGCGCCCACGCTGCATCGAACGCGTTGGCGCGATGCCCCGTGTCAGTGGCCGCGACTGCGTTGCCACGTCGCAGCTCGGCAACCAGCGCCGGCTGGTGGATGCTTCCGGCGAAGCCGCCGTTGCCGAGCTGGTAGTAGCGGCCGTTCCAACCCGACGCAGGCAGCCAGACTTCGAAACCGATATGCGAATCCGCGGTGGGCTGCGCCTCGCCCTGCACGCGACAGAATTCCGGAACGTCGGCTTGCGCAGGAGTCGGCTGCGCGGCAGTGATGCGAACGTGAGGCAAAGTGTGCGCGACCAGCGCGGCGCAGTCGCTGGCGTGGCCAGCAGCGGCCGCGAAAACCGACGTCAATACAACGCCGGCTCGCGCCTTCTGTCTCATTTCGCCTTGCGCTCCCAGGCATATTCGAAGTCCGGGCGACGCGGATCGATGCCCGCCAGCATCATTCCCTGGCCGCGCGAGGAGTGTTTGTCGTTCAGCGGCACGTCCTCCGGATCGCGCATCTGCACCAGGATCGTGGTACGCGGCTCGTTCGAGCGATTCAGTCCCGAGCCGTGCACCAACAGATACGACATGAAGATCGCGTCGCCCGCCTGCGCCGGAATCGGCACTGCCTGGTCGAGCGGAAAGCGATCCTCCGGCAAATGATGATCCTGCCCGACGGCTTCCAGCGGCCCGAGCTTGTGCGAGCCCGGCACGACGCGCAGACAGCCCTTCTCCTCCGGCGCATCGTCGAAGTGGATGATCGCGGCGATCATCGAGTGATGCTGGTGCGGGAAGTAGGGATAGTCCTGGTGCATGGGGAACGGCGAACCGTTCTCCGGCGGCTTGATGAACATCTTCGTGTGGTGGAGCTGCACGTTCGGACCGACGATGCCTTGCGCGATGCGCGTGAAGCGCGGATCGACCAGCAGGCTGGTGAACGCCGCCGAATAGAACTGCACGTCGTGACAATGCATCAGGCGCGTGCGCTGCGCAGGGTCGCCGGATTTCACGCTGCTCCAGGTCGCGTCGCGCTCGCCGAGCCGCTCCGCCAGGTCGTGCAGCTCCTGCCGATAGCACGCGGCCTCCGCCGTGGTCACCAGACCGCGCACGTGGAGGTAACCGTTCTTCCGATAAAAGTCGTTCTGTTCGGGGCTGAGCATCTGTTCATCCACTCCGGGCCCAATGCAGCCAGATCGCTGCTGTCCAGGAAAAATCGCCGCCGCCGCTGCCACGGCCGGTCACCGGGCAGTACGACTCGTAGAGTCCCGCGGTCTCCATCAGCGCGCGCGTATCCGAGCGCACGCGCTGCGCAGGCTCGGCATAACCGGCTTCGCTCAGCCCCCTGCCGATCATGTAGTTCACGACCGCCCACACCGGCCCGCGCCAGTAGCGGATCGAATCGAAGCCGGGGTCGTCGGGATCGAGGCTCGGCATGACGTAGCGCACACGCTTGGCAATGCGCTCGAAGTGCCGCAGCGTGCTCGCGTCGCGCGCAGCGTGATTCAGCCCAGCGTAGAACGACAGGAACGACGCGCTCGTGACCAGACCCGAAAACTGCCCGTTGATCGAATCGCGGGAGCAGTACGCGCCGATCCTTTCGTCCCACAAGTAGTCGATGCCTGCCTCTGCCCGAGCGACGAAGCTGCGCAGCTCATCGGCCTCGCGCTTGCGCCCGAGGTCGTCAGCCAGCGCTGCGAGATCGCGGTTCGCACGCAGCAGCATCATCGTCATGCCGACGTCCGCAACTCGAAACGGATGCTCGCGCGCGATCCGCCGCTGATCCCAGCCCATCTCCCGGCCGGCCTGCACGAGCGCGAGGTAGCGGTCGTACTCGGCTTTCGTCGGCCGCATGCTTTGATCCAGATGCGTCGTGTCGCGTCGCGTGTACGCGCCGACCCGCGAGGTGTCGATCGCGCGCGAAGGCGCGTCCCACTCCGGCGAGTTGTCGCGGCCCGTCTCCCACGGATGCACGGCAATCACCACGCCCTTGCCGAGCGGATCGCGCACCTGCGCGAACCAGCGATGCCACGCAAACAGTTTCGGGAACAGTTTCTCGAGTCGTGGCCGGAAGGCAGCGCTGCGCTCCGCATGCAGCCACAACGAGCGCACGACGCTGGAAGCGACCGGCGGCTGGGTAATGCCCGAGGTCAGGGGGGAAGTCCCGGTGCCCCAGACCGCCGGTCCAGGAAAGTAACCGGCGTC
>DATENH010000120.1:0-14252 GCA_035275145.1 Steroidobacteraceae bacterium | reverse complement strand
TACGT
Source organism: Steroidobacteraceae bacterium (assembly GCA_035275145.1). GTDB lineage: Bacteria > Pseudomonadota > Gammaproteobacteria > Steroidobacterales > Steroidobacteraceae > Steroidobacter. The sequence goes on along the minus strand of DATENH010000120.1, from coordinate 14,247 downwards.
CGGCGAGGACGTCGAGAACATCATTCAGAAGCTGCTGCAGAAGTGCGACTACGACGTCGAGAAGGCGCAGACGGGCATCGTCTACATCGACGAGATCGACAAGATCTCGCGCAAGTCGGACAACCCGTCGATCACGCGCGACGTTTCCGGCGAAGGCGTGCAGCAGGCGCTGCTCAAGCTGATCGAAGGCACGATTGCCTCGGTGCCGCCGCAAGGCGGACGCAAGCATCCGCAGCAGGAGTTCCTGCAGGTCGACACGACCAACATCCTGTTCATCTGCGGCGGTGCCTTCGCGGGCCTGGAGAAGATCATCCTGAATCGCACGCAGAAGACCGGCATCGGCTTCACCGCGGACGTCCGCCAGGTGAACGACCGGCCGCACGGTAGCGACGTGTTCCACGACGTCGAGCCGGAAGACCTGATCAAGTACGGCCTGATTCCTGAATTCGTCGGCCGCCTGCCGGTGGTCGCGACGCTGGACGAGCTCGACGAGGCCGCGCTGGTTTCGATCCTGCTCGAGCCGAAGAACGCGCTCAGCAAGCAGTACCGCAAGCTGTTCGACATGGAAGGCGTCGAGCTGGAATTCCGCCAGGACGCGCTCAAGGCCGTCGCGAAGAAAGCCATGCAGCGCAAGACTGGCGCGCGCGGCCTGCGCACGATCCTCGAGAACGTGCTGCTGGAGACGATGTACGACCTGCCGGCGCTGCGCAATGTGCAGAAGGTCGTCGTCGACGAGCAGGTGATTCTCGGCGAGAGCAAGCCGTACGTTCTGTATGGCACGCCCGACGACGCACGGCTCGCTGCAGTGGAAGAGCGCCGTCCGACAGGAAGCGATCATCACTGAGCAAATCTTGCACCGCTCCACGACGAAGCAGGGCGCCAGAACGGCGCCCTTCTTCTTTGTGGCCATGAGCGCAACCCTGAATTGTGCGCAAATCGGCGAAAGCCGCAGCAAACTCCGTGCCTTCGCCGCTGGCAGCGTCGCGCCGCTTCCGGTATTTTTCGAATCAAACTCGCATAGGAACTCAGCGTGAGCACCGACGACACTCCCGAGACTGAAAGCAACGTGCCTCCAGCATTGCCGGTGCTGCCGCTGCGCGACGTGGTCGTGTACCCGCACATGGTTATCCCGCTGTTCGTCGGCCGCGAGAAATCGATCCTCGCGCTCGACCAGGCGATGCGCTCCGGCAAGCAGATCTTGCTGGTTGCGCAAAAACAGGCGGACGTCGACGACCCGGGTGCGCAGGATCTCTACCGCCTGGGCACGATCGCAACCATCCTGCAGCTGCTGAAGCTTCCGGACGGCACGGTCAAAGTGCTGGTCGAGGGCGCCGAGCGCGCCAAGATCGAGAAGCTGCACACCGGCCAGTACTTCTCTGCAGAAGTAGCGCCGTTCAAGGACATCGAGCAGTACGACGAGCGCGAGATGGACGTCCTCGCACGCTCCGTCACCTCGCAGTTCGAGCAGTACGTAAAGCTCAACCGCAAAGTGCCGCCGGAAGTGCTGACTGCGCTGGCCGGCATCGAACAGCCAGGCCGGCTCGCCGACAACGTCGCCGCGCACATGTCGCTCAAGCTCGACGCCAAGCAGAAGGTCCTGGAGATCCAGGACGTGCGCAAGCGCCTCGAGCACATCCTCGCGCTGATCGAAGGCGAGATGGACGTCCTGCAGATCGAGAAGCGCATTCGCGGGCGCGTCAAGCAGCAGATGGAGAAGAGCCAGCGCGAGTACTACCTCAACGAGCAGATGAAGGCGATCCAGAAGGAGCTGGGCGAGATCGAGGACGCGCCGAACGAGCTCGCGGAGCTGGAGCAGCGTATCCAGAAGGCCGGCATGCCGAAGGAAGCGCGCGACAAGGCGATGAGCGAGCTGAACAAGCTCAAGCTGATGTCGCCGATGTCAGCCGAGGCGACGGTGGTGCGCAATTACGTCGACTGGCTGGTGAAGTGCCCGTGGAAGAAGAAGACCAAGGTGCACACCGACGTGGTCCTCGCCGAGAAGGTCCTGGATGAGGACCACTACGGCCTGGAGAAGGTGAAAGAGCGCATCGTCGAATACCTCGCCGTGCAGCAGCGCGTGAAAACGCTGAAGGGCCCGATCCTGTGCCTGGTCGGTCCGCCGGGCGTCGGCAAGACTTCGCTGGGTCAGTCGATTGCGCGCGCGACCAACCGCAAGTTCGTGCGCATGTCGCTCGGCGGCGTGCGCGACGAGGCGGAGATCCGCGGCCATCGCCGCACCTACATCGGCTCGATGCCCGGCAAGATCATCCAGAACATGGTGAAGACGGGCTTCCACAATCCGCTGTTCCTGCTCGACGAAGTCGACAAGATGGCGATGGACTTCCGCGGCGATCCGTCCTCCGCGCTGCTCGAGGTGCTCGACCCGGAGCAGAACTCGACGTTCAACGACCACTACCTGGAAGTCGACTTCGATCTCTCCGAAGTGATGTTCGTATGCACGGCGAATAGCCTGAACATTCCGGCGCCGCTCCTCGACCGCATGGAAGTCATTCGTCTGCCGGGCTACACCGAGGACGAAAAGAGCGCGATCGCGCAGCGTTACCTCGTGCCGAAGCAGATGAAGCAGAACGGCCTGAAGGACGACGAGTTGAAAGTGTCGGAAAACACGCTGCTCGACATCATCCGCTACTACACGCGCGAAGCCGGCGTGCGCAACCTGGAGCGCGAGATCTCCAAGATCTGCCGCAAGTCGGTCAAGCAGCTCCTCTCGAAGCCCGAGACGAAGGCGATCAACGTCACACCCCGCAATCTCAGCAAGTATCTCGGCGTGCGTCGCTTCCGTTACGGCCGCGCGGAGGAGCAGGATCACATCGGCCAGGTCACCGGCCTCGCCTGGACGGAAGTCGGCGGCGAGCTGCTGACGATCGAAGCTGCAGTCGTGGCGGGCAAGGGCAAGCTCACGCATACCGGTCAGCTCGGCGAAGTGATGCAGGAGTCGATCCAGGCGGCAATGACGGTCGTGCGCAGCCGCGCGGTCGTGCTCGGTCTCGATCCGGATTTCTATCAGAAGGCCGACGTGCACATTCACGTGCCCGAAGGCGCAACGCCGAAGGACGGCCCGAGCGCCGGCATCGGCATGTGCACCGCGCTGGTCTCGGCGCTGACGAAAGTGCCGGTGCGCTCGGATGTGGCGATGACCGGCGAGATCACGCTGCGCGGGCAAGTGCTGCCGATCGGCGGGCTGAAGGAAAAACTGCTCGCTGCACATCGCGGCGGCATCCGCACCGTGCTGATCCCCGACGACAACACCAAGGACCTCGCGGACATCCCGCAGAACATCAAGGACAGCCTCGAGATCAAGCCGGTGAAGTGGATCGACGAGGTGTTGCAGGTCGCGCTACGACACATGCCGGCGCCCATGGCAGCGGCTTCCGACGCGTCGCGCAGCAACGACAAGCCGCGCGCACGCAGGGTCGCGAAGCGCGCCAGCAAGCAGGTCCGAGCTCACTGAAAGCGGCGGATGGCGACCAACGTCGCTATCCGCTCTGCGCTGCTTCTGCTATAACGCGCGCCCCAACAAGAAGGACGCCGACATGAACAAAGCCGAGCTGATCGAAGCGGTGAGCACGCAGACGAGCCTGCAGAAGGCCGACGCCACGCGCGCCGTCGATGCCGTGTTCGATTCGATTACGTCGGCGCTCAAGTCGGGCGACACCGTCGCGCTGCTCGGGTTCGGCACTTTCGTCGTCAAGTCGCGTGCCGCACGCGCCGGACGCAACCCCCGCACCAACGAGACGATCCAGATTCCGGCCAGCAAGGTGCCGGGCTTCAAAGCTGGCAAGGCCTTGAAGGATGCTGTAAATTAGCGCGCCTTCGACGGCGCCCACCCCTCGTTTCTCATGGTTTGCGGGGTGTGCCGCATTCCTCAGATAGGGTGCTTAGCTCAGCGGTAGAGCGTCGCCCTTACAAGGCGAATGTCGGGGGTTCGATCCCCTCAGCACCCACCACGCCTTTCGGTGTGGAACGGCGGTGCCGAACGTCGAGCGGTTTCAGCGCGGAGCGGTAGTTCAGCTGGTTAGAATACCGGCCTGTCACGCCGGGGGTCGCGGGTTCGAGTCCCGTCCGCTCCGCCATTTCCCCCCTTCATCATGCGCACAGCTCTGCTGACGGTCGGCCTGATGGTGACGCTGGTGTGCGCAGCCTCCAACGGCGGCTACACAGTACCCGTCGTGGCAAATCTGACCGACGGCGTCTGGATGAAGGGCGATCTTCACGTCCACTCGCGTCACAGTCGCGATTCGAGCAACAACCCGATATCGAAGATCCTGGCCTTGGCGGACCACGCCGGCATGGACTATCTGCTGATCTCGGATCACGACAACCACGTCAACGGCGACGTGGCGCACCACACGTGGACGGATCCGCAGTTCAAGTCGGACTCCGTACTGCTGTTGTACGGCGCGGAGTGGACGACGGTTCGCGGCCACGGCACGGCGATCTCGGTCGGACCCTACGACCACCAGCGGCTGTACGACGTCAGAGACCAGCGCGACGTCGCGATCGGTCGCGTCAAGAACGAGCTGGGCATTCACCTGTCAGCGAACCATCCATCCGGCAAGGATCACTTCGGGTTCTCCTACGACCTCGTCGATTCGATCGAGGTCTGGAACTCCGTGCTGTGGCCGAAGAACGATGCCGCGATTCTCATCTGGTACGACATGCTGAATTCCGGCCGCAGGTTGACGGGCCGCGGCGGCAGCGATTCGCATCACGGCACTCCGGACACGCCCGAGCAAGCGACGCCAAACAGCGGTCAGGCAGCGGTCAACAATGTCGGGACGCCGACGACCTGGGTCTACGGTACTGCGCACACTGCGGCAGCCGTCGTCGCTGCGCTCACGAATGGTCGCGTGTCCGTCAGCGCCAATCCTTATGCGCCGCGCGTCGAGCTCTACGCCGATCTCGATGGCGATCGACGCATGGACATGATGATGGGCGACAACGCGGCGTCGCCGGCCAAGCCGGTCACGTTCCGAGTCCAGCTTGTCGGCAAGATGTCACCGGATGCGGTGTACACCGTGAATGTCGTGAAGAACGGCGAGGCGTTCCGCAGCTTGCAGGCGGCGGTGCAGGGGAACACGGCCGCGGCTGAATTCGTCGACACGCCTGCGGCCAGCGGCCGGACGTACTACCTGGTACAAGTGGCGGGGCCTGCCACCCCTTATCCGGAAGTTCCCGGCGCGGCCGCACGGGGCGGCACGATGGTCGGGCTGTCGAATCCGCTCTACTTCAATTTCGACCCGAACTTTTGAGCCTCCGGGCTCCTCTTGTAGACTACGCGCCCTTTCCGGACTCGACCGCGACGCATGCTGCAGACCATACGCGACAAGATCTCGGGCATCGTGGCGATGCTGCTACTCGGCGGCATCTCGCTCGTGTTCATTTTCTGGGGCGCTCACGGACTGGTGGACTTCAACGTCGGCCCGAAGAGCTATGCCGCGAAGGTCGACGGCGAGCGCATTCCAATTCAGCTCGTGCAGCGCGCGTGGCAGCAACGGCAGTCGCAGCTCCAGCAGATGCTGCGCAATGAGCTGCCGCCCGAGATGGTCAAGTCGCAGCAGGCGATGCTGCTCGATCAGTTCGTGCAGGAGGCGCTGCTGAAACAACGCGCGGAGCGCTATGGCTACCACGTCAGCGACCAGGAGCTGGCGCAGCGCGTGATGGAAATGCCGCAGTTCCAGGTCGACGGCAAGTTCTCCAAGGATCGCTACAACGCGCTGGTGCGCAACACCGGCATGTCGGAGACGCAGTTCGAAGCGGAGATGCAGAACAGCCTGCTGATCGATCAGCTCCGTAATGCGGTGATCGAGTCGGCCTTCGTCGTGCCGTACGAGCTCGATCGCCGCTACGCGATGGAGAAGCAGGAGCGCGAGATCGATTACGCGCTGATCGCAGCTTCGTCGTTCGAAGCGAGCACCACGATCACCGACGAGCAGGTGCAGAAGTGGTACGAGGAGAACAAGGACAAGTACCTGCTGCCGGAAACCGTGAATCTGCAGTACATCGAGCTGACGCGTCAGCAAGCCGAGAGCCGCATCGAAGTCACGGAGCAGGGGCTGAAGGAGTACTACGAGCAGGTCAAGGATCGCTTCACGTCGCAGGAGCGACGCCATGGCCGGCACATCCTGATCACGGTCGGCGAAGGCGTCGATGACGCTGCCGCGCGCAAGAAGGCAGAGGAGCTCACCGCCAAGGCGAAGAGCGGCGCAGACTTCGCGCAGCTCGCGAAAGAGAATTCAAAGGACCCGGGCTCGGCGCAGCAGGGCGGCGATCTCGGCTGGGCCGAGCGCGGCATGTTCGTCGGTCCGTTCGAAGACGCGCTGTTCGCGATGTCGGTCGGCGAGATCCGCGGCCCGGTGAAGAGCGACTTCGGTTACCACGTGCTGAAGCTCGAGGAAGTCGAGGCCGGTCACACGAAGACGTTCGAGGAAGCGCGTGCGGAAGTCGAAGCCGACTACCGCAAGGACCGTGCGCAGAACATCTTCTACGATGAATCGCAGAAGCTCGCGGACCAGGCCTTCTCCGCATTGACCGAGCTCGATTCGGTCGCGAAGGCGCTGAACCTGCAGGTGAAAACCGTGACCGGCTTCACGCGCGAGGGCGGTGGCGAATTCGGCGAAGAGCCGTCAGTGATCGAAGCTGCGTTCAGCGACGACGTGGTGGAACGCCGGCAGAACAGCCCGCTGGTGACGATCGGCGAGGATCGCGCGCTGGTGCTGCGCGTGACCGACCACAAGGCCGCCGAGCCGCGTCCGCTCGAAAGCGTGAGCGCGCAGATCCGCGAACAGCTCAAGACACAGCGCATGCGCGAAGCAGCAGCGGCGCAGGGCGCCTTCGCGATGGCGCGGCTGCAGAAGGGCGAGACCTGGGCCGGCGTGACGAGCGCTCTGAAGCTCACGACGGTCGGCAGGCGCTTCATGACGCGCCAGGACGGCGTCGCGCCGCAGGCGATCGTGCGCTCGGCGTTCAACGCGCCGAACAACGAGATTTCCGAGGCGAAGCCCTACTTCGGCGGTGTCACCACCGACGACGGCAACTATGCCGTGTACGCGATCATGCAGGTTCGCAATGCGGACCCGTCGAAGGAAGCGGCCAACGAGAAAGCTGCACGCAAGCGCCGCGCGGAAACGCAGCACGGCCAACAGGAATTTTCCGCGTACCTCGACGAAGCCGAGCGCACGGCGAAGATCGTCAAGAACGACAAATTATTCGAGTAGGTCGGGCTTTAGCCGGACAATCCGTGCGTGACTATTCGCCTTCGTTGAACGACATACCGACGCTGCTGAAGCCGTTGTCGACGTAAATCACTTCACCGGTGATCCCCGCGGCCAGATCGGAACACAGGAACGCAGCCGCGTTGCCGACGTCCTCGATCGTGACGTTGCGCCGCATGGGCGCGACTCCCGCCACGTGACCCAGCATCTTGCGGAAGCCCGCGATGCCGGCAGCAGCCAGCGTCTTGATCGGGCCTGCCGAGATCGCGTTGACGCGGATGCCTTTCGGACCGAGATCTGCTGCCAGGAACCGCACGCTCGCTTCGAGGCTCGCCTTGGCGACGCCCATCACGTTGTAGTTCGGCACCGAGCGCACTGCGCCCAGATAAGACAACGTCAGTACCGCGCCGGCGCGACCGCGCAACATCGGCTCTGCGGCCTTGGCAAGTGCGGTGAGGCTGTAGCTGGAGATGTCGTGCGCGATGCGGAAATTCTCGCGCGTCGTGGACTCGACGAAGCCGCCACGAATCGCGTCCGTCGGGGCGAACGCCACGGCGTGCACTACCACATCGAGACCGTCCCACTTCTTGCCGAGCGTGGCGAAGGCGGCCGCGATGCTCTCGTCGCTCGCGACGTCCATTTCGAACACGGCGCTCGCGCCGAACTCGGCAGCCATCGCCTCGACGCGATCCTTGAAGCGTTCCTGATAGCTGAAGGCGAGCTCGGCGCCTTCGCGGCGCATCGCTTGAGCGATGCCGTAGGCAATCGAGCGTTCGGTGGCGAGGCCGACGATCAGGGCGCGTTTGCCGGCGAGAAATCCCATGGGCTGCTCCGCAAGTGGACCAGCCGCAAGTGTAGGTAGCGCGAGCGGCTTGCGCTAGATTCCTGCGCGTTGATCGTCGACGTACATGACCAGGCGCTGGCCGGGCTTGATCACGCTGCGCGAGTGCAGGTCGTTCCAGCCGAGCAGGTCGGACAGGCGGACGCGGAACTTGGTCGCGATCGTCGACAGCGTGTCGCCGCGCCGCACGACATACGTCGTCGAGCGCGTCTCGACTGCAGAGGTGTCCGCCGAGGCCAGCGTCGCCGTACCGCGAATCTGCAGCACCTGGCCGACAGCGAGCGTGTCGTCGGTCGAGAGGCCGTTGCTGCTGACGAGGCTCTCCATCGTCACGCCATGCGATCGCGCGATGCTCCACAGCGTGTCGCCGCGACGCACGATGTGCTTGTCGGATGTGTTGCGCGGTTCGCGAGCGGCGATCAACGTCGTCGGCGCGGCCGCGGCCATGCCCGTCGGCGCCGCGGTGATCAGCAGATCCTGCCCGGGACGAATCAGCGTGCCGCGAATCTTGTTCGAGGTCTTGATCGCCGCGATCGACACGCCGTACTTGTCGGCGATGCCGCCGAGCGTGTCGCCCTTTCTCACGTGGTGATACACGACACGCACGCGCTTGTCGGGCGGCAGCGCGGCGACTGCTTCAGCGAAGTGCGTCTGGCGAGCGACCGGCACGAGCAGCTGATGCGGACCATCCGGATCCGTCACCCAGTGATTGAAAGCGGGATTCAGTGCGAGCAGCTCTTCGGGCGCCAGCTCGGCGAGCTCGGCCGCGACGTGCAGGTCGATCTGACCGGCGACGTCGACCTGCGCGAAGTACGGCTCATTCGGGATCGGCGCGAACTCCAGGCCGTGCGTGGCCGGATCGTTGACGATGCGGCGCATCGCCAGCAGCTTCGGCACGTACGCGCGCGTCTCGCGCGGCAGCTTCAGGCTGAAGAAGTCAGTCGGTTTGCCGGCCTTGAGATTCTTCTTCACCGCGCGAGCGATGTTCGCCTCGCCACAGTTGTACGCTGCAACCGCGAGCAGCCAATCGCCGTCGAACTCTTCCGACAGGAACTCCAGATAATCCAGCGCAGCACTCGTTGCCGCGACCACGTCGCGGCGACCGTCGTAATACCAGTTCTGCTTCAGATCGTAGCGACGGCCCGTGCCGGGAATGAATTGCCAGAGGCCGGATGCGCGCGCACGCGAATAGGCGACTGGATTGAACGCGCTCTCGACGACCGGCAGCAGCGCGAGCTCGAGCGGCATCTTGCGCGCCTCGATCTCGTTGACGATGTGATAGAGGTAGCGCTCGCCGCGCTTGAACGTGCGGTCGAGGTAGGCGGGGTGATTGGCAAACCAGCGGACCTCGCGCTCGACAGCCGCGTGGTCGACATCTTCGAGCACGAAGCCGGCACGAATGCGCTCGAACAAGTCGCCCGCAGTGGGCTGCGCAACCGTGCCGCCGATGCCGCTGACCAGCGGCGGGCTCGACTCGGTCTGCGCATCCAGCGTTTCGATGGCTTCTTCGATCTGCTCGGGGCCCGACACGCCGATGTTGGCTTCGTCGAGTTTCGTGACTGCGGGGTCGAGCTCGACGGTTTCGAGGCTGGCTTCGTCCTGCTGGTCCTGATCCAGCTCTTCCTGGCTCAGCTGTTCCGGGTTGGCGGCTTCGGGAAGGGTGGCGACGTGGCTGCAGCCAGCGGCAATGACGGCAATGGCTGCAAAAATTGCATACAGCCCTGCCCGGGTGCTCCACGATTCGACCATTGACCCCTCCAACCCACAGCGAGCCAGGTCCGGCTCGTTCAAAATTTCCTGCCGACTGCCGCAGTTCCCGCCGGTCCCGATCGGCGCGATCAGGCCCGAAAGCCATCCTTCCATTGGCGGATGACTGCGAAAACTTCTGTGCTGTTCTGTAACCCGCGGCCCGCTTTCGCTTCCGCGGCCTGTTTCACAGTCTGTTGCTCGCACCGCAGGAACGGATTCACATTCCTCTCACGCCTTATGCTCGATGGCAGTGTCGCCTCATCCCGGGCGCGTTTGGTGCTGCATTCTTCCAGGTAGCGCACGGCTTCGGCATTTTGCGGCTCGACCGCGAGCTCGAATTTCAGGTTGCTGACCGTGTACTCATGACCGCAGTAGACCAGGGTCTCGGCCGGCAACTGGGCGAGTTTGGCCAGCGAGACGGCCATTTGTTCCGCTGTCCCCTCGAACAGGCGCCCGCAGCCCGCGCTGAACAGCGTATCGCCGCTGAACACGGCGCCGTGCCCGACATAAGCGATGTGGCCCGCGGTGTGACCCGGGATGTCCAGGACCGTGAATTGCAGGCCGAGCGCTTCGAGCACCACGTGATCGCCCTGGCGCAGCCGCGTCGGTTCGCCGGGCAAGCGCTCGGTGCCCGGCCCGAACAGCGGCAGGCGCCTGTTCTGCAGAAGGCTGGCGACACCGCCGACGTGATCGGCGTGGTGATGCGTGAGCAGGATGCCGGCGAGAGTGAGATTTTTTTCCGCCAGGGCGCGCTCGACGGGTGCGGCATCGCCGGGATCGACGGCAACGACCTGGCCGGGATCGCGTGGGGCATGGATCAGCCAGATGTAGTTGTCGGAAAAAGCCCGAACTGGCGTGACCTGCAGCATCGTAGTTGTCGAACCGCCCCGCGTAACGAGGCGGTATTAAACATGCGGCGGGTCCGGGGCAGCAAGCCTCTAAATTGTCAGCTCAAGTTTGTCAGCAATGTGAGTCACTCGGCACTATCCTTCGCGCATGCCGGACGACTTCCACCCAGACCTGCACTCGTGGCTGCGCGGCGCGCTCGGCCAGCGTGTGTACACACTGGAGCGGAAGATCGCTGCCGAGGCGCTCGCCCAGGTGTTCGGCTGGCAACTCTTGCAGATCGGACTCTGGGGCGACGACGACGGCCTGCTTGCCGAAGGCCGCACGCAGCGCAAGGCCGTGCTCGCGTGGCACGGCTCGCGGCCGGGCGATCGGCCTGCCGCGATCCGCTCGCGCACCGATTCCCTCGCCATCGCCTCCGACTCGGTCGACGCCGTGGTCCTGCCGCACACGCTCGAATACGAGCCCGAGCCGCACGAGATCTTGCGCGAGGTCGGCCGCGTGCTCTCCGCCGAAGGTCACCTCATCGTGCTCGGCTTCCGGCCGCTGTCGAGCTGGGGCCTGCGCCATCTGTTTGCGAAGGACGGCTTCCCGCCGGGACTGGAGCGGATGATCGGCGAGGGCCGGCTGCGCGACTGGCTGAAGCTCCTCGGCTTCGAGATCGTCGATGCGCGCCGCTATCTGTTCACGTTGCCGTGGGGCTCGAGCGCGCCTTCGTCGCAAAGTTTCTTCGAGCGCGCCGGTCAGCACGTGTGGCCGCTGTTCGCCGGCGGCTACCTGATGAAAGCGCGCAAGCGCGTGTACACGTTGACGCCCGTCCGGCCGCGCTGGCGGCTGCGGCCGAAGGTCGTCGGTGGGCTCATCGAGCCGACGACGCGCGGAAGCGGATGAAGCAAGCGACTGCGGTCGAGATCTACACGGACGGCGCGTGTCGCGGCAATCCCGGTCCGGGAGGGTGGGGCGCCGTCCTCAGCTCCGGCGAGCACGTGAAAGAGTTGCGCGGCGCCGAGCCGCAAACCACCAACAATCGCATGGAGCTCACGGCGGCGATTCGCGCGCTCGCTGCGTTGAAGCGGCCGTGCTCGGTCGCGCTCTACACCGATTCGCAGTACGTGCGCAAAGGCATCACCGAATGGCTGCCGCAATGGAAGGCGCGCGATTGGCGCACTGCCGACAAGAAGCCGGTGAAGAACGTCGATCTGTGGCAATCGCTGGAGCGCGAGATCGAGCGGCATCGCATCGAATGGCATTGGGTGAAGGGTCACGCGGGCGTGCCCGGCAACGAGCGCGCCGACCGGCTCGCGAACGAGGCGATCGATGAGATGCTGAGTCAGGTCTGAGGTATCATCCGCGCCGCATGGATTTCATCGATCTCAAGACTCAGTACCAGCGCGTGCGCGAATCCATGAACCGCCGCATGCAGGCGGTGCTGGATCATGGGCAGTTCATCCTCGGCGCGGAAGGGCAGGAGCTGGAGCGCAAGCTCGCCGAGTATGTCGGCGTCAAGCACTGCATCGGCGCGTCGAGCGGTACGGACACTCTGCTCATCGCGCTGCTCGCGTATGGCATCGGCCGCGGCGACGAGGTGATCACGTCGCCTTTCACCTTCATTGCTACCGGCGAGATGATCGCGCTCGCGGGCGCGAAGCCGGTGTTCGTCGACATCGACGCGCGCACCTACAACATCGATCCGCGCCGGATCGAAGCCGCGATTACGCCGCGCACCAAAGCGATCATGCCGGTCTCGCTGTACGGCCAGGTCGGCGACATGGATGGCATCAACACCATTGCCCGCAAGCACCAGCTGCCGGTCATCGAAGATGCAGCGCAAAGCTTCGGCGCGAAGTATCGCGGCAAGCGTTCGTGCGCGCTGTCCGAGATCGGCTCGACTTCCTTCTTTCCGTCGAAGCCGCTCGGCTGCTACGGCGACGGCGGCGCGCTGTTCACCGATGACGATGCGCTCGCCAAGGCGATGCGCGAGATCCGCGTGCACGGGCAGGACCGGCGCTATCACCATCCGCGGCTCGGCATCAACGGCCGCCTCGATACGCTGCAGGCTGCGGTGCTGCTCGCGAAGCTGGAGATCTTCGAGGACGAAGTCGCGGCGCGCATGCGCATCGGGGGGCACTACAGCGAGCTGATCGCCGAGGCGTTCCGCGATCAGTCGGATCCGGCGCGACGCGTAACGACGCCGCTCCTCGCGCCGGGCTGCACGAGCGTCTACGCGCAGTACACGATCGAAGTTGCGAACCGTGACAAGGTCGAGCAGGCGATGAAGGCGCAAGGCATTCCGACCGCCGTTCACTATCCTGTGCCTTTGCATCTGCAGCCGGTGTTCGCCGAGCTCGGGCAGGGCGACGGCGCGTTCCCGATTGCCGAAGCGGCGGGCCGGCGTGTGCTCAGCCTGCCGATGCATCCCTACCTGACCGAAGCTCAGCAAGCGCGCGTCGTGCAGGCGCTGCGCGCGGCGGTCTGAGCCGATCATGCGCCAGGTCGTCCTCGACACCGAAACTACGGGGCTGGAGCCGGAGCAGGGACACCGCGTCATCGAGATCGGCTGCGTCGAGCTGATCAATCGCCGCAAGACCGGCCGCAAGTTTCATCGCTACCTGCGGCCCGACCGGCTGATCGACCGCGCCGCGCAGCACGTGCACGGCATCACCGACGAATTCCTCGCGACGCAACCGCGCTTCGGCGAAGTGGTCGACGAGCTGATCGAGTTCATCAGCGGCGCCGAGCTGGTGATCCACAACGCGGCGTTCGATATCGCGTTTCTCGACGCAGAGCTGCAGAAATTGCCGGGCACCAGGCGCCGCATGAGCGACCTCTGCACCGTGATCGACACGTTGCCGCTCGCGCGGCAGATGCACCCTGGCCAGCGCAACAGCCTCGACGCACTGTGCAAGCGCTACGACGTCGACAACTCGCATCGCGAGCTGCATGGCGCGCTGCTCGACGCGCAGATTCTGCTCGACGTCTATCTGGCGATGACCGGCGGTCAGACGGCGCTGATCCTCGGCGAGGTCGCAGAGATCAACGTCAGCGTTTCGCACGAGCCGGCAACGGCCGCGCGACCGCGTGGCGTGTTGCGCGTCGTGCGCGCGAGCGATGACGAGCTGGCGGCGCACGAGAGCATCCTGAAAGTGATCGACAAGATCAGTGGCGGCAAGACGGTGTGGAGAAGGAAGGAAGCGGAAGTCAGCAGCCAGCCTGCTGAGCCGGCCTATGCCTAGCGAGCTCGCGCAAGCTTTCGCTCGCAACTTCCTCGGTCACGCGCCGGACTGGTACAAGCTGACCATCGTCGGCTTCCTCATCGTCAATCCCCTGGTGATGTTCTTCGGCGGCGAGCACGGTCCGCTCATCGCCGGCTGGCTGCTGCTGCTCGAGTTCATCTTCACGCTCGCAATGGCGCTGCGCTGCTATCCGTTGCAGCCCGGCGGCCTGCTCGCGATCGAAGGCGTGCTGATCGGGCTGACCACGCCGCCCTCCGTCTACGACGAAACGCTCGCGGCCGTGCCGGTCATCCTGCTGCTGGTTTTCATGGTCGCGGGCATCTACTTCCTGCGCGAGCTGCTG
>DATENH010000119.1:0-26579 GCA_035275145.1 Steroidobacteraceae bacterium | reverse complement strand
CAAACGCAAAGCGAGCGGCATGGCGTACGAACGCAGCTTTAAGGTATTGCCCTAAAGCATATTGCGCCCAGTCTTGCGACCTTGTCTCGGGTCGGCGACGGACGTTCAGCGGGCAAAAACATATGGATAAGACTTGGGTTCTCCTCCTGGCGGGGGTCGTGGTCGCGCCGTGTGCGCATGCCATTGCGCAACTCGGAGAGCGGCCGCCGGATCGCAATCCTGATCGCTACGAAGTGGCGCTCCAGCGCGCCGCGAATACCGATATTTCCGTGCCCGCCGCCGTCGAGCTCAGCGACAAGGACGTCTCCGCTTTCAGCGGCATCGGCATGATTGCCTGCACCACCGACTCCGGCATCCAGACCTCGACTGCATTCCTGGTCGGCGCATTCGACATCGGCGTCACCGTGGCGCATACGTTCGACGACTCGCACACCGGTGTCGAGACGACCGACTGCGTGTACACGAGCATCGACTCGCTCGGCCAGGTGCGCGAGCGCATCCCGATCTCCTACGTCAAGTCGCAATGGACCGGTGAAGCCGGCGCGTTCGGTCAACCGGGCAAGGACGTGGCGGTGTTCCGACTGAGCCAGCCGTCGCGCTATGCGCAGAAGACCATGCCGCTCGGCCGCTTCACGGGCGACACGGCGCCGGTGATCATGGTCGGGTATCGCGCGGACATCGGCTGGTCGACCAGCAAACGCAAAGCGAGCGGCATGGCGTACGAACGCAGCGCCGACGGCGTGAACGTCGCCCGCTTCACGCACGACATGGATTCGCGCGGCATCGCGCCCGGCGCGCCGGTCATCGACGAGCGCAGCGGCGTCATCATCGGCATCCACACGCGCCTTTCCGGCAACGACCAGAGCGATGGCCAGACCAACAAGAGCAATGGCATCATCACGATGAACGACTGGCTGGAATCGACGCTGCGGAGCGAGATCCAGCTGAAAGCAGCGAAGAACGACGCGGACAGCGGAGACAGCGGCAGTTAGCAGTCCCGGCGACATCGAAACACTTCGCACGCTGCTGGAGCGCAGCCGTCGCGCCCTCTTCTTCACCGGCGCGGGCATCAGCACCGAATCGGGTATCCCGGACTTTCGCAGTCCCGGCGGCGTCTGGTCGAAGATGCAGCCGATCTACTTTCAGGAATTCCTCGCTTCCGAAGAGAAGCGCCGCCAGTCCTGGCGCCGCCGCTTCGACAACCGCGACGGCTGGGTCGGCGCACAACCGAATCAAGGGCATCACGCAGTCGCGCGGCTGATCGCCTCCGGCAAGGCCAGCGCAGTCATCACGCAGAACGTCGAC
The DNA here is from genome assembly GCA_035275145.1 of Steroidobacteraceae bacterium. Lineage (GTDB taxonomy): Bacteria > Pseudomonadota > Gammaproteobacteria > Steroidobacterales > Steroidobacteraceae > Steroidobacter. Next base: position 25,274 of record DATENH010000119.1, on the reverse strand, counting down.
AACCTGCATCAAGCCTCGGGTGTGCCCGAGGACAAGGTCATCGAGCTGCACGGCAACGCGACCTACGCGCGCTGCCTCGGCTGCGCGCTACGCGTCGAGCTCGCGGACATCGAGCGCGAATTTCAGGCCAGCGGCACGGTCGGTCCGTGCAAGGCATGCGGCGGTATCCTCAAGTCGGCGACGATCTCGTTCGGGCAGCCGATGCCGGCGGTGCCGATGCAACGCGCACACGAGCAGACGATGGCGTGCGATCTGTTCATCGTGCTCGGCTCGTCGCTGTCCGTGTTTCCCGCCGCGGATTTTCCGTTGCGGGCGAAGCAGAACGGCGCGGTGCTCGTCATCGTGAACCGCGACCCGACCGAGATGGACGAGCTCGCGGACCTGGTCGTCCACGCCGGGATCGGCGCCACGCTCAGCGCAGTCAGCGGCGCCTGAGCCAGCCACTCACATCTGCCGATACCGCTCGAACTCCGCCGTCGACTGCGATTTCCAGCCATCTGTCGCGCGCTCGATGAACAACACGGCCATGTGTTCCTTCGACGCGATCGCCAACCCATCGTGCGGACCGAGAACGTTGAGCGCGGTGGCCCAGCCATCCGCCAATGCAGTCGACGACGCGATGACGACGACCGAGCCCGGTGCGCGATCCAGAGGTTGTCGCGTCCGCGGATCGATCGTGTGCGAGTAGCGGTGCCCGTCGCGCTCGTAGTAATCGCGGTATTCGCCTGAGGTCGAGACCGACGCGCCGTCGAGCCACACACCCGCATACGGCGCCTGTTGCGTATCCACCGGCTGTTCGACCGCGACGTGCCACGAACCGCCGCGAGCACTGCGACCGCGCGCGCGAATCTCGCCGCCGATGTCTATCATGAAATTCTCCGCGTGCAGTGCGAGCAGGCGATCGGCCAAGCGATCGACTGCGTACCCAGGCGCGATGCCGTTGAGATCGATCGACAGCCCGGCGACCTCTTTGCGCAAGGCCGGCGGATCGAGCCGCACGTGCAGCTTGCGATAGCCCACGGATGCGGCGATCTGCTCGAGCTCCGCGGCGTTCGGCAGGATCTTCGGCCGGCCGGCTGGGCCGAAGCCCCAGGCCGCGACCAGCGGCGCCACCGTTATGTCGAATGCGCCGCCGGACTTCTCGCTGATTGCCAGCGACGCCTGCACGACTGCCGCGAGATCGGCAGAAACTTCGTACCATTGCGTGGAAGCGCTGGCGTTGAACCGGGCGACCTCGGACTCGCTGCGATAGCCCGACGTCGAGCGGTCGATCTGCGCGAGCACATCGTCGATAGTCGCGCGCAAACGCACGCTATCGAGGGACGTGGGCGGAGCTGCAACTTTGACGGTGTACGTCGTGCCCATAGTCGGGCCCGACAGCACGAGCTCCTGCGGCGACGGCGCGCAAGCGGCAGCAAGCAGCGTGCAGAAAGGAAAAAGGATCTTCGTGGCGACGGACGGCATGGGCAGCTCGTCCGCGTGAATACTACGTTTGCGCGCTCGTGTCAGCGCTGCGACGAATCCGGCCGCCGCTCGCACTTCCCCGCGGTGCGCTCCGCCAAGGTTCCAGGGCCTGCAGGCGGTGGCACAGAATCCGCGCAAACGCGCGCGGGCGGCGTGCGCTCGGCCGGACCATCTTCCTTGCGTGCCGAGCTGTTGAGCAGGACCGCGACGAGAAAGCTCGCTGCAATCAAGCCACCGCCCACGATTACCCCTCGGTCCATTTCCGCCCTTCGCTCCTGCGCCGATGACTTGATTCGCGCCGGCGCCTGAAAGCGGGCCGGAGAGGGCATCAGAATAGAGAAGGCCGGCCGGCCCGTGACGTGTCCTTTGGGGCAGGGTGCGGCCGTTTCGCGACATCCGGTGCGCAACCTTCGCCTGGATTCGGGCTCTAACCCGGCAGGCCCCGGGCGCGCGTTTGACTCGGCAGAACCCCGACCTACACTTGAGCCATGAACGGAAACCGCACCCAAGGCTGGCGTCGCTTTGCCACTCTCCTCGGCATCCTGGTCATTTGCGCGGGGACGACCACCTCGAATCGCTCCTGCAACCTGGGCAGTAACAGCAATAACAGCGGCGATGGCGGCGACGACCCGACGTTTGTCGCGACCCTGCAGCTGCAGGACACCAGTGGCGTGGTCACCGACGCTTTCCAGCGCCAGGAACTGATCCAGATGGTTTTGACCGTACGCAACCGTACCGACAAGACTCAGACGCTCAGCTTCGACACCTCGCGCCAGTCGGATTTCGTGGTGGTTCGAAGCGACAACAATGACGTCGTCTGGCAGCTGTCGGCTGTGAGCAGTCCGGCATCGACGACACCCTCGACGCTGGAGTTCGCGCCGAACCAGGTCAGAACCATCACGACGTCGTGGAACCAGACCGATTCCAATGGCGACCAGGCACGCGTCGGCACCTACGAGGCACGCGGCGTGCTGATCTTCGATGGCTTCGACAGCCATCCGCTGCGCGCGAGCCAGCTCGGCTCGCCGCTCGCAGAGTTCACGATCAACTGATCGTGCGATGACTCAGCCGCTGCATCACGAGCACATCGTCCGAATCAACGACCCAGCGAACGTCGCCGGCGCATGGCTCACCCGCGAACAGCTGTGGGCTGGATTGCAGCACACGGTGATCGCCCCCGAGCTGATCGACCAGTCGATCGACTCCGTATCCATTGAAGAGATCGGTCCCAGCCGGCTGCGCCGTGAGATCCACCGTGGGCACCGCGCGACCACCGATGAAGTGCAACTGGTGCCGCACGAATCGCTGCGCATCAGCGCGGATGCCGCTGGCGAATTTGCCGGCAGCACACTCGAGATCCGCATCGAGGAGCCGGCGCCAGAGATGCTGTTTGTACGCTTTACCTATGACGTTCGCGGTCTCGCCGACAGTCGTGACGAAGACGAGGATCGCGCGCGGCGCTCTGCGTACCAGTCCTCTGACATCGAGCGCATCTGCGAAGCGCGGCGCTACGCCTCGCGTCGAGCTCACCTGACGCAGTAGCAGCTCACCTCGCGCCTGATATATTTCTTTACTTCACGCATCGCCGATGGAACGCTCACGGACGAACAGCAGCAGAGCGTCGCGATAATCGTGGACTCGCTCGATGCTGCTGCAACGGAATGCGGTGGAGGATGGCCATGCGTTCACAATCCGCGCGAGTCTATGGTCGCGTCAACCTGCTATTCGTCCTGCTCCTGGCCGGCTTGCCGGTTGCGCACGTCGCCAGAGGTCAGGCGACGAGCGCTTCTTCATCGGCCGCCGCACCAGAGGATGCCGAGATCCTCAGTCGCGGCGCGAAGGCGCAGGCGCTTGCTGATCAAGGATCGGCACTCGGCAGTTACTACGATCCGCAAACTCGCGAGCATGTTCTCGTCATCGGATCCGACCAGGTTCTGCGCGCCGACGGCGCAGCTCGCACACTGGGTGGCCCCGTGGGAGTGCGGCAGCTGCCGATCTCGAAAATGATGGTCGAGTCGCTGCGACAACGCGTGATCGAGCGCGACTTTCATCCTGACGCGAAGAAATACACGTATGGAGGGTATCTGGACCTGAAGACCGGCAAGATGGTTGTCTACAGCGACGCGCCGCGTCATGTGACCGAGTCACTAGTCGCCGAATATGCCGGCCATATCGACCTTCGGTACGGATCGATGGCGCTCGACAAGAGTCGCGAGCTGGACACCGAAAAGTTTTACGGTGGCGCTTCGATCCGGAATACGGCCGACACGGCTCATTGCAGCTCCGGCTTTACGATTCAGGATGGAGTCTCGAGCATCACGCACGAGGGTTTTCGCTACCAGGTGACGGCAGGGCATTGCTTTCCGCAGGGAGCGAGCGTTTACACTTCCGGCAGCATTCCTTACGGCTACGTTATCAACGGCGCAAATTGGGGTAGCGCAAACTTCAAAGACGTCGAGACGCTGCGCTTGATCGTTTCGCCTCTCGATAACACTGGCGCCACGTATGACAGGCGTATCTGGGTCGGCGGGGCCATCAGCACTTCCTGGGCGTGGGTTCACGGCGGCAACAATCCAGTCGTGGGATACGGGAACTATTGTCGTAGCGGTCAGACGACCGGTGAGCACTGTCTTTACACCGCTACCAGCCTCGACGGATTTTACGTCGACGACGCCGGTCAGCTGAACAAGCGCATGATCGTCTATCAGGGCGCGACGGCGAGCGCCGGCGGCGATTCGGGAGCCCCGATCTACGTGTATAGCGTCGGTGGCGGGGGCGTACACATTCGCGGCATTCACACGGCTATCGCAGTCGGATCCGACCCGCCAACCATGTTTGGGGTGCGATTCTGGGACGTGATGACTTTTGCTAGTGGAACCCTGCTGTGCTCGGGAACGAACAATAGTTGTTACGTTCAACCTGACTAGCCTCTCATGCACGGATTGTCGGGCTAAAGCCCGACCTACAGGTTTCCAACCAGAACGGCGACTGGGAATTCCGTCAAGACGCTTGAGAGTGCGATGGTGCCGTCGAGCGCGATCTCGCGATCGGTGAGCACGTCCTTCATCCGCATCGCCGGCGCGTTGATTCTCGTATCGCCCCACACACGCTCGCCGAGCGGCAGCTCATTCGCTGCATCCATCAGCTTCGCAGTCCAGCGCGGCACGATCACGGTGCAGCTCCGCCCCTCGTGCGTACGAGCGAACGCGAAGACGTGCTCCTTGCGCGCGCCATCGACTTGTAGTGCCTGATAGTCGCCGCGCGCGAACAGCTCCGGATCGTCGCGCCGCAGATGCAGGAGTTTCTGAATCACGTACAGCTTGCTGGCGGCACCTTCTTGCTCCAATAGCAGTCCGCGCGGCGAGCCGTGCAAGCGTTCGATCACATCGAGCTGCGTGGCTGCCGCCTGGAATTCGACGCGGCGACGATTGTCGGGATCGACCAGCGTCAGGGCCGGCAGCTCCGTGCCCTGGTAGAAGTCGGGCAGTCCGGGCGAAGCGATCTTGAGCACCGTCTGCGCCAGTGAATTGATGCGCCCGAAGAACGCCACCGTCGCGGCGAGCACCTGGAAGTCCTTCATGAAAGCGTTGCGCTCCGGATCGGCGAGCAGCTCGCTGACGAAATCGCCGAGCGCCTTCTCGTACTCCGCGTCCGGCGCGACCCACGAGGTCGAGCGCTTGGCCTCGCGCGCAGCCTTGACCATGTAGGCCTGCAGCCGCTCGGTCAGCACGGCGAGATCCTCGCCCGGCGACCACACGCCGAGCAGGGTCTGATAGAGCAGGTACTCGTCTTGGCGGTCCGGCGCGGGGTCATCGCCGATCTGCCGGCGCTTGCTGCGGTTCAATCGCGTCCAGCGCGCGAGATGCAGCTTCCACAGGTCCGGAAGCTCGCTGAGCACGGCAATGCGCGCACGGACGTCTTCGCTGCGCTTCGTGTCATGCGTCGAGGTCGCAAGCAGCGTGTGCGGCCAGGCGCGCGCTCGTTCCGCATTGGCCTGGTGCAGCGCCGCCGACGACGTGCCGAATCGGCCGGGATCGTTGCCGACGTCGTTGAGGCACACCAACCTGTTGTAGCGATAGAGCGCGGTATCTTCGACGCCCTTGGCGGCAACCGGCGAGGTGACCTGCTGAAACTTCATCGCGAACTCGAGCATCGCGCGGCGCGTCGACTCGGACCTGCCCTCGTTGCGCTCGCCCAGCAACACGTCGCGCAGAAAGTCGAACACGCTGAGCTCGGTGCCGGCACTGCGCTTGCGCGCGACGTTCACGGCCCAGTTCACGATGCGCCGATCCTCGTCGCTGACGCCGCGGTGCGAGACATAGGTGCGATACACCGGAAAGCACGCGATCACCTCGCGGATGGCTTCGCGAATCGAGGCGCGCGTGAAATCGGCCGTATGCCGATCGAGCTGCGCGATGCGATCGAGTTGCGTCGCCAGCACTTCGATCTCGGCGGCGAGCGACGAGCGCATCACCAGCCTGCGGCTCTCGTAGGCGATCTGCTCGAACGTCGCATCGGACTCGGTGAACTGCCGATAACGGCGCGTCATCCGCGTTTCGTACTCGTTGCAGACCAGCCAGCTCGTCGTCAGCGCCGCGAATTCGTAACCCGTCGTTCCCTGGACCGGCCACGCCTCGGGCAGCCGCTCGTAGGCCGCGAGGATTTTCTCGACCACCACATACAGCGGCTTCGCCTGCAGCCGCTCGAGATACGCCTGCGGGTCGTACAAGCCGTCGACGTGATCGATCCGCAAGCCGTCGATCATGCCGCGTTCGATCAACTCGAAGATGAGCCGGTGCGTGCTGTCGAACACTCCCGCTTCGTCCATGCGCAGCGCTGCGAGGTCGTTGACGTCGAAGAAGCGCCGGTAGTTGATCTCGTCGACGGCTACGCGCCAATACGACAAGCGATAGGCCTGCGCGTCGAGCAAGGCGTCGAGAGCATCGAAGCTGCGCGGATCGCCCGGCGTGCCGTTGAGTCGCGCAACCGTGGCATCGATGTGCTGCTGGATCTCCGGACTGCGCTCCAGCAGCCGCACGAGCCGACGCTTGTGCGCTTCCTTGTCGCGACAGCGGATCGCGATCGAGTCCTCGGAGGTATCGCTGCGTGCAGGCAGATTGCCGAACGCGTTCAGCAGGCTTTCGAAGTCGGCGCGATGCGCGTCGTCGGCTGCGAGCAACGCCGCCGGGATCGGCGTCTGCGCGAAGATGCGCGGGTACTCACGCGGATCGATCGGCAGCAGATGCTCGTGATAGCGAATCGAGAAACTGCCGGCCGCGGCGTCGAGCTGCAATCGCAATTCACCGCGCTCCAGCACGGCGCCATAGACGTCGCCGAGTATCGGCACGAGCACGCGATCGCGCATCGAGCCGCGATTCGGCCGCCAGTCGATGTCGAAGTGATGCGCCGAACGCGCCGCCGGGCCGTTTTCCAGCACGTCCAGCCACCAGGCGTTGTCGTCGCCCATCACGCCGAGATGATTCGGCACGATATCGACGATCAGCCCCATGTCGTGCTCATGCAGCGTCGCGACCAGCGCCGCGAAATCCTCCGGCGTGCCGAGCTCCGGATTGAGGCGCGTGTGATCGGTGACGTCGTAGCCGTGCATGCTGCCCGGCCGGGCCTTGAGGATCGGCGAGGCGTACACGTGACTGATGCCGAGGCGCGCCAGGTAAGGCACGGCGCGGGCAGCGTCAGTGAAGGTGAATTCGTGATTGAGCTGCAGTCGGTAGGTGGCGCGGGGGCGCGTGCTCATGACTTCTCACGCGGCTGCGGGAATTCGAGCAGCGCCATCGCGCGTCCTTGCAACGCATAGGTATCGCCCGGCGCGAACACCCGCTCTTCTCCGTTGAACGATGCATTCGTCGTGTCCATGCGCAATTCCCAGCGTGCGTCCTCGGGCTGCGCCGGCACCTTGAACTCCACAGTCTCGTAGTGCGCGTTCACCAGCACGAGGAAATCCGTGTCGACGATCGTGCGGCCGCGCTCGTCGCGCTCGTCCAGGCCGCGGCCCGAGAGAAATACTGCGAGGCTGCGCGCGAAACCGTCGCGCCACTGCTCGTCCGACATCTGCGTGCCCGCCGGATCGAGCCAAACGATGTCGCGCACGTTCTCGCCGCGAATCGCGCGGTTCTGGAAGAACTTTCGGCGGCGGAAGACGCGATGCTGCTGCCGCAGCCGGATCAGCTTGCGAACGAACTCGAGCAGCTGACCGTCTTCCTCGCCGACCTCCCACGATTGCCAGGTCAGCTCGTTGTCCTGGCAGTAAGCGTTGTTGTTGCCCTGCTGCGTGCGACCGACTTCATCGCCGGCCAGCAGCATCGGCACGCCCTGCGACAACAACAGCGACGCGAGCAAGTTGCGGCTCTGGCGCAGCCGCAATGCACGGATCTCCGGATTGTCGGTCGGTCCCTCGGCGCCGCAGTTCCAGCTGCGGTTGTGATTCTCGCCGTCGTGGTTATCGTCCTTGTTCGCTTCGTTGTGCTTGTCGTTGTAGCTCACCAGGTCGCGCAACGTGAAGCCGTCGTGCGCGGTCACGAAGTTGACGCTCGCATACGGCCGCCGGCCGCTGTGCTCGTACAGATCGCTCGAGCCCGCGACGCGATAGGCGAGATCGCCGATCAAGCCACCCTCGCCTTTCCAGTAATCGCGAATCACGTCGCGATACTTGCCGTTCCACTCGGTCCAGCCGACCGGGAAGCGCCCGACCTGATAGCCGCCTTCGCCCAGGTCCCACGGCTCCGCGATCAGCTTCACCTGCGAGATCACCGGGTCCTGGTGAATGATGTCGAAGAACGCGCCGAGCCGATCGACCTCGTGCAGCTCGCGCGCCAGCGCGGCGGCGAGATCGAAGCGAAAGCCGTCGACGTGCATCTCGGTGATCCAGTACCGCAGGCTGTCCATGATCATTTGCAGTACGCGTGGATGCAGCATGTTCAGCGTATTGCCGCAGCCCGTGTAGTCCATGTAGTAGCGCGGGTCGTCGTGCACGAGGCGGTAGTACGCCGCATTGTCGATGCCGCGGAAGCTCAGCGTCGGACCCAGGTGACTGCCTTCGGCCGTGTGGTTGTAGACGACGTCGAGAATCACCTCGATGCCCGCCGAGTGCAGCGCCTTCACCATCGTCTTGAACTCGCGGTCCGCCTGGAGCGACGACGCGTAGTCCTGATGCGGCGCGAAGTAGCCGATCGAGTTGTAGCCCCAATAGTTGCTCAGGCCCTTCTCGATCAGGTGTCGGTCGTTGATGAACCAGTGCACCGGCATCAACTCGACCGCCGTGACGCCGAGCTTCTTCAGATACTCGATGACCGGCGTCGTGCCGAGCCCTGCGTACGTGCCGCGATACTGCTGCGGGACTTGCGGGTGCAGCTTGGTGAAGCCGCGCACGTGCGTCTCGTAGATGATGGTGTCGTGCCACGGCGTGCGCGGACTGCGATCGTCGCCCCACGAGAACGCGGGATCGATGACCTGACACTTCGGCATGCCGCTCGCGTTGTTGCGCCGATCCTGCGACAGGTCGGCACGCTGACTGCCGATGCGATAACCGAAATGCGCGTCGCTCCACGCCAGCGAGCCGACGATCGCTTTCGCATACGGATCGAGCAGCAGTTTCTGCGGATTGAAGCGATGACCGTGTTGCGGCTGATAAAGACCGTACACGCGATAGCCGTAGAGCTGGCCGGGCCGCGCTTCGGGCAGATAGCAATGCCAGACCTGGTCGGTCTGCTCGCGCAGCGGGATGCGCTGCAGCTCGCGCCGCCCGCGGTCATCGAACAGGCACAGCTCGACCCCTTCCGCGTGCTCGGAGAACAAGGCGAAGTTCACGCCTTCGCCGTCCCACGTAGCGCCCTGCGGAAAAGGTTTACCGGGCCAGACGGAGGTGATCGGACTGGGCATTCGTGCTCACGAAGTGAGCGTGCTGGGCGGCGAGGTTCAGATGCCCGGCACGGTCGGCCGGACTGTCGCTCGCCAGCAGCTTCACTATTTCACCAACGCGGTGGGGCGTGCCCAGATCGCTCCAGCCGCAGGGCGGCACGCGCAGCACGCACAGATCGGCGGCGCGGCCTTCGAGCAGATCGCGTGAGAAGTCGAGCTCGGGTAAGCGGTCGTACAGACTGAGGAGTGCGGGCCAGCTACCCGTCGGCGAGCCGGCGGTCTGACCTTTCGCAAGGCCGACCTGCATCTCCATCAGCAGCGGCGCAAACCTCGGCATATAAAGATCGAGCAGCGTGCGCGCCGCCGCGACCATGATGAAAGTGTTGCAGAGCCCGCCGGCATCGATGATCTCGCGGGCCACCGAATAACCCGGTTTCTCGATGAAGCGCGCCACGGTGTGGCCGCCGCACGGGTCGGGACCGCCGGGGAGGATGTAGCCGAGGTCGGTGTCGGGCTCGTCCGGCTGCAGGCCCAGCAGGATGGGACGCTCGTCATTGCGATCCAGACGCTCGAGCGCCTGCAGGAGCGCGCGATTGAGGACGGCCTCCTCGCGCACGTAATGATCGGCGGGTAACAGGACCAGCTGCGCCTTGGGATCCTTCGCCAGGATGTGCAGCAGCGAGTAAAGAATACCGATACCGGTGCCGAGATTACGCGGCTGCACGATCAGGTTGCCGCGCTCCATGGCCTCGACCAGCGCGGGGCACTCGGTCCACCACTCGCGGTGTTGCTGGGCGACGATAGTGCAGACGCGGTCCGGGGCGACCACGCTTTCGGCCCGCGCGATAGCATCTTCGAGCAGGGAATGTCCACCGTGCAGCGAGCAATATTGCTTCGGAACCGAGGTGCCGCAGGGCTTGGTGGTGAGCGCACGCAGCCGGTTACCGTCGCCGCCGGCGAGCACCAGGGACCAGACATGTTGCGCCTCAGGCACGGTCGCCTCCCTTCTCGAAACTGATGTTATCGTTGTCGCCTGCTGGCGCCGCCCCGTAAATACCCGGCATAAGCTACGGGTTCCCTGGAACTGCGCCGATTCGAATTCATTGCGTAGTGTTTCCCTATTACTGGGCCCTGTGACTGGAGAGACGGTTTCCGGATGACGACGGGTGAGCAATTACCAGGGCGCGGCAAGCCCGTGACAGGACGCGGCTACTGGCTGTGGGTCCTCGCGATCGCTTTCAGTTGCGTGGCTGCAGCGACTGCAACGCGTCCGGCAACGGATGCCAAGGGTACGCCTCGTTACCGCTTCGATGGTAATACCGTGATCGATCTGGCGCGCCGGACTGCCGGCGCCGCGTTCGTGCCGAAACGTCTCGAGAACCCGGCACTGCAACAATTAACCTATGATCAGTACCGCGACATCCGCTTCAATCCCGAGGCGAGTATCTGGCACAACGAGCAGGTGCCGTTCCACGTGGACTTGTTCCCGGCGGGCTTCCTGTTCCAGACGCCGGTCATCGTCTCGGTCGTCGAAGGCGGGCTGGCGCGCGACATCGTGCCGGACCCGACCACGTTCGTGCTTGGACCCTCCGTCGCGAAGCAGCTGACGAACCAGACACTGCCGCTGTCCGGCTTTCGCGTTCGCACCCGGCTCAATTCGCGCTCGGTGTGGGACGAGTTCATGGTGTTCCAGGGTGCGTCCTATTTCCGGGCGGTGGCGCGCGACACGCTCTATGGGTTGTCGGCGCGTGGCCTGGCAGTGCGTACGGCGCATCCCACCGGCGAAGAATTCCCCGCCTTCACGCACTTCTGGATCGAGCGGCCGTCGGCGAATGCCGCATCGGTAGTCGTCCACGCGCTCCTCGACAGTCCTTCGGTGGCCGGCGCCTATCGCTTCTCGGTGACGCCGGGCCAGGAGACGTTGATGGACGTCGACGTCACGCTGTTCCCGCGAGTCGCGCTCGACAACATCGGCATCGCTCCGCTGACTTCGATGTTCCTGTTCGACGAATCCGACCGCGCCCGCATCGATGACTTCCGCGACGAGGTGCACGATTCGGACGGCCTCCTCATCGTGACGGCGCAGGGCGAGCGCGTCTGGCGGCCGCTCAAGAATCCCACGCAGCTGCAGGTTTCCAGCTTCACTTCGATGGCGCCGCGCGGCTTCGGCCTGGTGCAGCGCTCGCGCCGGGTTTCCGACTACCACGACCTGGAAGCTCACTACGAGCAGCGGCCCAGTGTCTGGATCGAGCCGACCAACGACTGGGGCGCCGGCGCGGTGCAGCTCTTCGAGATTCCGACCAACAACGAAACCAACGACAACATCGTCGCGTTCTGGCGTCCGACCAGCGTGATCGCGGAGGGCAAGCCCTATCACTTGTCCTATCGGATGCGCTGGAACAAGCAGCCGAAGCTCACGCCGGCGCTCGGTAAAGTGACCTCGACCCGCAGCGGCCCGAGCTTCGACGGCAAGCGCCGGATCTTCGTGGTGGAGTTCACCGGCACGGGCCGCGACATAGAAGGGCTACGCCTGGATGTCGGGACCTCGGCCGGCAAGCTCACCAACCTGGTCCTGCAGCCCAGCCCGCTCACCAAGGGCGTGCGCGCCAGCTTCGAGCTGGACCCGAACAGCGCCGACGTCGCCGAGCTGCGGCTGCGCCTGATGCGCGAGGACAAGCCAGTCAGCGAAACTTGGCTCTACCGATGGACAGCCAGCTGAAACCCGCCCCGCTGGAGGGCCGCGACGTGGTGCGCGGCGGCATGCCGTTCGAGCGACCGGCGGACATGCCCGTGCAGGATCTGAAGACTGCGCCCCCCGCCCAATCGCTCGGCGCTACGCCGCTGCGCGTCGTGTTCGCGCGCATGCTCGCGATCCTCAGCACGCTCGGGCTGGCCGGCTATGGCGTGTTCGAAATGCTCGGCATCGTCAGCTTCTCGGACATGACGGTGCTGCAGGGCGTGATGATCGTGTTCTTCGCGATCACCTTGCTGTGGATTTGCTTTGCCGCTGCGTCGGCGATCACGGGTTTTCTGATCCCGCCGCTGCGCTCGCCGGCCGCGCCTTCGATCGCGGGCTCACGCACGGCGCTGGTGATGCCGATCTATAACGAAGATCCGGCGCGCACGACTGCTGCGCTGTACGCGATGGCCGAAGCGCTCGCGCAGATCGACGGGTCCCGGCATTTCGAGATCGCGATCATCTCCGACTCGACCAACGCCGATGCGTGGATCAGGGAATCTCTCGCCGTCGATCAACTGCGCCGCGACCTGCGCGAGACCATGCCGGTGTGGTATCGCCGCCGCTGGCACAACACGGGGCGCAAAGCCGGCAACGTCGAGGACTTCGTCAAGCGTTGGGGCTCGCGCTACGACTACATGATCGTGCTCGACGCCGACAGCATCATGGCGCCGCAGACGCTGGTCGCGCTGGTCGCGCGCATGCAAGCCGACGCGCAGCTCGGCATTCTGCAGACCGTGCCGATGCTGATCGGTCACTGGAGCTTGTTCTCGCGCATCCAGCAATTCGCCGGCCGCGTCTACGGCAGCTCGATCGGGCGCGGCGTCGCTGCATGGAGCGGCAACGAAGGCAACTTCTGGGGTCACAACGCGATCATCCGCGTCGCGGCGTTCGCGCAGGCCTGCGGCCTGCCGCAACTGCCCGGACGCAAGCCGTTCGGCGGTCACGTGCTGTCGCACGACTTCGTCGAAGCCGCGCTGATGCGCCGCGCCGGCTGGAAAGTGCGCATGGCGCCGGACCTCGGCGGCTCGTGGGAAGAGAGCCCGCCGTCGCTCGTCGACATCGCGATCCGCGACCGCCGCTGGGCCCAGGGCAACATGCAGCACGCGAAGATCGTCGATGCGAAGGGGCTGGCGACGACCAGCCGCGCGCATTTCGTCATCGGCATCATGAGCTACTTGTCTTCGCCGCTGTGGATGATGCTGCTGCTGGTGGGCTTCGCGCTGACCTTGCAGGCGACGCTGATCCGCCCCGAGTATTTCAGCCGCAGCTTCCAGCTCTTCCCCGACTGGCCGCGGTTCGACGCGCCGCGCATGACGGCGTTGTTCATCTACACGATGGTCGTGCTGTTCACGCCGAAGATCCTCGGCCTGGTGCGCACGATTTTCTCCTCGCGCGCGCGCCGCGGCTGCGGCGGAGTCATAGCGGTTGGCATCGGCGCCGTGGTGGAGACGATCCTGTCCGCACTGTACGCGCCGATCATGATGCTGGTGCAGACTCAGCACATCATCGAGATCCTCACCGGCCGCGACTCGGGCTGGAATGCGCAGCGCCGCCACGCGCACATGACGACGTGGCACGAAGCCTGGAACTTCCACTGGCCACACCTTGCGATCGGCATCGCGATCGGCCTGATCGCATTTCTGATTTCGCCGACGCTGCTCGCCTGGCTCACGCCGACGCTCGCCGGCCTGTTCCTCGCGATCCCGCTGTCGAAGATGAGCGGCAGCGTCAGGCTCGGGCGTTTTCTAAGCTGGTTCCGCGTGCTGCGCACGCCGGAAGAAAAGCACGTGCCGCCGGTGATCCGGCGACGCGACGAGCTGCTGGCGCACGCGGCGTCGATGCCGACGGACGGCTTGCGTTACATCGCGCGCAATCGGCAGGCGCGCTATGCGCATGTCTCGGGAAATATGCCGCGGCCGCAGGAAACGCGCGGACATCCTGACCCGCATCGGCTGACGGCGGAGCGCAAGCTGGCGGATGCACGGACGTTGAATGAAGTTCTTGCATGGCTCGGACCGGCGGAGCGCGTGCATGTGGCGGGAGATCCGCGGTTGCTCGAAAGACTGGCGGAGCTGCCGGATACCTGAGGAGAAGAGACGGAAGACTCTCGCCAAGACGCCAAGACGCCAAGAAGAATTCTGAGTTCAGATAATTCGGACATTCACATTCCGGACCTTGGCGTCTTGGCGTCTTGGCGAGAGATCTTCCCGGTTCCAACCCACAAACAAACGCACCCTGGAACTTTAGGGGCGGCTGCCGGCTTGGCGTTGGATGCCCTCTCCTTCTTTCCTCGGCGCGATGCGCGCGCGCGGCGAAACGCTGTTTCGCGTCTGGGCGCCGCAGGCTCGTGCGGTCGAGGTCGTATTCGAGGAGTCGCAGGAAGCGCCGCTGCCGCTGAAGCGCGATCCCGACGGCTATTTCTCCGGCGCCACTTCGGCGCGCGTCTCTTTATATAAGTATCGCGTCGACGGCACCGGGCCGTGGCCAGATCCATGCTCCCGCTTTCAGCCGCAGGGCGTGCACGGCCCATCGCTGGTGGTCGATCCGGCTGCGTTCAAATGGAGCGACTCGCAGTGGCGCGGCGTGCGCCTGCCCGGGCAGGTCATCTACGAGCTGCACATCGGAACCTTCACGCCGCAAGGCACGTTCGATGCCGCCGCCGAAAAGCTGCGCTACCTGCGCGAGCTCGGCATCACGATGCTGGAGGTGATGCCGGTCGCCGAGTGTCCGGGCCGCTGGAACTGGGGCTACGACGGCGTGCAGTTGTTCGCTCCCTATCACGTGTACGGCGATCACGAGGCGCTCAAGCGCTTCGTCGATCGCGCGCACGCGCTCGGGCTCGCGGTGATTCTCGACGTCGTCTACAACCACCTCGGGCCTGACGGCAATTACCTGAAGTGCTTCAGCCCGCACTACTTCAGCACGCGTCACCAGACCGAATGGGGCGAAGCACTGAACCTCGACGCTGACTTCGCGCAGGGCACGCGCGACTTCATCCTCGGCAACGCGAGTTACTGGATCGGCGAGTTCCATCTCGACGGGCTGCGGCTCGACGCGACGCAATCGATCTTCGACGACAGCCGTCCGCACATCCTGCAGGAGATCGCGCGGACCGCGCGCGCAGCGGCCGAGCCACGCTCGATCGTAGTGATCTCCGAGAACGAGCCGCAACACGCGCAGCAGCTCCTGCCGCCCGAGCGCCGCGGATTCGGGCTCGATGCGATGTGGAACGACGATTTCCATCACGCCGCCAAGGTCGCTCTGACCGGCACACGCGACGGTTACTTCAGCGACTACACCGGCCGCGCGCAGGAATTCATCGCGTGCGTGCGCCGTGGGTTTCTTTATCAGGGCCAGTACTACCCCTGGCAGAAAAAAACGCGCGGCCAGCCGGCGCCCGGACTGCCGCCCTGGTCGCTGGTCGTGTTCCTGCAGAATCACGATCAGGTCGGCAACACGTTCCTCGGCGATCGCGTCCACTCGAACGCCGCGCCGGGCCGATATCGCGCGCTGATGGCGCTGACGCTGCTCGGGCCGCAAACGCCGATGCTGTTCATGGGGCAGGAGTTCGCGGCCTCGGCGCGCTTCATGTTCTTTGCCGATCATCACGAAGAGCTCGCGGCGCTGGTCCACCAGGGTCGGCGCGAATTTCTCAGCCAGTTTCGCGCCTATGCGGACGAAGCCACGCAGCAGCTCGTGCCGGCGCCGCACGACGAATCCACCTTCGTCGGCTCGAAGCTCGATTGGCAAGAGGTGGAGCACCACGCCGAGGCGCTCGCGTTCCATCGCGATCTGCTGCAGCTTCGTACGTGCGACCCGGTGCTCTCGCATCAGGACCTCGCGAAGCTCGACGGCGCGACGTTGTCGGAGCACGCCTTCATCCTGCGGTGGTTCGATGCAGAGCACGGCGATCGTTTGCTCGTGGTGAATCTCGACCAGGAGTTGCCGCTCGTGCCGCCATCCGAGCCGCTGCTCGCACCACCCTACGGCGCGACGTGGCAACTGTTGTGGTCGAGCGAGGATCCGCGCTACGGCGGCTACGGAGTCACAATGCCCGCAGCCGACAACGGTCACGGCGAATGGCGGCTGCCGGCGCAGAGCGCCGTGCTGCTGGTCGAGGGCGCAGCGTGAGCGAGATCGAAGGCCGACAGATCGTGCTGCGCTGGGACCGCGATCGCGATCCGCTGGAGCTGCGCCGTCGCGAATGGCTGGTGACGAACGGGCTCGGCGGCTACGCCTCCGGCACGATCGCGGGCATTCCGACGCGCAAATATCACGGCCTGTTCGTGCCGAACCTCGCGGCACCGAAGGGTCGTCACATCCTGATCTCCCGCTGCGACGAATCCGTGGTCACGCCGACACGCCAGCTTCATCTCGGCGGCGCCGAGTTCGAGCACGAGCGCTTCGTCGGCGAGTCGCACCGCTACCTCAAGGAGTTCCGCCTCGATCACCGGATCGCGGTGTGGACGTTCGAGCTCGACGATGCCGTGCTCGAGAAATCCGTGGTGATGGTGCACAACCAGAACACGGTATGCGTGCAGTACCGCCTGCTGCGCGGCGAGCGGCTCGATCTGCAGGTGCGCCCGTTCGTCGCCTTTCGCCGTCACGACGAGACGCCGACCAGCACGCCGGGCGATGCGTTCGCAGTAGAAGTGCGGCGCGGGCGCCATGAGATCCGCCACGTCAACAATCCGCTGATCCTGCGCGTGAAGCTGGAGCCGGGGCCGACGATATTCATGACCGACGAGCGCGATGAGCATCAGTTCGTTTATCGCGTCGAACGCGACCGCGGCGACCCGGCGTTCGACAGTGCGTTCAGTCCGGGATACTTCGCCGCGCAGCTGGCTGTCGATCGGCCCGTCGTGTTCGTAGCTTCGACGCACGCGTGGGACCGCCTGGATTTCGACGCACCGGCGGTGTTCGACGCGGAACGACGGCGGCTGGATGGGCTGCTGGCGCTCGCGCCGCAGTTCGCCGGCGATGCGTTTGCGGAGCAGCTGACGATGGCGGCGGATCAGTTCGTCGTCCTGCCCGGCAGCCGCATCGAAGAGAACGTCATGGCACAGGCCGAAGGCGGCGAGCTGCGCAGCATCTACGCCGGCTATCACTGGTTCGGCGACTGGGGCCGCGACACGATGATCAGC
Source organism: Steroidobacteraceae bacterium (assembly GCA_035275145.1). Taxonomy (GTDB): domain Bacteria; phylum Pseudomonadota; class Gammaproteobacteria; order Steroidobacterales; family Steroidobacteraceae; genus Steroidobacter. The sequence continues at coordinate 8,051 of DATENH010000119.1, read as the reverse complement.
CTCGAAGGTCTGACGCTCGCGACCGGCCGCTATCGCGAGGCGGGTGCGATCCTGCGTACGTTTTCGCACTACGTGCGCGACGGACTATTGCCGAATCTGTTTCCCGAAGGCGAGCGCGAGGCGCTGTATCACACGGTCGATGCGACGTTGTGGTACTTCCACGCGATCGCGCGCTATGTGGAGGTCACGGGCGATCGCTCGATCCTGCCGCAGCTGTTCCCGGTGCTCGCGTCGATCGTCGAGCAGCACCTGGCGGGCACGCGCTTCACGATTCACGTCGATGCTGCCGACGGACTGCTCGCGGCGGCCGCCGAGGGCTATCAATTGACGTGGATGGATGCGAAGGTCGATGGCTGGGTCGTGACGCCGCGCCGTGGCAAACCGGTGGAAGTCCAGGCGCTCTGGTACAACGCGCTCAAGCTGATGGCCCAGTGGGCCGAGGAACTGGGCGCGGAGCACCGCTCCTACACCCAGCACGCCAACCGTGCCCGCGAAGCCTTCAACCAGCGCTTCTGGAACGCGCGCAGCGGTTGCCTCTACGACGTGATCGACGGGCCGGACGGCGACGATGCGAGCATTCGTCCGAACCAGGTGTTCGCAATCTCGCTGACTCATCCGATTCTTTACGAGCGCCACTGGGAAGCGGTGATCGAGACGGTCCGCAACCGCCTGGTGACGGCATACGGACTACGCACGCTCAGCGCCGAGCATCCCGACTACAAGGCGCACTATCGCGGCGATCTGCGCTCGCGCGACGCTGCCTATCACCAAGGCACGGTCTGGCCATGGCTGATCGGCCACTACGTCGACGCATGCCTGCGAGTACGGCCCGATCGTCTCGGTGCACGCCGTCTGCTGCGCGCATTCCCCGAGCACCTCTGCGAAGCCGGCGTCGGCAGCATCAGCGAAATCTTCGACGCCGAAGACCCCTACTCGCCCGGCGGCTGCATCGCGCAAGCCTGGAGCGTCGCCGAAGTGCTGCGCGCGTGGCTGCGCACGCGGTAGCAGCGGAACCTTGCACTCACTGTGTCGTTTCGAATTCGACACTGGCAATTCTCGAATTCAAAGGAGTGCGTCATGGCACGATCGACTTCTACTTCCGGCCGCAGCACCGATGCGCCGCGCGACGCAATCGCGCTGCTGAAACAGGATCACCGCACGGTGTCCGCGCTATTCGAGGAATTCGAGAAGGCGGATGAGGAAGAGCAATCTTCGATCGCGCAGCGTGTCTGCCAATTGCTGACAGTGCATGCGCAAATCGAGGAAGAGCTGCTCTACCCGGCCGCGAAGGAAGCCTTCGAGGGCGAGGAAGAGGACCAGGACCTGGTGAATGAAGCCCAGGTGGAGCACACCTCGGCGAAAGAGCTGATCGCGAAGATCGAAAGCATGAGCAGCGACGATGAGCAGTTCAAGGCGACCGTCACGGTGCTCGGCGAGTACATCAAGCATCACGTCAAGGAAGAGGAAGGCGAGCTGTTCCCGCAGCTGAAGAAAACCGAGCTCGACCTGAAGGAGCTCGGCAGCCGGCTCGCCGACCGCAAGTTCGCGCTGATGGAGCAGCTGGGCATCGAGGAAGAGGAACCGCCGCAGGCGCGCAAACGCTCGGCCGGCAAGGCGAGCCGCGGTGCGTCGCGCTCGAAGTCGGGCAACCGGCGATCAGGCAGCCGCGCCCGGCACTAAGAGCCGGAGCCGGAAAGACTTCTTCCTAAATCTCATTCCTGCGCGCGAAGCTCGCGATGTGCTCAGCCGCGCGGAACGCCAGCGCCTGGATCGTCAGCGTCGGCTGACCGCGCCCTGAGGTCACCAGGCTGCTGCCGTCGCACACGAACAGGTTCGGAATATCGTGCGAGCGGTGGTAACGATCGACCACCGACTTCGCCGGATCGTCGCCCATGCGGCACGTGCCCAGCATGTGCACCGAGGTGGTCTGCGGCTTGATCGGCGAATTCGACACCTTGATCGCACCCGCCGCATCCATGATCTCCGCGCAACGCGCCTGCAGGAACCGCATCAGCGCAAGATCGTCCGGATGATCCTTGTACGTGACGCGCATCGCGGGCATGCCCCACGCGTCCTTCAACTCCGGGTCCAGCTCGACACTGTTCGTTTCCAGCGGCAGCGAGGTGCCGTGCGCCGCGCATTGCATAGTGCGAGGAAAATCGGCGAGACGCTTCTTGTAAGCGCTGCCCCACACCTGCTCATCGTCCGCGAGCCGATCCGCCCAGATGATCGGCTGCGGGCCGATGCGCGAATCGATGCCGCCGCCGCCGTAGAAGCCGCGCTTCGGATCGCTGTCGTAGAAATCGTGCACGATGCGTGAGCACTGCACGCTCTTGAACTCGTTCAGCTCGTGCTCGAAGGTCGCATGCGTGCGCGTCGTGAAATTCCACATCAGGTACTTGCCGACCAGGCCGCTGGAGTTCGCGAGCCCCTGCGGAAACTGGTCGTTCGCCGACATGAGCAGCAGCCGCGGCGTCTCCGCTCCGTTCGCGGACACGACGACCGCCTTCGCCTTCTGCAAGCGCTCGCGTTGGTCGCGATCGAAGTAGCGCACGCCCGTGGCACGTCCGTTTTTGTCGGTGACCACCTGCACGACATAGCTCTCGGAGCGCACCTCGCAACGACCGGTCGCTTCCGCCTCCGGAATCATCGTCGTCAGGGTCGAAGCTTTCGCGCCCACTTCGCAGCCGTGACCATGACAGAAGCCGCAGTGAATGCACGCAGGGCGGCCACGATACGGCTGCGAGTTGATCGCCAGCGGCGCCGGAAAGGGATGCAGACCGAGCTTGCGCGCGCCGCGCTCGAGCAGCACCCCCGATGACTTCGGCGGCAACGGCGGCATCGGATACGGCTTGGACCGCGGCGGATCGAACGGACTCGCGCCCGCCAGGCCGCTGACGCCGACCTCCCACTCCACCTTCGTGTAGTACGGCTCCAGCTCGGCATAGTCGATCGGCCAGTCGGCGAAGCCGGTGCCGGAAATCGGCCCGAGGCGCGAATACTCGTCGAAGTCGACTTCGTGGAAGCGCCAGTAGTTGGCCGTGTAATGCGTACTGCTGCCGCCGACAGTGCGCGCGTAGTACAGGTTCGGTCGAACCAGGTTGCGCTCGCCTCGCTTCGAGTGCTCGTCGCGGAACGTCTGCGGATTCCTGACCGGGTCGTTGATCAGCCCGGCGCTGAACCAGTTCTTGAGCTCGTCGTGCTGGAAGTCGGCCAGCGTATGTCGCGGCCCCTGCTCGAACACGACGACGGAGAATCCGGCCTGCGACAGCTCGCGCGCGATCACGCCGCCCGCGGCACCGGAACCGACGATCGCGAAATCGACGGTCTCTGCAAGGCGATAAGTCTTGGTCATGGTTTCTGGACGACTTCGATCTTGAAGCCGGGATAGTCGCGGTCGTAGTAGCCGAAAGGCGGCGTGAAGATGTGCTGATCCTGGAAGCCGAGCAGCTTCCAGCCGACGCCGTCGCGATTGCCGCCGTACTTCGGCATCGCGAACATGCCGACGAGCGTCAACAGTCTCACGCGCTCGAAGAACGGCGTGCGCTCCACCTGCTTCAGGAATTCGATCTGCTGCGAGTCGCTGAGCGCTGCAAACGATCCCGCATCGGGATACTGCGCCTGGCAGCGCAGACGGAACGCGGCGAGCTGACTGCGAAAGTCCGGCGCCATGCGTCCGAAGAACGTGGCGAGCGCACGATCGATGAACAGCGCCACCCCGGCCTCACGCGCGCCCGGCGTGTCGTCGGTCGGGATGATCTGCGCCGTGATCGCGTCGACATCGGCGAGCTCCGCCTGGCTCAGGAACGACGTCGGCGGCGTGCCCGGAGCTTCGTGGGCAGTGTGCGCATCGTGCGCCGCGCGCGCAACCTTCGACAGATCGAGCGTCAGCCACGCGCCGCCCAGTGCTCCACCTGCGACACGCAGGAACGTGCGCCGTGAATATCCATCCTCGCGTATCGTGTTCACAGAGCCTCCCATGCAGGTAATCGGAATCCGCTGCCGGCTTCCCGACACGAATTCACGACACGCTTGCATCAAAAGCCGCTGCGCGGTAGGTACATTGCTGGCAAGTCCGCTCACGCCGCAGCGCAATTTGCCTGGAACATTTACGCGCGTTTGCCTCTTATTGGATCGCCGCCACGGAGACGAACCCCATGCCCACGCAACCTCGGACCGGCTCCGGCCGGACGCAAAAGCCCGCTGCACCCGCTGCGCAACAACCCGCCGCCGACGTCCGATCGACCGAGGTCACCGCGACGCAGCTCGAGCGCCGCGAGATTCCTTCGTTCTCGGAGAATCGCGAAGCACGCATCGCCGAAGCAGCCTACTGGCGCGCCGAGCGCCGCGGCTTCGCCGCCGGACAGGAGCTCGACGACTGGCTCGCCGCAGAGAAGCAGGTGGACGAAGACGACGCGGCCAGGCAGGCGCGAAGCGACCGGTAGTGGTTGCTGACGACTCCCCTGCGTAGTTCCCGTTGCTGGCATTTGGCGGCTGCGACTTCATAGTCGTGGCCGCATGAACGTCCTTTTGACGGGAGCAAGCGGCTTCATCGGCAGTCACCTCGCGCGGGCGTTGCGCGCCGCGGAGTACGTCGTCATCGAAGCGCATCGCGAGGTCGCCGCAGGCACCGCGGCCGTGCGGGCCGATTTCACGCGCGACTTGTCTGCACGCGAATGGCTGCCGAAGCTCATCGGCGTCGATGCTGTCATCAACGCAGTCGGCATTCTCCGCGAGCACGGCGAACAGACGTTCGACCGCATCCACAAGCGCGCACCGCAGGCGCTGTTCACTGCATGCGTTGCCGCGGGAGTACGGCGCGTCGTGCAGATTTCCGCACTCGGCGCCGATCTCGGCACGACCCGCTATTTCGTCAGCAAGCGGGCGGCGGACGACTATCTCGCAACCTTGCCGTTGGACTGGACGATCGTGCGGCCCGCGATAGTGTTCGGTCCCGGCGGCTCGAGCGCGCGCTTGTTCGAGAGGCTGGCACATCTACCCGTCGTGCCCCTGCCCGGGCGCGGCGAGCAGCAGATGCAGCCGATTCACGTCGACGACCTCACCGAAGCAGTCGTGCGCATCCTCGGCGACGCGTCGACCAGCCGCACGCGCATCGAGCTGGTCGGCCCGCAATCGCTCAGCCTGCGTGAGTTGCTCGCATCGCTGCGGACCGCGATGCATCTCAGGCCAGCGCGTTTCCTGCAGATACCGATGCCGCTCGTCCGGGTCGGCGCGCGAGTCGCGGGTGTGAGCGCGATGTCACCGCTCGACAGCGAGACACTTTCGATGCTGGAAGCCGGCACGCACGGCGATCCGACGGCTACGCGATCGTTGCTCGGGCGTGAGCCGCGTGCGGTAGCCGCAGCGACGTATCAATGAATCGCGCGTGAGTCCGATTGCGACGAGCCCAGCTCGGGCTGCGCACGACGCAGCGTCTCGAGACACTCGCGCACGGTCGCGACGAGTTGCCCGCCGGTATACGGCTTGTCGAGCCAGCCTAACGGGTGTGCACGCTCGGCGAGTTTTCGTGTCGCCTCGTCGGCATGCGCGCTGGCGAAGATGGCGCGAATGCCCAAGCGCTCGTAGAGGACGATCGCGGCTTCGACGCCGTCGGCGACGCTCGCGAGCCGGATGTCCATCAGCACGAAGTCGGGATGCTCGCGCTCGGCGATATCGAGCGCTTCGGACGCCGTCGTCGCCAGACCGACGCACTCGATCCCGACGGAGCGCAGCTGCAGCTCGCAATCGACTGCGACGAAGTACTGGTCTTCTACGATGAGTACGCGCGGCGCTTCGGACATTTTCTTCGATCGTCCTTGTGGTTCAAAGATGCAAAGCGTGGCCTCCTGCAATTGTTCCTGTTTTCCGTTGCAGCGCGCTCGTGTGCGAGATCGGCTTACGCATCAGTGCGGATGCCTGTTCGCATCGAACCTGGGCGGAAGCGGAGGCGTTCCAATAGGAGATGAGCGCAGCAGTTTCACCAGCGGCACGCAGACATTCGCACACGACCGCGCCGTGGCCGATGATCAAGTGCGCCGTGGCGCACTGGAGCAGCGATCAGGCTGCGACCATCGGCGCAGCACTCGCCTTCTACTGCGCTTTCTCGATCGCACCCCTCCTCGTCATTCTGCTGACAACCGCGGGCTGGATCGTCGGTGCCGAAGCGGCCTACGGGCATCTCGCCTCGCAGCTCACGGCACTGTTCGGCAAATCCACCGCGGAAATTCTGCTGCAGGCAGTCCGTCACTCTCAGACTGCGGACGGCACGATCGCGACCATCGTCAGCGCATTCACCTTGCTGCTCGGTGCGACGACTGTCTTCAACGCACTCGAAGCTGCCTTGGAACAGATCTGGGGCGCACGCGAGCTGGTGCCGAAGGGCCTGCGCGGTTGGGTCCGCACCCGCGTTCTGTCGTTCGGCCTGATCCTCGCGGTCGGGTTCCTGCTGCTGGTCTCGCTGTCGTTGTCGACCGCGCTGGCGGCGCTGCGCGCAGCGATCGGGCGGCGCTTCACCGAGTTCGTCGTGCTGGCCGGCGTATTGGACTTCGTCATTTCGGTCGGGCTCGTCACCGGGCTGATCGCGCTGATCTATCGCTACATGCCGGCGCGGCGCATGCAGTGGCGGCCGATTCTCTGGGGCGCCCTGGTCACGGCGCTGTTGTTCCATCTCGGACGCTGGGGCATCGCCTGGTATCTCGGCCGCTCGACGCAGCCTTCCGCATTCGGCGCGGCTGCGTCGTTCGCAGCAATGCTGCTGTGGCTGTACTACTCCGCGCAGATCTTCCTGCTCGGCGCCGAGTTCACCGCGTGCTTCGGGGGAGTCCGCGACGACAAGAGGTGAATCATGCGACGCAGAAACAAGTGGCTGCTGGGTCTTGCCATCCTGGTCGTTGTGATCATCGGCATTCGTCTGGCGCTGGAGCCGGTGCTGCTGCGATATGCGAACGACAAATTGGACGCGCTGCCTGCCTACGGCGGGCACATCGACGATCTCGATCTCGCGCTGCTGCGCGGCGGCTATGACATCCAGGGCGTCGAGATCGTGAAGACCGGCGCGGGGCAGCCCGTGCCGTTCATCAAGGCCGATCGCATCGAAGCGACGGTCGAGTGGCGCAGCCTGTTGCACGGCCAGCTCGTGGCCGAAGGCGATCTGTATCGTCCGCAAGTGAACCTGGTGCAGGCGGAAAGCGAGCAGAAGTCGCAGCTCGGCAAGGAAGTGAACTGGGTCGACCAGTTCAAAGAGCTGTTCCCGTTCCGCTTCAACACCGTGCGCGTGCACGACGGCATGGTGACGTTCCGCGCGCCTGGCATCCAGACCAAGGATGCACTGAAGGCGCGTCACATCGACGGCGAACTGTCGAATCTCACCAATGTCGCCGACAGCACCAAGGAGACGTTCGCGCGCTTCCACTTCACTGCCAACGTACTCGATGGCGGCTCGGCCAAGCTCGACGGAAGCATCGATCCGCTCGCGCCGAAACCGACGTTCGATCTGAACCTGGGCTTGAAGAACGTGCAGCTGCCGCAGGTGAATCCGTGGCTGCGGCGCTTCATCAAGGCGGACGCCGAGCAGGGCGAGTTCGAGCTGTACATGGAGCTCGCCGCGGCCGACGGCAAGTTCAAGGGCTACGCCAAGCCGGTGATGCGCGACGTGAACATCTACAGCAACAAGGAACCGGAGAAGAATCCGCTCAAGCGTCTGTGGGAAGGTATCGTCGACATCGCGGCCCACATCTTCGAGAACCACCAGGAAGACCAGGTGGCGGCGCGCATTCCGTTGAGTGGCACCATAGAAAAGCCGAATGCGGACCTGTTCGCGACCATCGGCAGCGTGCTACACAATGCCTTCGTCGGCGCGTTCGCGCGGTCGATCGAGGGCAGCATCTCGGTGCGCAGTGTTCGGCAAAGCCTGAAAGACGACGATAAAGACAAGGACAAGAAGCAGGATGACAAGAAGAAGCGGAAGGTCTGAGGAGGCACGCGCCCGTACTCGCGCCCTTCAACCTGCCGACCGTGAGCGCTGGAACGACCTGTGGCGCGGCTACCTGGAG
>DATENH010000118.1:0-67834 GCA_035275145.1 Steroidobacteraceae bacterium | reverse complement strand
CGGGTTTGCGACGCGCGCGAGAACCAAACCCTTCATGCTCTACATCGGCCACAAGGCCGTGCACCCGCAAATCGTTCAGCGTGATGACGGCAGCGTGGACTCTTCCACCAACCAGGGATTCGTGCCGGCGCCGCGGCATCGCGGCCGGTACGCAGGCAAGATCTTCCGGCGTCGCGCCAACTTCGGATTTTCTGCACAGGATCGGGCGGGCAAGCCGGTGCTGGCGGCGGCGATCGATGCCAAGCATGCGCCCGGGATCATGCGTCAGTTCAGTCCCGAAGATCTCGACGAGCAAGTCTCCGAGGCGACGATCCAGGCTCGCGCTGAAATGATGCTCGCTGTCGATGAGGGCCTCGGCCGCCTGCGAGCAGCGCTGGAAGAGAAGAAGCTGCTGGAGAACACCCTGTTCGTGTTCATGAGCGACAACGGCTCGTTCTTCGGCGAGCACGGCCTGAGCGTCGAGCGTCGCTTCCCGTACGAAGAGTCCATCAAGTCGCCGCTCATCATCTCGCACCGTGCTGTGATCGAGCCGCGACGCGTCGACGCATTCGCATTGTCGATCGACATCGCGCCGACGCTGCTCGAAGCCGCGCGCGCCGGGATTCCGCACTCGGTGCAGGGCCGTTCGTTGCTGCCGCACGCACTCGGCAGTCGCGAGCGCGGCCGCGAGGCCTTCCTGATGGAGTACTACGGCCACGAGAATCCGTTTCCGTGGATCGCCAACATCGACTACCGCGCCGTGCGTCTCGGCCGATACAAATACATTCGTTGGATACGCGAGGACGAGGCGCATGAGCTCTACGATCTGGAGGCCGATCCGTTCGAGTTGCGCAATCTCGCGGCAGATCCCGCGCACGCAGCGACTGTCGCGCGAGCACGGGAAACGATGGCGGCGCTCGTTCTGGGTTCGCTCGGTCTGCCCGTCACGCGACAGCTCTAGCTTCGCGGTGCTGCGTCGATCGCTGCTTGCCTTGCTGCTCGCGTGTTCGTGCGTCGGCGCCGTTGCCGCTGAAGCACCTGAGCCGACTCCGCCGCCCAAATCCTTCCTCACGAAGCACGAGATCCAGATCGCCGGCAAGAAGCTGCGCTATCGAGCCATCGCCGAGGAGCTCGACGTCGCCGACGCCGAAGGCAAGCCGCAGGCGCGCATCTTCTCGACGACGTATCTGGTCGACGGCGCTGCCGATGCCCGACATCGACCGGTCATCTTCGCCTTCAACGGCGGACCCGGCTCAGCATCGATGTGGCTGCACATGGGCATGCTCGGTCCGAAGCGCGTGCGCGTGCCGAGCGATGCGCACGACGACGGCGCGCTGCCGCTCGATGTCGTCGACAACGCGTACAGCCCGCTCGACGTCGCCGACATAGTGCTGATCGACCCCGTCGGCACCGGCTATTCCCGCGCGATCAACGGTCATGCCGACAAGGAGTTCTGGGGCATTGCCCAGGACGCCGACGTGCTCGCGAACTTCGTCCGCCTCTGGCTCACGCATCATCGGCGCTGGGACTCGCCGAAGTATCTGTTCGGCGAAAGCTATGGGACGACGCGGGCCGCTGCAATGACGCGTGCGCTCGCGCAGGAAGAGTTCGGGTCCGTCGCGCTGAACGGCGCGGTGCTGATGTCCGCAGCCCTGGATTTCCAGGGTTTGCGGCCGATCGCGCACAACGGCCGTGTGTCGCAGAGCTATCTGCCGACGTACGCCGCCACCGCCTGGTATCACCACAAGATCCCCGACGCGCCCGATCTCACGAAGCTCCTGGCGGACGCGCGCGAGTTCGCGCTGACCGACTACGCAGTCGCTCTCGCCAAAGGTCAGCGCATGTCCACGGACGAGCGCGCGCGCGTGCGACGGCGCCTTGCGTACTTCACCGGCCTCTCGGAGCAGTACCTGGATTCGACCGAGCTCGACATCCACCCGTTTCGCTTCATGAAGGAGCTGCTGCGTGACCAGGGCCTGGCCGTCGGACGCCTCGACAGCCGCTACGTCGGGCGAGATTTCGACGCAGCCGCCGATCGCTTCGACGCAGACCCCTCGCAATACGGATTCGGCGCGGCCTTCTCTACCGCAGCATTGCAGTACCTGTCCGTGGACCTGGGCGTCGACATGGGGTCCACGCGCTACGTCGCACTGAATCGCGGCCGCATCAAGCCCGATTGGGATTGGAAGGTGCCGGACACGGAGCGCTGGTCGATGGGCATGAACCCCGAGTGGCCGATCCACGTCAACGTCGCGCCGATGCTCGGCGACGAGATGAGGCGCAACAAGGATTTCCGCGTGCTGCTCGCGATGGGCTACTACGATCTCGCCACGCCGTTCTTCGCGGTCGAGAACACCATGTACCAGACCGGCATGCTCCCCGAGCGCGTGACCTTCGCCTACTACGAAGCCGGACACATGATGTACGTGCACGAGCCGTCGTTGACCAGGCTCGCTGCGGACGTTCGCCGATTCGTCGCCGGAGATCGCTGACTCCCGAGCGGTTGCGGTATGCTCGCCGCCCTGTTGCCCGCTCGGAGGTCAGGAAGGTGAAATCGTTCGTCGCGACTCTGCTCTGCATCCTCATCGCCTGCGCAGCCCTGGCGGACGCGCCGCCGCCACCGCCGGATCCGGCACAGGTGAAGTTCCAGTGGGGTGTGAAGATCCCGCTGCGGGATGGCGTCAAATTGAACGCGACGGTCTACACGCCGCGCGACCAGAAGGAACCGGCTCCCTGCGTCTTCACGCTGACGCCCTACATTTCGCAGAGCTATCACGATCGCGGCCTGTACTTCGCCTCGCATGGCTATCCGTTCCTGACCGTCGATGTGCGCGGCCGCGGCAACTCGGAAGGCCAGTTCCGGCCGCTGATCCAGGAAGCGAAGGACGGTCACGACGTCGTCGAGTGGCTGGCGCAGCAGCCCTACTGCAACGGCAAGGTGACGATGTGGGGTGGCTCGTACGCGGGCTACGACCAATGGGTTACGGCCAAGGAATTCCCGCCGCATCTCGCGACGATCGTACCGGTCGCCTCGCCGTATGCCGGCATCGATTTCCCGATGCGCGGGAACATCGCATCGCCTTATCTCGTGCAATGGCTGACGTTCACCAGCGGCCATGCCTCGCAGGATCGCATCTTCGGCGACGACAAGTTCTGGAGTGCGAAGAACCGCGAGTGGTTCGAGTCGGGCGCACCGTTCAAGCACTTCGACGAGATCGTCGGCAATCCGCTGCCGACCTTTCAGGAATGGGTCGCGCATCCGTCCCTCGACGCATACTGGGACAGCTACAACCCAACGGCCGAGCAGTACGCGAAGCTGTCGATCCCGATCCTGACGATCACCGGCAGCTACGACGGCGATCAACCCGGCGCGATGGAGCATTATCGGCAGTACATGAAGCACGCGAGCCCCGAAGGCCGCGCGCGGCACTACCTGGTCATCGGTCCGTGGGATCACGCCGGCACTCGCACGCCGCAAGCGCAGTTCGGCAGCCTGACGTTCGGACCCGCGAGTCTCGTCGATCTGCCGAAGCTGCATCTGGACTGGTACGCGTGGACGATGCAGAACGGCCCGAAGCCGCAGTTCCTGGAGAAGAACGTCGCGTACTACGTGATGGACGCCGACAAGTGGCGGTACGCGGACACTCTCGAAGGCGTGACCGCCGAATCGCGCCCGTACTACCTGGACTCAGTTGCCAACGCGACGGATGTGCTGGCGTCCGGCTCGCTCGCCACGCCGAAGGGCAAAGGCAAGCCCGATCAATACGTCTACGATCCGCACGACGTGAGCATCGCGGCGGTGGAAGCGTCGACGGACGTCACTTCGTATATGGATCAGCGTGTGGTGAACGCCGGGCATGGCAAGCAGCTCGTCTATCACACGGCGCCGTTCGGGCGCGACACTGAAATTACCGGCTATTTCAAGCTGTCGGCGTGGCTCGCGATCGATCAGCCCGACACCGACTTCGGCGTGACTGTCTACGAGATTCGCACCGACGGCAGCTCGATCATGCTGACCAACGACGTGAAGCGCGCGCGCTATCGCGAAGATCCGCGCACGCCGAAGCTCGTCACGACGCGGGAGCCGCAGCGCTACGACTTCGAGAACTTCACGTTCACTTCGCGCATGCTGCGGCAGGGCAGTCGACTACGGCTGGTCATCGCCCCGGTGAGCTCGATGTACAGCCAGAAGAACTTCAACTCCGGCGGCGATGTTTCATCGGAGTCGATGAAAGACGCGCGCGCGGTCACGGTGAAGCTGTATCACGACGGCTCGCATCCCAGTGCGCTATTCGTGCCGATGGGGCAGCCATAGCTAAGAACCGGAGTCTTCTCCGGGAAACCCAAACGTCAGGCTCGCAAAGGTCGTTTCGTAGTCAGCATCCGCGTCATCCGCCAGTCTCCGGGTCCAGACGACGCTGACGAGCCACTTGCCGCGCGTCGGCATCGAGAAGCTCGCGAGGCCGGCGTCGTCGGTCAACGTTTGGTTTGCGCCCGTCAGGTCTTGTTCGAGGTTGAGCAGCTTGACCAGCGCGCCGGCCAATGGACGGCCTTCGTACAATACGCGCAGCGGCAACTGGACCGGTTGGGGTTCCGCGTAGGGACTGACTTGCGGGACGATTTCCAGCTTCAGTCCGAGAGGCTGCGTCACGTGACGCTGCGCTTGCCGGTTGTGACGTCCGACCAGCACGATCGACTTCGCCGTGCGGCTGTAGCGCTCGAATCCATCGACGTGCATTTGATGCGTCCGGGTCCGGTATTCCAGCGCGGGCGTCAAGCCTTCCGCCTCGAGGTAGTCGTTGAAGCGCGCGGCGGATTGGCGGCTGTACGCACCCGTGTCGGTTTCGAGAGCGACCAGCCAGGCGCCCGCCTTGTCGAGCCGGGCGCTGCCACCGCGCATATCGACTGGAGCGCCCCTCGGACCGATTGCTGCGAACCGGGTGATTCGCTGCGGCGGAATCGGCGACTCCTGCCGCGAACGGCTGTCACCGACCTGCAGCGTCACCGACAGCGCCGCAGGCGGCGTGAGCCAGAATTCGCGCGGCTGCACCCAGAATTCGTGTGCCGCTGCGACACGCGTACAACAGATTCCGATCAGCAGCACGAGCCCTGTGATCCGAGTGCTCATCGCTCACTCCGCCGCTTCGGGTGCCGCCAGGAACGGGAACGTCGTCGAAGACTGCTCGCGCTTGTCGCGTGTGAGGCCGTCATCGATCCCGACTGGCGTACCGTTGGTCAGGAATGACCGGTACTCGTTCGCCGCGGAATACCTCGGGCTCCTGCCGCCACAATCGTTGTCGAGCTCGGTCTCGCCCATCAGCGACGCCAGCTCGACCGCGAAGAACTGCTTGCAGACTCCGCTCGCACTGTTGACCCACAGTCGATCGTCCGCGAGCAGCGTGGCGAGATCGCGGTAGCGTCCTGCACCGGTTCTGAGCTTGCTCGCCAGCAACTGGTTGCCGCATTTGCCGTCGAAGGCGTCGTAGAGCCCGAGGTTCTTCTCGATCTCCGGCACGAAGCGCGCCGCAGTCGACGGTGTGGCCCGGTTGTAGTCCTCTTTCAGCTTGTCACTGACGTCGGCCGTAGCGAGCGTGCCTAGCAGTGCATTGCCGGTGAGCGGACGGCCGACGCGATCGAGCTGACCATCCTGCGAGGATGTCGTGGCCCACACGCCCAACAGCGGGCCCTGCTTCGCCACGCGATCGATGTCGATCGATACGACGAGCGACGCTGGCGTCCAGCCTTCGAGGAAATCCTTGGCAGCGCCGCCATCCGTGTGCCGCCAGTCGGCGAGGATGGCCTCCGTCGTACTCGCATCGAAGGTCGGGCAACCCGCCGCATCCGTCGCTGCCCCGTTGCGCACCGCTGCTGCTGCTGCCCGCTGATACGCTGCGCGCGTACCTCTCACGTTGTTGAAGAACGGATCGTCGCGTTTGCCCGCGAAAACCTTGAGCGGCGCCGCGCTGTCGGCGCGACAGTCCGCGGACTGCGCGGCGTTGAATCGACACACGATCGTGGTCGTACCTGTCGTCGCGCCGATGCGCTTGCCGCTGTCGATGTGGAAGGTGTACTCGACCTTGTCCGAGAACGACTGCGCCACGACCGTCATCACGAGGTTCAATTGTTTGCCGTCGGGCGACGTCCACGCGTACAGGTCGCCGATGTCCGCGCGCGGATTCATCGCCACCGTCGGCGTATCCAGATGATCCGATGCGCGGACCGCGCCGGCACCGAGCGTGCCGATTGCACCGGCGGCGAGCACCGCCAGCAACTGCTTGAACGAAGTCATATCGACCATGACCGACCCTCTCCAGAACTGACTTTTCCGGGGCGTATCAGGCCCGGGCGAGGGGTCCGGTCGCTATCGAATTGTTTAGCGACTTGTCTGTCTGACCTGGGGATAATCGTCTTCAAGTCATGACCGAACTCGACGTCAAGCTGCACCTCGATACCGCGACCGCGAACGTCCGCGACGTCGTGTGCGGGGGCGGCTGCCGGCACGCCAGCGCGGTGGAATGCGCGCAGACGACCTTTCTGGTGTTCCCCTATCGCGGGGTTTATGTCAGGCACGTTGGCCGCGACGAGTCGGTGGCGGAGAGCAACCAGGTGTTGTTCTTCAACCAGGGCGAGGAATACCGCATCAGTCACCCGGTCGAGGGCGGCGATGCGTGCCTGTCGATCGGCGTTGCCGAGCAGTGGCTCGACGAGCTCGCCCCGCGCCAGCACTTGAGCGATCGCGCCGCGGTGGCATTCCGGCGGCAGCGCCTGCGCATCGACGAGAGTGCGCAAGCGATGGTCGCCACGCTGCGCTACAGCCTCGATCGCAAGGTGTCGGAGCCGCTCGAAGCGGAAACGCAGACTCTGACGCTGATTCGCCGCGCCCTCGGCGAGCGCACTTCCCCGGCCGCAGCCGCCAGCGTCGGGCGGCAGAAGCTGGTCGATCGCGCGAAGTTGCTGCTGTCTTCGGACCCGATGCGGCGCTGGACCTTGAGCGAAATCGGGACAGCCGTCGGCGCCTCGCCCGTGTATCTCACGCAGTTGTTCCGGCAGGTCGAAGGCATGCCGCTGTACCGCTATCAGCTGCGGTTGCGCCTGGCTTGTGCCCTGGATCTGTTGGGGCGCTACGACGACCTGACCCGCCTGAGCCTGGACCTGGGCTTCTCCAGCCATAGCCACTTCACTGCGGCATTCCGCCAGGCGTACGGGCGTACGCCGGCCGAATTCCAGCGGTCCGTTCGCCTGCGCTGAAGCTCGGCGCGGATTCCCCCGCCGCTCGAAAGGTCTCCTCCGCGCCACAGGGGGAGATAAATCGTCGCATTCAGGTTGACGCTTCTCCAAATAGGATTACCATCGCCTGACAAGGACAATATGTGCCCGGCTAGGCAGCCGCAGGCAAGCCGATCCAATTCAACCAAGGGGGAGAGTCACGATGAGCGATACGAGCAAACTCTTGCGCGTCGGCTCCGCCGGCGCGCTGGTGCTGCTGCTGGGTACGACGACCACTGTGCTCGCGGCCGAGGGCAGTGGAACGATCGAAGAAGTCATCGTGACGGCGCAGAAGCGTGCCGAAGCGCTGATCGACGTGCCGCAATCCGTGAGCGTCGTCGACGGCGCGGCGCTCGAGCGCCAGCAGGCCACGAGTTTCCAGGACTACCTGAAACTGGTCCCCGGCCTGCAACTCAGCCAGAGCACGCCCGGCCAGGGGCGTCTGGTCATGCGCGGCATCAACACCGGCGGCGTCGCTTCGACGGTCGCGGTGTACGTCGACGAAACGCCGTTCGGCTCCAGCAGTGGCCTCGTCAACGGCGCGGTGCTCGCTGCCGACTTCGACACGTTCGACATGCAGCGCGTCGAAGTGCTGCGCGGCCCGCAGGGCACGCTGTACGGCGCCAGCTCGCTCGGTGGCGTCTTGAAGTTCGTGCCGAACCCGCCGCAGACCGACAGCGCCGAGGCGCGCGTGCGCGTCAGCGCCGAGAACGTGGAAGGCGGCGACATGGGTTACTCCGGCACCGGCATGGTCAACGTGCCGCTCGGCGACACCTTCGCCGTGCGTGCCACCGGCTACTACCGCGACGTCGGCGGCTTCGTCGACTCGATCGGCACCGCCGGCTCGGATCGCGAAGAGAACATCAACGGCTCGACCAGCTTCGGCGGTCGCGTTGCCGCGCTCTGGGCGCCGAGCGATACCTTCAGCGCGCGGTTGACCGCGAGCCTGCAGAAGATCGAAAACGACGCGGGCGGCGACATCGAAAGCGATCCGAATACACTGAAGACCTTGCACGGCGGGCCGACGCAATCGCAGTTCGTGCAGGAGTTCACCGACTTCGACTACCGGGTGTACAACGCGACGCTGGACTGGGATCTCGGCTTCGCCACGCTGACGTCCGCAAGCAGCTACAACAAGCTCGACGAGCCGTTCCGCTCGGACCTGACCTCGCAGTTCAGCGCGCTGCTCACCGCGGCGTTCGGCTTCCCGCCGAACGAGCTGATACAGGACCAGACGACCAAGTACGATAAGGTCACGCAAGAGTTCCGGCTGGCGTCCCCTTCCAACGACAAGTTCGAGTGGCTGGTCGGCGGCTACTACACGAAGGAGAAGGGCGACATCATTCAGCACATCTTTGCGGTGCAGCCGGGCACGCTGACGCAGCTCGTGCTGCCGCCGCTGGGCGATGCGACGCTGCATTCGAATTACAAGGAGATCGCTGGCTTCCTCAGCGGCACGATTCATTTCGGCGACAGCTTCGACCTGACGCTGGGCGGCCGTTACAGCAGCAACGATCAGGATGCGCACCAGGTCTCTTCCGGCGCGTTGGCAGGTGCTCCCGCCAATCTCACGGCGGAATCCTCCGAAGACGTGTTCACGTATTCGGTGGCGCCGAAGTGGAAGCTCGACGAGCACAAGACGCTCTACCTGCGCTACGCCACCGGCTTCCGCCCGGGCGGACCGAACGTGGTGCCGCCGGCCGCGCCGGCCACGGTCCCGCGCATCTACGACTCTGACTCGCTCACCAGCCTGGAGGCGGGGCTCAAGGTCGAATCCGCCGATCGCGCCTACATGCTCGACCTCGCGTTCTTCCACATCGATTGGGAGGACATTCAGCTGTTCGCGCGCGTCAACAATTTCGGCGTCAACGTGAACGGCGGCAAGGCCGCGAGCTACGGCTTCGAGTTCACCGGCAGCGCGTACCTCACCGACGGCTTCAACGTGTCGTTGAACGGCGCGCTGACCGACACGCATCTGAAAGACGACACACCGGCCCTGTCCGGCGGCAAGGCGGGCGATCCGTTGCCGTTCACGCCGGAGTGGAGCGCGAGCCTCAACGCGAACTACGAGTGGTCGGTGGGTGCGCAAGCGATGGCGTACATCGGCGGCTCACTGCGGCATCTGTCGGATCAGACGGCGTCCTATGACCTGGCGTACCGCACGGCCCACGGCCGGCAGCGCCGGATCGAGTCGTACGACGTGTTCGATCTGCAGACGGGCGTGGATTTCGGCCGCTGGACGATCGAGCTCTATGGCAAGAATCTCACCGACGAGGACGGCAAGACTTCGACGGGTGCGATCGGCAGCATCCCGCAAGGCGCGCTGCCCACTGGCGTGATTCGACCGCGGACGTATGGGTTGACGCTCGGGTTCAATTTTTAAGGAACTCGATGACGCTCATCCCGCCCGCGACGGATCTTGCCCGTCTCGATCTGCCGCGGCCGTACCTGCTGTTCCTCGGCGACGTCACGGAGGCCGGCTATGCCAAAACGGCCTTCGGCCTCCGCGACTGGGCCCGCGAGCAGTGCGTCGGCGAGCTGTCGTTCGCGAATGCCATCAGCGTTGGCCTGCCGAAGCTGACGCCCGCGGAAGCGCGGGCGTGCGGCGCGCAGTCGATGGTGATCGGCGTCGCGAACGTTGGCGGCCGCATCCTCGACAGCTGGCTGCCATGCCTGCTCGAGGCATTGGCAGCCGGGCTCGACATCGTCAGCGGCATGCATGCGCGGCTCGCCGCGTCGCCTGTGCTTGCGGCAGCGGCCGAGCGTTACCATCGCCGCCTCATCGACGTACGGACTCCGCCTCGGGATATTCCGATCGCGAGCGGCCGCAAGCGCAGCGGTAAGCGGCTGCTCGCGGTAGGCACCGATTGCGCTCTCGGCAAGAAGTACACGGCACTCGCGATCGCGCGCGCTTTTCAGCAACGCGGTATCGACAGCGATTTCCGCGCGACCGGACAGACGGGAATCATGATCGCCGGCAACGGCATTCCGATGGATGCGGTCGTGTCGGACTTCGAAGCCGGTGCCGCGGAGCTGCTCTCGCCGGAGGCTCCGCCGGATCGTTGGGATGTGATCGAAGGGCAGGGTTCGCTGTTTCATCCTGCGTACGCTGCGGTTTCGCTCGGACTCCTGCATGGCAGTCAGCCCGACGTCATCGTCGCGTGCCATCAACCGGGCCGTACACACATGCTCGGTCACGCACAGTTCGCGCTGCCGAGCGTCGAAGAGACCATCCAGCTCAACTTGCAGCTTGGCGCGCGCACCAATCCTGCGATTCGCTGCGGCGGCGTGAGTCTCAACACGTCGCAGCTGTCGGAGAGTGAAGCGCGCGCGCTGATCGCGGCGGAGTCGCGCAGATTGCAGCTGCCGGTCGCTGATCCGATCCGCGGCGGACCCGAGTTCGAGCGGTTGGTCGACCACTGTCTGGAGATCGCATGAGGCTCATCGTTGCGCTGACTCTCGCCGTCCTGTCGCTGCCGCTCGCTGCCGCGCCACCGGCTGACTTCGATGCCCGCGTCGAAAGCCTGCGCGCCAAGATCGGCGTCCCCGGCATGGCCATCGCGATCGTCGAGAACGGCCAAGCCACGCTCGCGCACGGCTATGGCGTGAGCAAGATCGGGGCAGCGGAGCGGGTCGACGCCGATACGATTTTCCCCACGGGCTCGACCGGCAAAGCATTCACGGTCGCGGCGCTGGCAACGCTCGTCGATGCAGGCAAGCTCAGTTGGGACGACAAAGTTACCGATCGTCTACCGGGCTTCCAGATGTACGACCCGTGGGTCACGCGCGAGATGACGATTCGCGACCTGCTCGTACATCGCAGCGGCCTCGGCCTGGGCGCCGGCGACATGCTGATGGTTCCCCGTGGCAGCATCTCGCGCGCCGAAGCGGTCAAGCGATTGCGCTTCATCAAGCCGGCTACGAGCTTTCGCAGCGGCTACGCGTACGACAACGTGCTCTACATGGTTGCGGGCCAGTTGATCGAAGCGGTCAGCGGCCAGACCTGGGAGCACTACGTGCGCGAGCACGTGCTGGTGCCCGCAGGCATGACCACATCCACGAGCGACAGCGATCGCCGCTTCGCGACTGCGAATCGCGCCTATCCGCATGCGCGGCCGGGTCGAGTGCGCGGCACGGGCACGCTGCAGTTGCTGGATGAGCGTGACGAGCTCGGACGCGCTGCCGCGCCGGCGGGTGGCCTCTCGATCAGTGCCAACGACATGGCGAAGTGGCTCAACCTGCAGCTCGCGCACGGCAAGTTGCCGAGCGGCGAGCGCCTGTTCAGCGAAGCGGCGCACGCGGCGATGTGGAAGCCGGAAGTGCTGCAGCCGAACGGCCCGCTGCCGGACTCGCTCAAGCTTGCGGAACCGATGTTCCAGGCTTACGCGCTGGGCTGGGGCATCCGCGATTATCGCGGCGTCAAGATCGTCACGCACGGCGGCGCGGTGCTCGGGTTCCAGAGCGTCGTCACGCTGATCCCGTCGAAGAACATCGGCTTCGCGATCGAGATCAACAGCGAGGACGGCGAGATCGTGCTCGGCCTGATGTACGAGCTGCTGGATCACTATCTCGGCTTCGAGCGCAACGACTGGCCGGAGAAGTACTCGGCATACAAGCAGGAGCGGCTGGCGGGCGCCTTGAAAGCTCTCGACGCGCCGACGGCGAAGCCAGCGAAGGTCGGGCCGTCATTGGCGCTCGATCGTTACACCGGCACTTATGCCGATCCGTGGTACGGCACCATCGAAGTCGGCGTTCGCAAGGGCGCGCTGACGATCGACTTCCAGCCGACGCCGCGGATGGCCGGCACGCTCGAGCACTGGCAGTACGATACGTTCGTCACGCGGCTGGATGACAAGACCATCGAGCCGGCGTACGTGACGTTCTCGCTGGATGCGGACGGGAAGGTCGACCGGATCACGATGAAGCCGGTCTCGCCGCTCGCGGATTTCAGCTACGACTATCAGGACCTGCTGTTTACACCGGTCAAGAAGCCCTGATCACTCGCGGTAGCTGCTGAGCACCAGTCCGTCTTTTTTGAGCTGGTCGTGACACGCGAAGCACTGTTGCGGTGTCGGCGCTGACGCCGTCTCCTTCGTGTCCTTCACGAAGCGCTGGAAGCCCCAACCGCCGGTCGAGGCATAACGCTTCGAGTCCTTGACCATCACGTCAACCTGGCGTCGCGGGCCTTCGAGAAAGGCGCCGTCCTTCTCTGCCCATTCCAGCCACTCGAACACGATCACGGACTGCTCCGGAAACTGACGCGTGCGATAACCCGTCATCGCCTCCTTGTTGGCGTAGACGTGATGCAGCCCGCCATTGATGGCGAACATCTTGTGCTGCGGGCCGATCACGCCGCTCTTCACGTGCGACCACAGGCGAAAGTTGTCCGGATACGGAACGCTGTCCGCCGAGGCCGAGCCGGCGATCATCACGGCCAGTAGGAGTGCTGCGCGGTTCATATCGGTATGCTAGCGCGACGCCCTGTCGCGATTCTCGCACGATCGGCCAGCGGACCGACGACGCGTGTCCTGGCTGCGACGAACCGTTGGCTTGCATGGTTGTGTGCTAAAAGCGCCTGACATGCTTCTCAGCGAGGGTCTATCCCATGAGCGAGTCGCCCCTGGACCATGACGAACTGGTGCTGCGGATCAGCCGCGACATCGTGGACGGTTACGACGAAGAGCTGGAGATGGAGATCGAGGATCGCCATCCGCTGCCCGACGCCCCACAGACGACGGACGCGCACGAAGAAAAGGAATATCGGCGGCACTATTTCAGCCAGCTGTTCCGCATGCAGGCCGAGCTGGTGAAGTTGCAGGACTGGGTGGTCGCGTCCCGCGAGAAGATCGTCATCTTGTTCGAAGGGCGCGATGCGGCGGGGAAGGGCGGCGCGATCAAGCGCATCACGCAGCGGCTCAATCCGCGCGTCTGTCGCGTTGTCGCGCTGCCGGCGCCGAACGATCGCGAGCGCACGCAGTGGTACTTCCAGCGCTACGTGCCGCACCTGCCGGCGGCGGGCGAGATCGTGCTGTTCGATCGCAGCTGGTACAACCGCGCCGGCGTCGAGCACGTCATGGGCTTCTGCACGCCGGACGAATACGAAGAGTTCTTCCGTTCCGTGCCGGAGTTCGAGCGCATGCTGGTGCGCTCCGGCATCCGGCTGCTCAAGTACTGGTTCTCGATCACCGACGAAGAGCAGCACGTGCGCTTTCTCGGGCGCATCCACGATCCGCTCAAGCAATGGAAGCTGAGCCCGATGGACCTGGAATCGCGCCGCCGCTGGGAGGATTACACCAAGGCGAAGGAGATCATGCTGCAGCGGTCGCACATCCCCGAAGCGCGCTGGTGGGTCGTGCAGGCCGTCGACAAGAAACGCGCGCGGTTGAACTGCATCGACCACTTGCTGAAACAGTTTCCCTATCGCGACGTCGAAAAGTCGCAGGTTGTCCTGCCCGAGCGCGAGCGCCGCAAGGATTATTCGCGCCGGCCGGTTCCGGCGGACATGCTGGTGCCGGAAATCTACTGAGGGCTATCCCGTGGCGAGATGCAGCGCGAGGCACTGCGCGAGCCGTTCGCGATCGAGCGGCTTGCTGAGGTGATCGTCCATCCCCGCCGCTTTGCACTTGAGGTCATCGTCTTTCATCGTGTTCGCGGTCAGCGCGACGATCGGGATACGCCGTGCGGCGGGCTCGCGCGCGCGAATCTCGCGCGTCGCGGCGTAGCCGTCGAGCACCGGCATCTGGCAATCCATCAGGATGAGATCGTAATAGCCGCTGGCCCAGGCATCGACGCCTTCGCGGCCGTTGCGAGCCACGTCGACTGCGTAGCCGAGTCTCTGCAGGAAACGTGTCGCGACTTTCTCGTTCACCGCGTTGTCTTCCACCAGCAGGATGCGGCGTTCGGCGCCTTGTGCTGCGTTCGTGCCTAGCGGAGCAGGCTTCGACTCGACCGGCGCAGTCGTCTGCAATTCGAAGCCGGCGGTAAACCAGAATGTCGACCCCACGCCCTCGCGACTCTCGACGCCGACGTCGCCGCCGAGCAGTTCGGCGAGACGTTTGACGATGGACAGTCCGAGCCCGGTGCCGCCGTGGCGACGCGTGGTCGACGCGTCGACCTGCGTGAAAGGCTTGAACAGCGTATGCAGCCGATCGGCAGGAATGCCGGTGCCGGTGTCGCGAACAGTACAGCGAAGCAGGACGCCGTGCGCTGTGGTGCTCCTGACTGAGAGGCCGACTGTCACGCTGCCGCGCTCGGTGAACTTGACAGCGTTGCCGCAGAGATTGACGAGGATCTGCCGGAAGCGGCCAGGATCACCGTGCAAGAACGTCGGCACCGCCGCGTCGACCACCGCCGTCACAGCCAATCCTTTCGCTTCTGCCGCGACGCCGATCGTGCGCACCACGCTCTCGACGACTTCACGCGGCGCGAATTGCCGCGACTCCAGCTCCAGCTTGCCCGCCTCGATCTTCGAGAAGTCGAGGATGTCGTTGATGACGACGAGCAGCGAGCGTGCGCTGTCGCGGATCGTTTCCGCCGTCTCGCGCTGTTGCGCTTCGAGCGGCGTGTCGAGCAGCAGCTCGGTCATGCCGATCACACCGTTCATCGGCGTGCGGATCTCGTGACTCATGTTGGCGAGGAACTCGCTCTTCGCCTGCGTCGCTTCGATGAGCTGCTGATTGATGCTGTACTGGCGCACGAACGCGAGGGCGATGACGATCGCCGATCCCACCACCGTTGCGAGCTGCACCGAGCGCATCACGTTCGGCACGGCCCACACGATCGCCACGCTGAGGACCGCTGCCGCGACCGCGCTCAGTGGGATCATCCGCAGCCAGGCTTCGCAGCGGCGTTCCCACGCCGGATCGGGATCGGGTGTCGTCCGCCAGATGAACGTCCCGTAGCCGAGCGCCAAGGTCACAGCCGAGAACAGCAAGTTCAGCGTCGTACCGAACTTCGGCAGGCTGATCGGCACATTGGCGTTCCATATCATCCATGCAATGCCATTGCCGACCGACGCGGCCAGGAACACCAGCAGTCGCGCGTCCAGACGCAGTCGCAAAGTCGGTGCCAGCACGAGAGCAACGCACACCGGCGTGAACAGAAGGATCGGATAGGCGACGAGTTCGACGAGCTTCCACGGTGCCATGATCTCCTGACGCGGCAGATACAGATCCAGCGTCAGCGTGAGCACCACGAGAGCGAGCGACGTGACATCGAGCAGAAAGGGCCGCAGCGGCAGCTGCGGATCCTTACGCATCACGGCGATCACGCCGATCAGGCTGCAAGGGCCCACCGCGAGATATAACTGATCGCCGATCTTCGGCACCAACGTGCCGCCCGTGAAAGCCCAATACACATAATCGAGATACGCGATCGCAGTAATCGTCAGGCCGGTCGCGAACCAGCGCCGCGCCGTGCGATCCGGCCCTTCGACTTGCCATACGCCCAGCCACGCGAGGACTGCGCCTGTGACGTAGGCCACAGTCCAGTGCAGACGGTCGAACAACTGTGAAGTAGTCGTGTCAGTCGCGCTCAAGCTCAGAGCCGCCATCACGCACACGGCCGCACTCGCCGCGATCAGAAGCCGAACGGCGAGGCGCTGCGGATTGACGTTGAACGGAAGGCGACTCATCCATCTCTGTGACGACCAGCGCGCTGTAATCTGAAGAGCAACTCCTGCACCGTTGAGGGTCTGTCGCAGAGTTTTCTCAGCCAATTACTGACAGGTTGTAATTCGTTCCTATTTTCCCGTTGCGACAGCGCTGTCATGCTCGTTCGCATCGACTGTTCACTGCAGTCTGTCGAAGTGTTGGGGGACTTATGAGCAGGAATTTGCGTATCGCCGCTGCGATCGTTGCGGCGATTTCTACTCCGTGTCTGGTGCCAGTGCTGGTTTATGCGCAACAGCCGCCGCCGCAACAGCCGCGCGAGGCCGGCAGCAATCTCGAAACAGTGGTGGTGACCGGCAGCGCGATCTCGGGCGGCGTGAAGAAGCTCGAGGCGAGCTACAACATCGTCACGGCGAATGAAGACGAGATCCGCAATTCGAATCCGAAGAGCACGGCCGATCTGCTGAAGATCTCGCCGGGCATGTGGCCGGAGTCGACCGGCGGCCAGACCGGCGCGAACATCGAAATCGCCGGCTTTCCCGGCGGCGGCGATGCGCCGTATTTCACGACGCAGCTGATGGGCTCGCCGCTGTACGGCATGCCGACGTTGTCGTTCTTCGAGACCACGAGCATCTTCCGTCTCGACGACACCATCCGCTCGGTCGAAATCCTGCAAGGCGGCCCGTCGGTCGTGTTCGCGGGCGGGCAGATCGGCGCCACGGCCAACTATCTGCTGAAGACCGGCACGGACGAGCCATCAGGGAGCCTCGGCTTCACTATTGGCGACGAGAATCTCTATCGCCTCGATGGCTTCTACGGCTTCAAGCTCAGCGAAGGCTGGTACGGCAGCGTCGGCGGCTTCTATCGCGTGTCCGATGGTGTGCGCGATCCGCAGTTCAAGGCGGATGAGGGCGGCCAACTCACCGCGACGCTCAAGCACGAATCGGACAAAGGCGATCTGATCCTGTACGCGCGCTACCTCGACGACAAGAATCAGTTCATCACGCCGATTCCGATGATCCAGACGGGCACCGCCAACTTCCACGAGTACCCCGGCTTCGATGCGCTCACGGCCACTTACTACAGCAAGGAGATTCAGCACGTGCGGCTCGACGGCTATCCGAACGGCGGCACGAATGCGGACCTGGCGGACGGCCGCGGCGCGCAGATGGTGTTCCTCGGCGCGAACTACGATCTCGATCTCGACAACGGCTGGTCCATCAGCGACAAGTTCCTGTTCAACACCGGCGATGTCGATACCAACGCGCTGTTCTCCGGCAGCAATCCTGCGGCGCTGAACGACGAGCTGTACACGATTCCGACCGATCGCGGCGGTCTCGGGCTGCCGCTCAATTCAGCAACTGCGCTGTACCGCGACGGCACCGTCGTGCCGGCCAACCAGAGCGTGATTCACCAGGGCTGGTGGTTCATTCACAAGGAGCTGGAGCAGTACAACAACGATCTGCGGTTGAGCAAGGAATTGTTCGACGGCAACACGCTGACGGTCGGCTTGTACACCGCCTACTACACGATGGACGACGAGTGGGCGCTCGGCAACCAGATGCTGATGACCAACACGCCGAATGCGCGGCCGATCACCGTGACCTTCGTGCAGGGCGGTCAGACGTTCCAGAAGACGGATGAGCAGGGCTTCCTCGACAACGGCGCTTTCAACATCACCGAAGCCGGTCATGCGTTCAACAAGGCGCTCTATCTGTCCGACTCGTGGCGCATCGACAAGTGGTTGCTGGATGCATCCGTGCGTTACGAGAATCAGGAAGCGACCAATCGCGTCTGCAACCTGACGAACCGCGATCTCGATAACAATCCGCTCACGCTGTACAACAACGCCGTGCCGGTGTGCAACGGCACGCTGGCCATCACCGACTACGACGAAGACTTCACGTCGTGGACAGTGGGCGCGAACTACAGCTTCACGGATTCCATGGCCGTGTATGGCCGCGTCAATCGCGGCGGCCACTTCCTGGACTTCGACAATGGCATCCGCGGCGCCACCACCGGCAACACGGATCCGACGCAGACCATTGAAAACTACGAGGCCGGGTTCAAATTCCAGAACGATCTGCTGTATGCGGACATCAGTGCCTATTACCGCCTCTTCGACGGCCTCGCGTATCAGCAGACGAACGCGCAGGGCGTCCAGACCGGCCAGAGGCTGTTCTACGGTTCCGAGTCGAAAGGCGTGAACTTCATCGGCACCATCAACCTCACGGATGCCTTCCACTTCCGTGTGATCGCCAACTATCTGGATGGCAAGTACACGGACTTCGACGCATGCGCGCCGTTCACCAACATCGTCACCGGCAACGGTTGCGCGGTGATCGAAGGCAAGCAGCTGCAGCGCCAGCCGAAGCTGCGCTACATGCTGACGCCGAGCTACACGTTCGTGTTGCCGTGGGGCGATCTCGAGGCGTTCGTCAGCTATACGCACGTCGGCGATCACACGCAGGACCAGTCGGCACTCCAGCAGCTGGGCACGTACGAGACGTGGGACTTCGGCATCAGCGCAGCCATCGGCGACAACTGGCTGTTCACCTTGCGCGGCACGAACGTGACCGATGAGATTGGCCTGACCGAGAGCAACTCGCGTATCTTCGGCACGGCGGCGGGCACCGACGGGGTGCTGCTGGCGCGTCCGATCGAAGGCAGTGAGATCAACTTCCAGGCAAAGTATCGGTGGTAGCGGTGTGCGGCTTGCGCTCGCCTTCCTGCTCGTAGCGGCGTCCGCGAACGCAGCGGCGCCGCCGGCGCCGCTGCAGTTCCGGATCGCCGAAGGCCGCGTTCTCAACGCCTTCTATCAACAGGGACCTGTCTCGGCCCATTTGCTATTGAGTGCCGGCACGCAGCCACGCGTGCTGGTTGCTTTTCCTGCGGGCAACAGCGGCGTCGGTGTCTGGTTCGAGCCGACGCAGACGCCGGTACGCTGGACGCTCGGCGCTGTCAAAGGCGTCAATCGAGCTGATGCGCAGGGCAGGGCGCTGCACGGCATCGAGGCTGAAGCGACGGTGGATGGGAGTCTCGTAGTGCGCGACGCAGTGCTGAGCAGCGTCCGTGTGCTGCGGGATTATCAGATCAACGGAACGTATCCGGTAGAGGTCAAGAGCACACCCCAGCTTACAGCCAAGACCATTGGCTGGTCCCGGCCGCGACTCGACGGCGCTGCCGGTTACTCGCTCTCGATTGCTATCGAGAATGGCGAGATCCGCGGCGGCAACGATGCGCCACTGACGTTGTCGGTACCGCGCGCCGGCGAGCCGCTCCGCTTGCGGATCACGGCACTCACCGGCGAGAAGCCGCTCACGCCGCTTGGGCCTCACTTGCTCACCCAGAACGCCAACGACGATCCGCGCAGTCGCGAAGTGCTGAGCTTCCTCAGCTACCAGGAGAAGTTCCTGGCCGGCTCGTGGCGCTTCGATACCTACTTCGGTCGCGACACGTTGATGTCGCTGCGCTTGCTGATGCCGGTGCTCGCACCGGAAGCGCTCGAAGGCGGGCTCACGGCAGTGCTGCAGCGGCTGGCGCCGAACGGCGAAGCGGCGCACGAAGAAGACATCGGCGAGTTCGCGGTCTTGCGTCATCGCAAGCAAGGCGAAGGCATGAGCGATGCGCCGATCTACGACTACAACATGATCGACGACGATTTCATGCTGGCGCCGGTCGCGGGTGCGTACCTGCTCGACCATGCGCAGGGGCGTGGGCGTGCGAAGGCATTTCTGGCGCGCCGGATGCCGAACGGCGAGGCAGTCGGCGCTGCGCTGGTCCGGAATTTCATCTGGGTCGCGCAGTCCGCGCGCCCGTTCGCGCAAACGCGGCAGCCGTCGACCCTGATTTCGTTGAAGCCGGGTCTCAGCTACGGACAATGGCGGGACAGCAACGACGGACTCGCGGGCGGCCGCTATCCGTTCGACGTCAACGTGGCATTCGTGCCGGCTGCGATGGCGGCGATCGAGAAGTTCATGCTCAGCGGGCTGCTCGAGCCCTACCTGTCGCCGGAGCAGCGCCGGGCGCTGGCGAACGCCGGCGATGTCGCCGACGTGTGGGCTCGCGCCGCACCGGTGTGGTTTCGCGTGCGGATCGACGCAGCGGACGCGCGTCGGCAGATAACGGCCTATGCGGCGGAGCTCGGCGTGAACGCGACGCCGGCACTCGACGCGCTGCCTCGCGACGAGCTGATCGTGAATGCGATCGCGCTCGATGCAGATCTCAAGCCGATTCCGGTCGTGCACTCCGATGGCGGCTTCGCGTTGCTGCTGCAGAATCCGCCTGCAGACGTCGTGGAGCAGCTCGTCGACACCATGCTGCGTCCTTTCCCGGCGGGCTTGTTGACCGACGCAGGTCTGCTGGTCGCGAATCCGGCGTTCGCGGGTGCCACGCGCCAGCATCAGCTCGGAGCGACTGCCTATCACGGCACGGTGACTTGGTCGTGGCAGCAAGCATTGTTCGCTGCAGGTCTGGAGCGGCAGATCGCGCGAAGTGATTTGCCGGCGCCGACCACCCAGCGCTTGCGCATGGCGCACGAGCGACTGTGGTCGGTGATCACGAAGACGCGCGAGCTGCGTGCTTCCGAGCTCTGGTCGTGGCGCTACGTCAATGGCCGCTACGAGCCGGTGCCGTTCGGTCAGAGCAGCGGCGATGTCGACGAGTCCAATGCCGCGCAGCTCTGGAGCACGGTCTATCTCGCGATCCCGACGCCGGATTGTCGGGCGCTACGTTGCGTAGCCGAGCCGCGCGCGCAGGCGCGGGGCAATGAAGTCGAGAAACGCGCGCAGTTTCCCCGTCAGGCGCCGCTCGCGGACATAGAGCAGGCTTACGGGCACCGGCGCCGCTTCGAACTTCTCGAGCACGATGGCCAGCTTGCGCGCTTTGACTGACGCAGCAATCTGGTAGGCGAGCACGCGTGCCAGACCGACGCCGCAAAGTGCGCCGTCGACGGCGGCCTCGGCAGTATTCACGACCAGGCGCGAGTGCACGCGCACCGACTCGCCGTTGCGGAACCTCCATTCGTCTGCGCCTCCCAGGGCCGCGAAGGTGATGCAATCGTGTTCGGCCAGTGCAGCCAGCGACTTCGGCGTGCCGTGCTTTTTCAGATAGCCCGGACTCGCGCAGACCACCGTGCGCGTCTGCCCGATGCGAGTAGCGACGAGCGAGCTGTCCGGCAATTCACCGATACGCACGGCGAGATCGAGGTGCTCGTCCATGAGGCTGAGCGGGCGATCGGTGAGCACCAGCCGCAGATCGACTTCCGGATGTGCAGCGAGGAACTCGGCAGCGACGGGCAGCACATGCAGTCGGCCGAAGACCACCGGTGCAGTCACCAATAGCTCGCCGTGCGGCGCGTTGTACTCGCCCGTCGCGCCGCGCTCGGCCTCGGCGACTTCGTCGAGGATCCTGCGACAGGCGAGCAGATACGACTCGCCGACGTCGGTCAGCACGAGCTTGCGTGTCGAGCGCACCAGCAGCTTCGCATCGAGGTGCGATTCGAGCTCGGAAATCTTGCGACTGACGGTCGGTAGCGGCATGCGCAGGTCGCGACTAGCGCCGGAGAAGCTGCCGGCGGTGGCGACGGCGACGAACACGGACATCGATGCCAGGCGGTCCATCCGGACTTCCACGAAATGAGAGAGTGTTTACAAAGAATAGTGGATAGTTTCAGTGAGTGAAAGGCCGTAGTTTCTCCTCGTCGCGCCAACCGGCGCTGTTCACAACCGCACGAGGAGAACTGTCATGTCCCGAATCGCAACCCCGCCCTCAGTCGATGCCGCGCCCGAAGCTTCCCGCCAGTTGCTCGCAGCCGTCGGCAAGCAGCTCGGCGTCGTCCCCAATCTGTTCCGCATGGTGTCCAACAGCCGCGCTGCGCTCGAAGGCTATGTCGGATTGATCGGTGCGCTGGCGAAAGGCGCGTTGCCCGCGGCGACGCATGAGCGAATCGCGCTGGCCGTCGCAGAGTTCAACGAGTGCGACTATTGCCTGTCGGCGCACACGTATCTGGGCAAGAACGTCGCGAAGCTCGACGACGCCGAGATCGCGAGCAATCGCGCCGGACGCTCGCAGGATCCGAAGGCCGATGCAGCAGTGCGCTTTGCCCGCAAAGTCCTGGAGCACCGTGGCCGCGTCAGCGATGAGGACGTGCGTGCGCTCAAAGCCGCCGGCTACACGGATGCACAGACCGTGGAGATCGTGCAGCACGTGGCACTGAATATCTGGACGAACTACGTGAACAACGTGGCGCAGACGGCGATCGACTTCCCCGTCGTTACCGCGCGCAAGGTCGCGTGAGCGTCAGCGCGCGGCGATTTTGACGCGATCGTGGGCGGTGGCCGCGCCGTCCACGATCTCGCGCCAGGCCGGGGCACGGGCGAGGACGGCGGGAAGTTCTTCTGCGGGGACCGGCTTGGCGAACAGATAACCCTGCGCGAAGTCGCAGCCCAGCTGGCGCAGCGTGCGCACCTGGCCTGTCGTCTCCACGCCTTCTGCGACAGTGACCTTGCCGAGCACGTGTGCGATGGAAATGATCGCTTCGACCACCGAGCGGGAGGTCCGCTGGCTCGCGGATTCGATTACGAACGAGCGATCGATCTTCAGCGCGTCGGTCGGCAGTTCGCCGAGCACCGACATCGACGAATAGCCGGTGCCGAAGTCGTCGATGGAGATGCGCACGCCCATCCGGCGCAGACTCTCGAGCCGCGCGTTGACTTCGCTCTGGTTGCCGGCGAGCGTCGATTCGGTCACTTCGATTTCCAGCGACTCGGCACTCATGGCGTAGCGCATGAGCGCGTCGTTCACCTCGGTGACGAAGCGGTCGTCGCGCAGCTGGCGCATCGAGACGTTGACGCTCACGTGTCCCAGATCGATGCCCTGATCGCGCAGCTTCTGGTACGTGGAGCAGGCCTCGTGCAGCACCCAGGTGCCCAGCTCGTCGATCAGCCCGCATTCTTCGGCCACCGCGATGAACTCCACCGGCGACACGAAGCCGAGTTGCGGGTCCTTCCAGCGTGCCAGGGCTTCAACACCGGCGAGCGAGCCGTCGTTGAGATCGACCTGCGCCTGGTAGGCCAGACTCAGACCGCTGGAACGCAGCGCCACGCGCAGCCGCTGCTCGACCAGCAGCCGGCGCTGCGCGTCGCGATTCATCGTTTCTTCGAAGTACGTGATGCCACCGCGGCCCGACGTCTTCGAGCGATACATCGCGATGTCGGCGCTGCGCAGCAGCCCTTCGGCGTCAGCACCGTCCTGCGGATAGATGGCGAGGCCGATCGAGGCCTGCACGAAGCAGGTCGCGTCCTGCACGATGATCGGCTCGCGCAGCGCGGCCTGCAGGCGTTCTGCCAGCACGTGGGCCGGCTCTTCTGTGGGGCCGGGTGCGACCAGCACGAACTCGTCGCCGCCGAGCCGCGCGAGCGTATCGCTTTCGCGCACGTGCTCGCCGAGCCGCTGGCTCACCGCCAGCAGCAGGGCGTCGCCCGCCGAGTGGCCCATCGAGTCGTTGACGTTCTTGAAACGGTCGAGGTCGATGTAGAGCAGAGCGACTTGCGACTGTGCGCGCTTCGCGTGCGCGAGCTCGCGTTCCAGGCGGTCTTTGAAAAGCTGGCGATTCGGCAGTCCTGTCAGGTCGTCGTAGTACGCCTGCTTCAGCAACGAAGCGCGACGCTGTTCGCTGCCGAGTGCAACCGCGAATCGGCGCGCAAACGCTCGTGCGTGGCGAGTGCTGCTGCCGCGTGATTCCGGATCGGCGAGCAGCAGCGCACCGCGCAGAGTGCCCTCGACCTCGATGGCCAATCCGTACAGGAGCTGGAAATCGCCGCCGGTGCTGATCTCGGCCAGCGCCGTCTTGTGAACGTCGATCTTGCCGACCAGCGCATCGAGCGTCAGCGCACCGGTCTTCAGGCTACGTACGCTGGTTGCTGCCGACGTCGACCACCAGATCGCAACCGTTCCGGGCTCGCGCCCCGCAACTGCGACTGCGACAACGGGGGCGCGCAACAGCGAGGGCAGCGTCGGCAGGATCTTCTCGACGAGAATCTCGGTCGAGGGATCGTCGAGAATCATCCGATCGATCTGCGCCAGCGTGCGAAACAGCTCGAACTGCCGCGTGAGGCTGCCGGCCATGCGATTGAACGCCTGCGCCAGGTTGCTGTATTCATCCTTGCTGTCGATCGTGACGCGACGATGCACGCCGCGGCGTCCCATGTGCTCGACTGCGTCGGTCAACAGCGCGAGCGGTCGATGGCTGCGACGGATTTGAATCGTGCTCAACAGCAGCGCCATGAGCATCGCGATGAGCGTGACGATCGGCAGCGTGCGCTCGAAGGAGTTGAGGGCGCTGAGCGCAATCGCTGCAGGCTGCTCCGTTCGCACCAACCAACCCTCGGCGCCATAGCGCGGCGTGAGGAATAGCGACCACTGCCCGGTCAGCAGCCGAGTCGTCGCGTCCCGGGTTTGTTCGCCGACGCACTGGAGCATCCTGGCCTTCGGTCCCAGCACGCAGATTTGCATCGAACCCAGATTGACGGCGTCGGGATTCCACAGATAGGACGGATCGACTGCCGCAGTGATCTGCAGGCGGCGAGGTCCGCTGTTCTTGCTCACCGTGACCCGGACTTCGGTGCCTTGCAACGCCAGCGAAGCTTGATGCAACAGTGGGCCGGGATCGGGTGTGATTACCGCATCGGACACCACGTCGACGACTCTGAAATGCGATGAACGGAACGCGCGGATGTCGTCCAGCTGCAAGCGATCGGCGAGCCCCAGCGCCGCTATTTCCGCCAGCGCCTCATCGGTCTGCCGCAGCCGTTCGAACACCAGCAGGCCGTAGCTCTTGCTGGTGCTTTCGAGGCGGGCGGCCGCGTCGGTGCGCAGCTTGGTGCGGACGATGCGATCGGCCACGAGCGCCGAGACGACGATGGGCACGATCGCGCACAAGCCGAACAGCAGGAACGTGCGGACGGCGACGCGCGTGCCCAGACCCGCGAATCTCGCAGGCGCAGCCTTCATCAGTAGTCCGAGGCGAGTCCGACGAAGCCGCCGTCCCGGGCCCAGATCACATCGTCCTGGCTGGCGGTCGCAGTCAGCGGCGGCATCGAGCTGCCGTCCTTGCCCTCGCTGTACAGGTCGAACTCGGTGTTGAGCGGATGCAGGTTGTGATCTTTGCGGATCATGCCGGCGACGCCGGGCGCGGGCGAGGCGAAGTTCAGGTATTGGTAGTCGTGTCCCCAGGGATCCTGCGGAATCGCCGTGCCCAGATCGCTGAGGTTCTCCGGCACCGCGAAGTGCAGGGTCCGATAGCGCTCGATCTGCTGCGAGATCGCGACCAGGTCCCGGCCCGCCTGTTCGACCTTCTGCCGCTCCATGATGGCCGCATAGGAGGGCACCGCGATAGCAGCCAGCAAGCCGACGACTGCCCCGGCTATAGCGATCTCCAGCAAGGTAAATCCCCGGCCGCGCCGGCGCAGCGGCACGCGGGAAAATGCTGGGTGTAAACGCTTAACCGACATAGGTCTCGATATGCTAGTTACGAGTACCTTTCGTGTATCGGCGGAGTTCGCAAAAGCGGTCGATACCGCAGAGTGCTAAATCCAGAACTGTGACGTCGATCGATGCCCGCGGCGGAGCGCGTATGTCCGGGCTCGGGGTTTGTCTTAGCGCAGGCTCTTGCAGCGTGGAAATCCGCATACTATGTCGCATGGACTCGCAGACCCGTCGCGACCTTCCGGTCGTCGAGCGAACAGCCGCCCGGCTGGTCGTGCTCGATGCCGCGGGCCGGGTGGTCGATTGCGCAGATCGCGGCCAGCAACGAGCGTTTTTATCCGCTGTCGCTGGCCGCACTGTTGCCGCGGTTTCTGAGCGGCGAGAGCCTCGAAGAAGAGCTCGAACGCTGGCCCGGTGCCGGCTAGGTCGCCTCAGCCGCGCGGCACAGTTCGAGCAGAGTTTCCTGCGTGCTCTCGGGGTCGGGTGCCTTCTCCGGCGGTGTCCACGTCGTGGGCGAGCCGGCTGCGATCAACGATCGCGCGACCGCCACGTGATCCACGCCCGGACGGGATCCATGGCGCCATCCTTCGGCCGCCCAGAGGAGCGGAGTTCCCGCGAACATGCCATCCAGCGCGCCGACTGCTGCTCCGTGCGCAAGCAACACTCGCGTGGCTTCGGCTCGACCGCCCATCGCCGTGCGATGCAGAGCGGTCACGCCATCGTGATCGGGCACGTTCGGATCGAACCCGCACATCAGCATGGTTTCGAGTACGGCGGCGTCACCGCGCTCCGCCGGCACATGCATCATCAGATGATGTTCCTTGTGGAGCTGGACTCGCAGCTCGGGATCGCTCTTCAACATGCCTTCGGCGCGGGCGCGATCGCCGCGGGTACAAGCAGCGACGAAGCGTTCCAGTGGCGAAAGCTCGTCCTTCGCTCCGTGGGCGCGCAGCCACGCTGCGATCGATTCGTTCCCGTGCAACTCGGCCAGAGTGAGCGCCGTGCGACCGTCGGTGCGGCGCTGCTGCAGGTCCGCACCGTGTTGAACGAGCAACTCCATCATCGGCACATCCCATCTCTGCGCCGCGATATGAATCGGAGCGTCGCCGTCCCGGCTCCATGCAAGATTCGGATCTGCGCCGTGCTCCAGCAGCCAGCGCGGCCCGATCGGAGTATCGGCCCAACCCAGGATGTAACGCAGCGGCGGCACGCCGCCCGGAATACCGTTGGGATCGACCTGGTAGCGCGCCAACAATTCGAGCGACTCGAGATGAGCGCCACCCGCCGTGATGTGCAGCGACACGCCATCGGTCGGATTCGCGCCGGCTTGCAGCAACGTTTCTGCTAGCGGCAGATGGCACGTCCCGCACAGCGCTCCCCAGAGTGCAGTGCGCGGGAGTTCCGGATGCCACTGCCAGTGATATTCGGCGTTCGGGTTCGCGCCGTGCGCCAGCAGTTCCCTGGCAATTGCAACCAGGCCGTCCGCGCGAGCTGGCTGATCGCGACTGAGGCAGGTATGGCATACATATAAGAGAGGCTCCCACTCCTGAATGCCGCCGGCTTGCTTCGCCAATGCTGGCTGCGCACGCAGGCGTTCCTTCACGCGCTCCGCATCGCCGAGCACGAGCTCCGTGTACAGGTTTGCGTGTGCGATACCTGGATGCAACGCGAGCAGGCGCATCGCGCGACCAGCGGCGCCGCCCGTTGCACACCGGACAAATTCGTCCACCGCTGCTGCGAATGACAGCGAGCGCTCCTCGACATGCTCGCGCAGCGCACTCCACGACTCGAAGCCGTGCTCGCGGGCGATCACGGATTGAGCGTCGTGCAAGGCGAGACCCGCAGATGCGAGCTCGGCGACGGACTTGCGAGCGTAGGCGGGCAGAAGGCGAAAGCGCTCCAAAGCTGCCACGTCTGCGGCACGCGCGGCGTGCAGCAGGGACTTGGCTTGCTTCTTGAGCTGTTCGAGATTCGGCCGCTCGGGGAGCGGCGTTGCAGACTGCGACGTCATAGAACCTCCATGCTTACGCCTGGGTTCGCATCAGGCAGCACGGGGTAGACGTGCAGAGGAATCGGTGGGGGAGCAGTGGGCTTGGCCCTTCGCGCGAACCCGCGGGCGCCTGCGGCGCACGGGGCCTAGTCAACTGCAGATCGCCGGGACTGTCAACGGTGCCGGAGCACCGATTGTCCCGGCACCAACTGTTCGGTCAGGGCGCGGGCGATGGCGGCGATGCCGATGGGCTTTTCGCAGTGACGGGCGCCGTGGAAGCGGGCGGGGATTTCGCTGCGCTCGTAGCCGGTCGTGAAGACGATCGGGACCGAACGCTTGACGAGCTCGTCGGCGACTTCGAAAACCGAGGTGCCTTCGACTTCGATGTCGAGCAGCGCGATATCGAGCGGCGTGCGAGGGCGCAGCAGCCCGAGCGCCGCCGCGATCGTGCCGGCCGGTCCGACGACCTCGGCCCCGGCGGTCGACAAAGTTTCAGCCAGGTCCATCGCGGTGACGCAGTCGTCTTCCACGATGAGGATTCGCCGTCCATGCAACGCTGCTGAGAGGTTCGAATGTTGCGTTGCCATGCCTTCTCCCCCGAGAGGCCAGCCCCTGTCGCTGTGAGCAGGTGAGACTAGTGCGCAGCCCGCGAGATTCTCAATTACATGTGTGAATAATTCAAGACGGCGCGAGTCGCCGCCGCGCCCGCTCCGGCCGTTCGCGCACCGGATGCAGGTAGTCACCTGAGAACATCGCAACTGATTTGAGGGCAGGCAAGTCGTGGATTTCCAGCATGCCTCCAGACAGCGACACCAGGTGCTGACGCCGCAGCTCCTGCAACGTCCTGTTGATGTGCACGGTCGAGAGCGCCAGCGTGTCGGCAAGCTCCACCTGGGTCAGCGGCAGCTCGCAGCGTCCACCGTCCGTGAGCTGCACCGCCTGCATGCGCGTGAAGACTTCGCAGAGCAGATGCGCGAGGCGCTCCAAGGCAGTGCGCTGACCGATGTTGACGAGCCACTCGCGCGCCACTAGCTCCTCTTGCAGCGCCAGCCAGCACAGCGCGCGGCCCAGGCGCGGATGCCGCTCGACCAGATCCAGTAACGTTTCGCACGAAAATAGCGCGATGTTCGCGGCCGTGAGCGTGCTGACCGTGTGGGCCGCTGTCGGCAGGAGCAGCAGCCGTGGATCGCACAGGTCGCCCGGAATAAGATAGCTGACGATCTGGCGCCGACCGTCCGGCAGCATGCGCGCCGCGTAGGCGAAGCCCGACAACAGCAGGCCGACATGCGCGGCGCCTTCGCCTTCGACAATCAGTGTCTCGTGCGGTCGGTGCAGACGGACAGGTCCAGCGGCATGCTCGAGCGCCTCCGCTTCTTCCGCTGACAGCGGCTGAAAGCCGGCCAGGCGCAGGAGCAGCCGGGAGGTTGTCGGTTCGAGATTCATAGGCAACACGCTTCCACTGCGCGGCACAGCTCGTCCAGGTCCACCGGCTTCTCGAGAGGTACCGCGTTGGCAAGCTCCTTCGGCAGCATGGATAAGTCATACCCGGTTGCGAAGATCGTCGGAACGTCGCGGGCCCGGAGGCGGGCCGCGATCTCGGACGCCGGCCGGCCGCGCAGGCGCATGGTCACCATGAGCCCGTGCCCCGCAGCACTTCCTGTGCCTGCACGGCGGTTGCACCGCATGTTTCGACCGGCGCGTGGATCTCGCAGCTGATTACGCCAGGACTCAACGCGAGGCAAGTTCGCGCACCGAGCTGATACGGCAACGTGCATTCGATCAGCTCGTGACCGAACCCGCGCCGGCGGGGAGCTTCCGCTGCAATCGCCACGCCGTCTTCTCTCCAGCTCAGATGCAGGTGCGGCGACGTGCCGCTGGTCAGCGACCAGCTTACGATCAGCCGGCCGGAGGCACCGAGCGCGCCGAACTTCAACGAGTTCGTCGTCAGCTCGTGGATCGTGAGCGCCAGCAATGCCGCTCCCTTGTCGTGTAGTCGCACAGCAGGTCCCAGCAGTGCGTAGCGTCGATCCGAGGCGGCGCTCGCGGTCAATTCCGTCCGAATGAGGTCCTCGAGGTCCACTCCGTCCGCGCCGGCAGTGACGAGCGCAGCCTGAACTCTGGTTAGTGCGCTGAGGCGCGCCTCCAGGTGCAGCGCGAACTGATCGGCGGATTCCGCCGTCTCGCGCGAACGACGGATGATCGAGCGCACCAGAGCCAAGTTGTTGCGCAGACGATGTCCTACCTCTGCGGAGATGCGTTGTTGATCGCGCTGACGCGCGGCGTGCTCTTCGTCTTTGCCCCAACTCCGAGCAGCCAGGTCCAACGCCTTGGCCACCAGCTCCAGCCGGCCGCCGTGATGCGGGGCCGCGATTTGTCCCGGCTGCCAGAAGAATGCCACGGCGAGGTAGCCGGCGGTCCTCAGGGGCACGAGCAGCGCGACGCGGATGCGCCGCAGCCGGCCGGTCGGCAACGTGATCCAGTCTTCCCGGCCCCAGAGCATCCGCGAGTTGAGATCTGCGGCTCGACGCATCGATAGCGCCGTCCTGTACAGGCCGGAGCTGCGCAGATTGCAAAGGTAGAGCGGATCACGACTCGCCAACGCGAGGACTGAATCATCGCCCTCTGCTGACAACAGGCACAGGCCGTTCACCTCGGCCAGCTCGCCGGCAGCAGTGGCGGCGATGCGCACACATGCGCCCTGCGAGTCCGCGGCCGCCAGCCCATCGAATACAGTTGCGATGTATCGCTCAGGGTCCATCGAGTGCTCCCGGCCGAGTGATACGAGAGGCTAACGATATACCGGGCAGGGCCGGTTAACGTATGTTAATCGCGGCACAGCAAGGATACGGAACGCCCCAGCCTGGCGATAAGTTCTCCGACTGTATTGGTCGAAAACAGCGCAGACCATGAACGACATCGCAGGCGAAGTCACCGCGCAAATCGCCGTCATTCTCCGGGAAGACCCGCAGCACATCGTCCCGATCGAATACGTCGAGCTTGCCGTCGCGATGAGACAGCGCTTGCAGGAGGAGAGAAATGGAGCTGGTGCTGGTACGCCACGCTACATGCGCGCAGATGAATGAGGTGCTGCTCGGCCGCAGCGTCGACGAACCCCTCGACGAGCGCGGCGAAGGTCAAGCCCGTTTCATCGCGTCGCTACTGCTCGCGGTACCAGAGCTCATCGTCGAATCCAGTCCGCGCCGCCGCGCGCGACACACAGCAGGGTTCATCGCCGCGCGTCGCGACACCGTCGTGCGCATCGTGCCGCAGATGGACGAGATCGATTTCGGCAGCTGGTCGGGTCAATCGTTCGAGGCGCTGGCTGCCGATCCGCAATGGCGACGTTGGAACAAGTACCGCGCCGTTGCACGCACGCCGGCGGGAGACAGTATCCGCGACGTGCAGGAGCGAGCCATGGCGCACTTTCGCAAGCTCGCCCAGACATTCGAGAACGAGACGATCGCAATCGTCACGCACGCTTCGGTGATCCGCTCGGTTGCGCTGCTGGCGCTGCAGGCGCCGATCGACGAATACCGCACGCTCGAAGTCGGTCCTGCATCGCTGACCAGGTTGACGTTTCGCGACGCGCAGCTGCGGCTCGAGAGTCTCAACGAACGAGCTGCGGCGTGAAGATCGCGGTGTTCAGCGCGCATGCCGCGGGCTGGCGCCGCGTGTGCAAAGCGCTGGCCGCCCTGAATCATCGGCTCGTGTTCTTCGAGCGTGACCAGCCGTCTCACATGGCAGCACGCGAGTGGTGCGATCTGCCGGGCGGGCAACGGGCGGCGCCCAGTATCGTTACGATTTCGCCAGTACCAAGAATGTCCGCCTCGTGCGGCACGTGCCGACGGAGCGCCGTGCTGCATTCTTCTCATCCTCGCGCCTGACGCTCAACGTCACTGCCGAGCCCGCTGCGCGAATCGGCTGGGTCCTTCGCGTCGCCTGTTCGAAGCTGCGGCGTGCGGAGCGGCGATCGCCAGCGACGAGTGGTCGGGACTGCACGAATTCTACGAGCCCGGCGAGCAGATCCTGCTGGTTCGCAGCGCCGAAGACATTCTCGACGCTCTGGCGCTCGACAGCTCGATTCTGCAGCGTATCGGCCGCGCCGCTCGCGAGCGCACCTTGGCTCAACACACGTCGACACATCGCGCGCGGCTGCTGCTGCGCTTCATCGAAGAAGCTGCAAGCACAGGAGGGTCCGATCGCCTGCAACCGCTGGCATCTTCCACGGAACTGTTGTCGATCGGTGAGCGACCGCGAGCAGTTGCGGAGTACGTGCCCGAACGTCTGGTGCGCGCCGGCGCTGACCGGATCTGCATCGTCGTCGGCTCCGGCATGACGACGAAGTCGTCTTCGACTGCGAGGATGCGCCGGCCCTGCAGGGACCCGCGCGGGGGGTGTCACTTTGCCGTCCCATGCCCGTCTTCGTTGGGCAGGGCCAGCTCGATCGTGCACGTCAGTCCCTGTGCCTGGAATTCGCGGTGCACGACGGCGCCGGGAATCGCATTCTCGATCAGGTTGCTGCCGAGCCCGGCGGGCGGCATTTTGCCCGGCGTTTTGCCGCCGCTCTCGCGCCATTGCAGGCGCAGGTCGCGCTGCCCGTTGCTCTTGGACAATTGCCACGTGACACTCACGGCGCCGGAGGATGCCGCGAGCGAGCCGTATTTCGCGGCATTGGTCGCCAACTCGTGCAGCACCAGCCCGAATGGCGTCGCCAGATCTGCGGGCAGCGAAACGGTGGGACCTTCGATCTGCGTGCGCTTGCCGCCATCGGTGGCGTACGGCTTGAGCTGTACGCGTGTGAGTGCCGCGAGATCTGCGCCTTCCCAGTTGGACTGCACCAGCAGGCTGTGGGAGCTGGCGAGCGCTGCGAGACGTCCGGTGAACCGTTCGACGAACTCGGACGGCGACGGGCTCGTGACCTCGGTCTGGTGCGCGATCGATTGCACCACGGCGAGCGTGTTCTTGACCCGATGAGTCAGCTCGCCCAGCAGCAGCTGCTGCCGCGACTGCAACACCTCGCGCTGCGTGACGTCGCGACTGCTTTCGAGCACGAGGCGGCGTCCATCGACTTCCTCGAAATCGAGACGCGCCTCGACGATCAGTGTCCGGCCGTCCTTCGCCCGCTGGTGGAGCTGCCCGTCCCAATGGCCGGTCGCAACCAGCTGGGCCTGCATTTGCTGCAACGAAGAGTTCGGCACCGACGTGCTCAGCAGTTCCGCCGTACGCTTGCCGATGGCTTCCTGGCGCGAAAAACCGTACAGCTCTTCGGAACCGCGATTCCAGTCGATGATCCCGGCGTCGAAGTCCCACACGAAGATCGGCTCGCGCGACAGTTCCACCAGCTTCTTCTGCTGCTTGAGCTGCCGCTCGCCCGCGCGCAGCGCTTCCTCGACGGCCCGGTGCTCGGTGATGTCGACGAACGTGATGACGACGCCGTCGATCTTGTCGTCGACCGTGCGGTACGGGCGCATGCGCACGTCGTACCAGCCGTCGTTGCGACTCTGAACTTCGCGCCGCACCGGAACCAGGTCGGTCAGCACCGCGCGCGCGTCTCTGGTCAGCCCCTCGTATTCGAGCTGATGCGCGAAGTCGGTGATCGGGCGGCCTTCGTCGGCCGGCGTGATCGAGAACAGCTCCGTCACCCGATCCGTGAAACGCTTGATGCGCAGCGCGGAGTCGAGGAACAGCGTGCCGAAATCGGTCGCGGCCATCAGGTTCTGCAGGTCGCCGTGCGCACGCGAGATCGTTTCGAGCTTGAGCTTCAGCTCGCTGTTGACGGTCTGCAGCTCCTCGTTGATGGACTGCAGCTCTTCCTTGCTCGTCTCCAGCTCCTCCGAGGTCGAGCGGTATTCTTCGTTGATCGATTGCAGCTCTTCGTTCGCAGCGCGCAGCTCCTCGTTGGCGGCGTCCGATTCCTCGCGCACCGTGCGCAGTCGCGACTGCGTCAGCTCCAGCTCCTGCGTGAGACGGCGCACGGATTCGTTGTTAGCATCGTGCGCTGCGCTCGGGAAGTCGTCCGGCACGGCTTCGCCCTCGATGAACATCACGATCGCCGTCTGTGGCGCCTCGTTGTCCTGCGGCGATTTGACGTGCAGGTGGACGCGATGTCGATGGCCATTGAACCTGACCAGCAGCGGCAGGCTCAAGGTCGGCTCATGCTGCTCGAACAGGCGGTGCAGCGCCGAGCGCAGCTCGAAGCGCAGCTCGGTGCGAACCAGGTCGACGACGTCGGCGGTCAAAGGTCCGCCGGCCGGTTGCACGTAACGGCCGGCAGTTTCCGACATGTGCAGCACGCGGTGTGCCTCGTCGACCAGGATGCTGGGAGGCGCTACTTTCTCCAGCGCGCGGCGGTGAATCGCCGCTTCGCTCAGCGCCGCGGTCGGGCTGAGTCCGCGCGAGCTCTGCACGACCTGTTCCCGCAGCCGCACCGGTCCGAGCAGGCTCGGCAACAGGCGCGGCTTGTCACCGGGTATCGCCGTGGATTGATAGAGGCGCGCCGCGCGGTCGAGCATGCGGAACAGCCCGGGCGGGTGATCGGCGCTTTCCGATGCACCGAGCATGAGGAAGCCGCTCGGTTTCAGCGCATAGTGGAACGTGCCGCAGACCTGCTCCTGCAGCTCGCGGTCGAGATAGATGAGCACGTTGCGGCAGGAAATCAGGTCGACGTGTGAGAACGGCGGGTCCTTGACCAGGTCATGCGCGGCGAACAGCACGATGTCGCGAACTTCCTGCCGCACCCGATAGGCCTCGCCCTCGCGCGTGAAAAAGCGCCGCAGCCGCTCCTCGCTGATGTCGGTTTCGATCGCGGCAGGGTAGCGGCCCTCCCGCGCAGTGGTGAGCGCGCGCGCATCGAGGTCGGAGCCGAACACCTGGATCGCGGGCCGCGGCTCGTGCTTGGCAGCCTCCTCGAGCAGCAGGATCGCCAAGCTGTAGGCTTCCTCGCCGGTGGCACAGCCCGCCACCCAGACGCGGATCGACTCCACGTCGTCGCCACCGCGGAACAGCTCGGGGATGACTGTCTTCTGCAGCTCAGCGAACGACTCGGCGTCGCGGAAGAAGGTCGTGACGGAGATCAACAGGTCGCTGAGCAATGCCTGGGCCTCGTCGATGCTCTCGCGCAGCGCTTCGTAATACTCCTGGAGCTCGTCGGTGCGGGTCACCTGCATGCGCCGCGCGATCCGGCGCAATACGGTCGAGCGCTTGTACTTCGAGAAGTCGTGCCCGGTGCGCACGCGCAGGTGCGCGAGGATCCGGCGCAGCAGGTCTTCGTCGATTTCCGGCTCCTCGGCGAGCTGTCCTTGCTGCTGCTTGAGGCGAATCAGGTCTGCCAGGCGCGTCGCGAGCTCATGTACCGGCAGCACGACGTCGACGACGCCCGTGGCGATGGCACTGCGCGGCATCGACCCGTACTCGGCTTCGTTCGGGTCCTGCACGAGAATGATGCCGCCGGCCTCCTTCACGGCGCGCACCCCGATGGCGCCGTCCGAGCCGGCACCGCTCAGGATCACGGCGAAGCCGTCGCCGAGGCGTTCCGCGACCGAGCGGAACAACAGGTCGATGGGCGAGCGCTTGCCACGCGGCTCGTCGAACTCCGTCGCGGAAATCTCATGATCGACGATCTGCAGATTGCGATCCGGCGGAATGACGTAGACCCGGTCGCTGGCGAGCTTCTGCCGACCTTCCGCCTGCACGACGGGCATTTTGGTCCGACCGCCGAGGATCCGCGGCAGCTCGCTGCGATGGGCGGGATCGAGGTGCACGACGACGACGAACGCGGCGCCGCTGTCCGGCGGGAGCGCTTCGAACAGC
The DNA here is from genome assembly GCA_035275145.1 of Steroidobacteraceae bacterium. Taxonomy (GTDB): domain Bacteria; phylum Pseudomonadota; class Gammaproteobacteria; order Steroidobacterales; family Steroidobacteraceae; genus Steroidobacter. The sequence goes on along the minus strand of DATENH010000118.1, from coordinate 32,695 downwards.
GTCTGCAAGGCTTTGATTCCGCCCGCGGAGGCGCCGATCATGACGATCGGCGGGTGTTCGGAGTTCGCTTTGCGCGGCTTCTTTTCCTTCATTTCCTCGTCCGGCATTACCGTGCCCCGTGTGCGCAATGGTAACGGACGTACCTTATGCTCAACGCGCAACACGCGCCAGTTGCCGCGAGGTAGGAAAATCGTGGCGCGCAGGAACACCGACACGAAGCGGCGAGTTGCGGGTCTACGCACCGCCGTCGGGCCGTTAGGAGTATTCGATGGGCAATCGGGACATCCTCGCCATCGGTGCGTCGGCAGGCGGCGTCGAGGCACTGACGCAGCTGGTTGGCGGATTTCGCCGCGAATTTCCCGCCTCGGTTCTCGTCACGCTCCATTTGTCGAGCCACTTTCAGTCCTCGCTCGACGAGCTGTTGAGCCGGGCGGGGGCGCTGCCGGCCGAGTTCGCCCGTGACGGCGAGTTGCTGCGCAAAGGCCGCATCTACATCGCTCCACCCGACCGGCACCTGCTGGTGGACGGTTCGCGGGTCCTCCTGGGGACGGGCCCGCGTGAGAACAGGTCACGTCCAGCCATCGACCCGATGCTGCGGTCCGCTGCGCTCTGCTGCTGTCACCGCACGATCGGCGTGGTACTCACCGGCGGCCTGGGCGACGGCGCATCGGGCCTGTGGACGGTGAAGCAATGCGGTGGGATCACGGTCGTGCAGGATCCTCGCGGGGCAGCCTTCCCGGAGATGCCGCAAACCGCGCTGCAACGGCTCGAGCCCGATCACGTCGTCGATCTCGAGCAAATGCCCGCATTGCTGGAAAGCCTGGTGCATCAGCCCTCGGGCGAGCCGGACGGCGTGCCCGCGGGCGTGCGCTTCGAGGTGGACATGGCGCGCGGCGGAGGAGGGGCGAGTATGCAGCAGATGGATGCACTCGGGCGGCGCTCGGTGCTGTCTTGTCCGGACTGTCACGGCGTGATGTGGGAGATCGACGAAGGCGAGCTGAGCCGTTATCGCTGCCACGTTGGCCACACCTATGTTGCCGACCTCATGAGTCTTGCGTTGGACGAAGACCTGCGACGCGCACTCGGCAGTGCGCAACGCGCGCTCGAGGAGCGTGCCGCGTTGGCGGCGAAGCTGCATCGCCAGGCCGAGCAGAGCGGACATCAGCTCATGATGAGCACGTGGTCTGCGCGCATGCGCGAGTATCAGCGCGAGATGAACGTGATTCGCGATGCGATCAAGCGGATGGAAGAAATTGCGGCGCGCGAGGAGTTGCAGCGCGTGCAACCGACTGGGACGTAACGAGTCGTCCCGCCTGCATCACGAGCACTTCGTCGAATCGATCCAGCAGGTCGAGGCGATGGATCGACGCGACGATGCACGCGTCGCCGAGCGCTGCGAACAGATTGTCGAAGACTGCAGCCTCGGTCTGCGGATCGAGATGAGCTGTCGGCTCGTCGAGCAGCACCAGGGAGCTGCCTTCTGCAGCGAGCAGTCCGCGGGCAAGAGCAACGCGCGCACGCTGACCGCCGGACCAGTTCGCGCCGCGTTCCGCGATCGGGATGTCGAGGCCGGCGTTGCTGGTCTGGATGAAATCGCTGACGCACGCTTGCTCCAGTGCGCGCGTGTACAGATCTCGCGAAGGAATGCCTGCGAGCGATTCGCAGAGCGCGAGATTCTCGGCGAGAGTCGCTTCGAGCACCTCCGCGTCTTGCGGAATCAGCGTCGTCGTTGTACGCAGCAGCCGTGCTGCCTCTGTTGGCGAGACAATCGCCGGTCCTCGATCCTGATCGATGATGATTCGCTGGGCTTCGTAGAGACCAGCGAGAACGCGCAGCAATGTGCTCTTGCCCGCGCCGCTGCCGCCGATCAACGCATATTTCTTGCCGCGTTCGAGTGAGAGGGTGATTCGATCGAGTGTCGATGTCGTCTCGCGTGCGGCGGCATGTCGAAAGGTGATCTCGCGCAGCTCGAGGCGCTGCCAGGTTCGCCCGACTGCACTGAACGACGGCTCACGCTCCGGGCGCTGCGCGGGCGACGCATGCCGGATCGGATCCGCGCTCGCGTGATCAGCGTGCTGTCGCGCGAACGTCTGGAAGTGTGATGCAAGGGCGGACACGACTCCACCAGCCTGCGATGCGTACTCCCAAACCATGTACACGCTTCCTAACATGAGTGTGTGCTGCGGGACGCTGGATGTGCCGATGGAGCGAGTCGCGAGCCAGGCGTAGGTTGCGACGAGGCTGCAGCTCAGCACCTTGCCGCAGATATCCACGGTGCACCACTTGGCTTCGTTGAGAACAATCGCGCGCCGCAGCGGCGCGAAGACAGCTTCGAGGCGGCGTTCGAGGAGTGCGGTGATGGGCCGTTGTTGTCGCAACGCGAGCAGGGTCGTCGAGTTGGCGAGCGCGTCGGTGAGTGTCGCGGTGTAGTGACGCTCGGCGTCGTTCTCGCGGCGGGCGAGGCGGATCATCGCGCGGTCGAAGCTGAGGACGGATATGCAGATCACGGCGAGGCCGACGATCGCAGTAACGCCGACGAGCGGTTGCAACCACCACAGGGCGACCAGCGGCCCGACGAGTCGCACGGCACTGTTGAGATAGATGAACTGGCTTTGGGCGAATGCGGTGAGTGCGTGACTGCTCTGCTGCACGCGGTGGGCGGTGGCGGCGGAGTGATTCGCCTCGTGCCAGGCGAGCGGCAGAGAGAAGAGTTTCTCGACGAGGCCGCCGGAGATGCGGCTGCGCACGGTCAACGCGACGTTGCGTTCCAGGATGCGACCGGGGCCGTGGAGGACCCAGCTTCCTGCGGTGACCGCGACGACGAGCATGAGCCAGAGACCTGCATCGCCCAGGCCGGCGGCGCCCTGAGCCTGCAAGGCGTTGATCGCGTGGCCGGCGAAGTAGGGGACCGCGAGCAGCACGCATTGTGCGGCGATGAGCAGTGCCATCGCCCCGATCAGCACCTTCCGCTGGCCGGCGGACTGCGTCCACAGCTCCTTATATAAGTAGAGGATCCCTTTGTCGTCAGCGGCCATTTCGCAACTGTAGGCAGCGGCTGCCGTGAAAAGTGTGATCGGGTCACCGCTTTTCTGTAGGGGTGTACTATCCACCGATGATCACGAACAGCACTTCCGGCACGAACATCCACGAGATCGCGGCGGACATCTACCGCATCAACACGCCCGTCTCGATTCCCGGCACGCCGGGGTTCAGCTTCAACCAGTACCTGGTCGTGGACGACCAGCCGTTTCTGTTCCATACCGGCCTTCGCGGCTTGTTTCCAGTGGTGAGCGAGGCGATCGCGGCCGTCATGCCGGTCTCGCGGTTGAAGTACGTGGCGTTGTCGCATTTCGAGGCCGACGAGTGCGGCGCGATCAATGAGTTTCTCGCGGTCGCGCCGCATGCGGTGCCGGTTTGCGGCCGCGTCGCAGCGATGACGTCGGTGAACGACTTTGCGACCCGGCTGCCGAAGGTGCTCGCTGACAAGGAAGAGCTGGATCTGGGTCATCATCGCATTCGCTGGTTCGATACGCCGCACGTGCCGCACGCGTGGGAGTGCGGCCTTGCCATGGATATGACGACGCGCACGTTCTTCTGCGGCGATTTGTTCACGCAGGGCGGCGGTGGCGCAGTCGCGATCACGGAGTCGGACATCCTCGGACCGAGCGAGGCGTTCCGGAAGCCGCTCGACTACTTTGCACACGCGCCGCAGACCCGTGAGGTACTGGCAGCTCTCGCGCACTACGAACCGATGACGATGGCTGTCATGCACGGCAGCGCATGGCGCGGCAACGGGGCTCAGCTCCTGCGGGCGCTGAGCGACGCCTTGTCAGGCTGACTTGATCGCCAGGATCGAGACGCTCTTCACGCCGAACTTCCGGGTCGCGCCCTGCGCTCGATCGGAAATGAATCGATAGGCAAGGTTCTCCTGCACTGTCTGCACTCTGAATCCCGCCTGCGCGATGGTTTCGCGATAGCTGTCGCGCTGCGCGGCGCCGCCGATGCAGGCGGCCCAGAGCTCGGCGCTGCACACGATGCTGTCCGGTAGCTGCAGGTCGGTCACGATGTCCGCGATCGCGAGCCGGCCACCCGGGCGGAGCAGTCGCGCAGCCTCCTTGAAAACCCTGCTCTTGTCCGGCGCCAGGTTGATGACGCCGTTGGAAATCACGCAATCCGCCGTGTCGGGTTCCAGCCCGGTTTCTTCGATGTAGCCCTTGAGGTAGGCGACGTTGCGGAAATCGCCCGCGCGCCGCAGGCACTCGGCTTTGGTGAGCTGCTCCGGGGTCATGTCGATGCCGAGCACGCGACCGGTCGGGCCGACCTGGAGTGCGGCGACGAACGTGTCCATGCCTGAGCCGCTGCCGAAGTCGATGACGACTTCGCCCGGCTGCAGCGCTGCGAGGTGGAAGAAATGACCGACTCCGGCGAAGGATTCGATGGACTCGGACGGCACGTGGTCGAGAGCGGCAGGGTTGTAGCCGAGCCGCTCAGCCATGACGCGCCCCATCTCGAAGTGGAAATCGCCGCGCGGGTTCGTCGCCACGTCGCGATACATCTCTTTGACCTTGGCCTCGAGCTCGCGCGCGTCGACTTTGCTGTTCATGGACGCAACGCTAAGAGCGTCGCCGCGCGAAGTCCCGAGCGGGCGCCGAAGAACTGCCGAGATTTCGCCAGCCGCCGCCGTTGCAGGAGTGGACGATGCAAGCCAGCCTGAGCTTCGACCCGTTCCGCTTCGAGCCCACGACCGGGCGCTTGTGGCGCGGGTCGCAGGAAGTGAATCTGACGCCGAAGGCGGCCGCGGTGCTCGGCGCGCTGCTCGATCGTCCCGGCGAGCTCGTGGGCAAGCAGGAACTGTTCGCGTCCGTGTGGCAGGACACGATCGTCAGCGACGATGCGCTGGTCGCCTGCGTGCAGGAGTTGCGCAGGGCGTTGGCCGATGACTCGCGTCAGCCGCGCTTCATCGAGACACGGCATCGGCGCGGCTATCGATTCCTGCCGCCGGTCAGGCAAGTCGTGCAGGCTGTCGACTGCAGCAGCCGGCCGATGGTTGCGGTGCTGCCGTTCGAGAACGCGAGCGCCGATCCGGAACAGGAATACTTCTCCGACGCCATCACGCAGGACATCATCACTGCGCTGTCGAAGCACCGTTCACTGCTGGTTGTTGCGCGGTCGCCGAGCTTCGCATTTCGCGGACGCAGTGCCGATGTTCGCACCGTCGGAGCGGATCTGCGCTCGGACTACGTCGTCGAGGGAAGCGTCGGCAGGGCCGGGACGCGGGTGCGGATCAGAGCGCGGCTGGTGGAGACGGAGAGCGGCGCTTACGTCTGGGCCGAGCAGTACGATCGCGAGCTCGATGCGATCTTCGACGTGCAGGACGAGATCGTCGCGACCATCGCAGCGCGCATCGAGCCGGAGGTCTGCAGCGCCGAGCGCCAGCGCGCGACGCGCAAATCGCAGTCGGCGTTGCGGGCGTGGGATTGCTTTCATCTCGGGATGAAGCATTTCTATCAATCGACGGCCGCGGACAACCTGGAGGCGCAGCAGTTCTTTCGTCGTGCGATCGAGCTCGATGAGGAGCTGGCGCAAGCGTATGCGTGGCTGTCGTACGCCGAAGTGCTCGAGATGGTGTACTTCGATGCCGAGCCGAGTGCCGAGCGGCTCGACAATGCGATCGCCACTGCACGCAAAGCCATCGAGCTGGATGAGCGCGATGCGATGACGCACTTCGCTTGTGGCCGTGCGCTACTCGCGAGCAAGGGTTATCAGGATGCGATTGCCGAACTGGAGTCGGCAGTCGAGCTGAATCCTAATCTGGCAGTGGTGTACTGCGGGCTCGGCGATTCGCTGGCGTATGACGGGCGCTTTCGCGAGGCGATGCCTTGTTTCGAACGCGCGATCCAGCTCAGTCCGCATGATCCGCAGCGCTGGGCTTGCTATGCCTATCGTGCGCTCGCGCATCTGCTCGCTGGCGAGTTCGAGTCGGCGGTGGAGTGGGGGACGAAGGCGACGCGAGTGCCGAACTGTCATTACTGGCCGTTCGCGCATCGGGTCGCGGCGTTGGGGTATTTGCAGCGGCCCGCGGAGTCGACGGCTGCTGTCGGGGAGCTGATGAGGCGCAAGCCGGGCTTCTCGTGCGCGTTCGCGCGTGAGCGGCTGTTCTATATAAAGGAGTCGGCGCACATCGAGCGCTACCTCGAGGGCCTGCGGCGAGCGGGGATCCCGGACTGATCTAGTGGAGGTCCCGGACGTGGACTTCCAGGTTCGAGTTGTTCTGCAGGATCTGCCGGAGCAGCGCCCGGTACAGATGACGCTCGCTCGTGCCCGCCTCGCCTCGCCACTGCACATCGATGTCGTAGCGAATGCGGTCCAGGCCGGCGGTCTCGTCGTTCACGATCGAGCACGGATACGCCGACACGATGAGTTGCAGGAGCGAGTAGTTCTTCAGCCGCAACCGGCCGTTCGCCGGATCGAATTGCGCACTCGGCCACCAGCCTGACCGAGACGGCGTGAGGCCGACAGCCTCGAAGGTCACCGGGCCCGCGTCCGACGCCTCACGGAAAGCTCCGTTCGCGACGCCTGCCGCAAGCGGTGCGAAACCAAGCAAGGTCGCTGCGGCGAACAGCACTGTAAAGCGCTGGTTGGTGATCGGCCTGGCGCGCTCCTCGCTCATGATCGACGACAGGCGCAGATTCAGATCGCCGCCGGTGGAGGCGGCGACGGTCGAGAGTCGCGCCATGACGCCCAATCGACAGGCACTCAGGATCGACTCGGCGTAGACCTCTTGCTCGTGGCCTTCGTCCACGACTTCTTCGTCGCACGCCGCTTCGCGCTCGCGGAGCAGGTTCGCGCCTATCCACCACACCGGTGGATAGAACCAGAACAGAATCTGCACGCAGTGATGAATCGCCGCGGTCAGATTGTCGTGGCGACGGATGTGACAGATCTCATGCGCGAGCACTGCGCGCAGCTGCGCCTGTGATAGCGAATGCATGACTTCGCGCGGCAGGATCACTACCGGGCGGAAAATGCCGAACACGCCTGTGGGCAGGTCGCTCGACGTAAGGCGCACTGGAGCCGGCAGATCGACCGACGCTTCGGGCGCGCAGGCAAGGCGGGCGCGCACCGAACACCACTGCAGAAACCATCGCAGGAATAGCAGGGAGGCGCCCAACGCCCAGATCGCTGCTGCGATCAGCAGGATCTGCGACAGCCCGGCATCGGACGTTGCGAGGTCGCGCGGCATTGTCGGCACGAACACAGCGCTCGCGCTTTCGACCAGTGCTGCGTCGACGGGCAGCGGCTCGGGCAAGGAGCGCCCGAGGCGGTCGCCGAACTGTTGCAGCAGTGCGAGCGGCACGAGGAACTTCACCGAAGCGACGAACCAGATCCAGTAGCGAACGGCAGCGGCGTTGCGCTTGCACGCCCGCGCCAGCACCCACGCACCGAGCAGCACAAGCGTCGATTGCCACAGGTGGGTGAGCAGGAACGCGAGCATCAGCTGCGATCCTTGCGCGTCGAATCCTTCAAGGTCTTCTCGGCCGCTTTGATGTCATCCAGCGTCAGCTTGCCGGAGTCGATCAAATGAGCCATCACCGACTGGGCCTGGCCGCCGAACAGCCCGAGCAGGTCGTCGACCAGGCGCCGGTGCGCGGCGTCGCGGCTGATCACGGCTTCGAAGATGTGCGCGTTGCTGATCTTCTTGGCGCGGCGAACCATCTGCTTCGCTTCCAGGCGATACACCATGGTCTGCACGGTGGTGTAAGCGGGGCGACCGCGCTTGGGGAACGCATCGTGGATTTCACGGATGGAGCAGGCGCCGCGCGTCCACAGTGCCTCCATGATGTTCAATTCGAGCTTGCTGAGCTTGGCGGAAGGCATGCGTGCGAGCCTACGCCTGGTGTAATTGGACCGCAAGCGCTTGCGTAGCATCTACTACAAGTGTCATAGTGATTACGACGCATGTGGTCCAGATACCCGGGAGACTGCCATGGCCGAGCCCACCGGATTGCTGAAGCTGCTCGAGCAGGCCGACAGCCTGTCGATCGCAGTGCTGATCGTCCTGTCGTTGATGTCGCTGGCCTCGTGGTTCGTGATCCTGACCCGGCTGTGGGACCAGCGGCTGATCGCGAAGGCGTATGCGGAGGCGCAGAAGAAGTTCTGGGCCTCGGGCAATCCATGGGACGGCATGGCGGCGCTGTCCGGGCGCGACAACGCCTTCCGGATGCTGGTCGAGGACGGCATACGCGCGGCACAACATCATGAAGGTCAGCTCGCGGAGCAGATCTCGCTGAACGATTGGATTACGGTGTCGCTGTATCGTTCGATCGAAAGCGTGACCAACCGGCTGGTGGCCGGGCTATCGATCCTCGCGACGACCGGTTCGGTGTCGCCGTTCGTCGGCCTGCTCGGCACGGTCTGGGGCATCTACAACGCGTTGCAGCGGATCTCGCTGTCGGGGCAGACCAGCATCGAGCAGATCGCCGGACCGATCGGCGAGGCGCTGATCATGACGGCCATCGGCCTGTTCGTCGCAGTGCCGGCAGTCATCGGCTACAACTGGCTGCTGCGACGGAACAAGCAGCTGCACGAGAAGATGAAGCGCTTTGCCGCCGACCTGCACACGTATCTGGTCGGCGGCAAGCGCATCGACACGAGCGTGCCGTTGAAGCGCGCTGCCTCACTGAGGTAACAGCGCACACCTCGGATCGACATTGCACTTCACCAGGCGCGAGACCTCGCCCGTCTGCGGCGCGGTCTCGAGGAATACACCGATGCCGGGCGCGTAGTACTTGCGCTCGACCACGTCGGGCTCCAGCGGCGAGATGTTCTTCGTCACGACGCAGTTCTTCTTGCACAGCAGCTGCGCCAGCTTCGGCGGCACGAGTTGATCGAGCTTGGGATTCTTGCCGTACGAATAGTCGATCGACAGGATCTGCGTGGCGTCCTCCGCATTGTTGAGCGACGACTCCTCTATGTAGAACTGACCTGGCGTCGGGTTCGCGAGGAAGATGATGCCGGGCTTGTCGCCGTCGCGGTCGGCCTTGAACGAGCCGTCTATGTCGACCAGCTCGGGCTTCATCGGCCGGTCGCCCTTGAACGTCTCGAACTCTGCGGTCTCCTCGCCGCAATACCAGACGTTGCCGTCCTTGGCCTGCGCGAACCAGTCGTTGGTCCCTTCGGTGATGACGCCCTTCACGAACACTTCGTCGCGCACGACGATGCAGCGCACGTCGTCGATCAGCTTGGTCCGGTCCAGCACCCGCACGATGTTGGTTTCATCGGCGCTGCGGTATTCCCAGCGACTGCCGATGCCCAGCGGAAAGTACGGGTTCGGGTTCGTCAGGTTGCGGAAGTCCGAGTCGAAGTCGGCCTCATCGAAGTCCGGATCGTAGCGGCCCTCACCGACTTTCTTGCACAGCGCGATGCGCGCGGCGTGCTGCGCCTCGCAATCGTCGGTTGCTTCCTCGTGACTGTCTTTGAGGTCGCCGAAGCATTCGGCCCGATCGCGACTGTCGGACTCGTTGATGCAGATGCCGATGCCGATCCAGTAGTCGTCGAGTGTCTGGTTGCTGCACGCGCGCGACACTGCCTCCGCGGTAGCCGAGCAGAATTTTCCTTGCGAGACGAGCTCGTTGACGGATGGTGGAGCAGCGGAAGCGAGCGGTGCGGCCACGAGCGCCGGCAGCAAGAAATTCACGGTGCGCATGATCTCCTCCTCTGCGACAAACGATCCCTGGGGACAGTTGGACGTTGCGAGCCGCCGGAATCTGCCGCTGCGCGCCGACCGTGTAACTTGCGTTACGAGACTGGCGGGTGCTAGGCTCGTCGGCACCCCTATGAGCTCCGCCGGCGCGTACCTGTTCGATGTCGTGCGTTCGCCGCGCGGCAAGGCCCGCGCCGACGGCGGCCTCGCGCCGCTCAAGCCGCAAGAGCTCGTCCGCCAGCTTTGTGCGTCGCTCGATACGCGTCTCGACGATGAGGTTTGCGGACGCGCCGAAGCGTTGCTGCTCGGTTGCGTCGGTCAGGTCGGCGCGCAAGGCGGCAACATCGCGCTAGTCTCGAAACTGCACGGCGGCTTGCCGGATACGGCCGCCGCTTACACGCTGAACAACTACTGTGTATCGAGCCTGACCGCGATCGGCCAGGCCGCCGCGATGGTCAGCTCCGGGCAAATGCGCAACGTCTTGGCCGGCGGTGTCGAGATGATGTCGCGCGTGCCGTTCATGGCGGACGCCGCGGATTACTACACCGATGCGACGATGCCGGCGCGCAGTAGATACATTCCCGTAGCGCTCGCGGCGGACCGATTGGCGGAGGACGAGGGCATCGATCGCGCAGCGCTCGATGAGTGCGCGCTACGTTCGCAACAGCGCGCCGCGGCTGCCGAGACGAACCCGGCACTCATCCGCTCGCGTATTCCGATGACTCGGCCTGACGGGACTGCGTTGGCGGTCGAGGAATGCGTGCGACCGCAGACGACTGCAGCGAGTCTCGCGGCGATGCAGCCGGCCTTCGCGGAGCTGGCGAATTCTTATGCCGCCGCCCTTGGACGACGCGTCGATCATCGCCACACGTTTGCGCACGCGCCGCCGGTTTGCGATGGCGCGTCGCTCGCTGTTATCGGCGGCCGCTCCATCGCGCGTCGTCCGCTAGCTCGCATCGTTGCGTACGCAGAGTCCGGCGGCGATCCGTACGCGTCGCTGCTCGCGGGAAGCGGCGCGATGGACAAGGCGCTTCACCAGGCCGGAATGCAACTGAGCGATGTCGACTGCATCGAGTTCATGGAAGCCTTCGCGGTGACGATTGCCAAGTTCCTACGCGATCGCGACGTCGATCCCGAGCGCGTGAACATTGCCGGCGGTCACCTTGCAAAGGGTCATCCGATGGGCGCGAGCGGCGGAATCCTCCTCTCGACGCTGCTCGACGTGCTCGAAGCGAGCGGCGGAACCACGGGCCTCGTGGTTGCGAGCGGCGCCGCCGGCGTCGGTGCGGCAATGTTGATCGAGCGCTGCTAGTCTCCGGCAATGAGCGCCGCTCCTGCTGACACGCCTCGTCGTCCCTGGCCTTTCCCCATGCGCCTGCCCGTGTTCGCGGCGCCCATGTTTCTGGTGTCAGGGCCGGAGCTCGTCGTCGCTGCATGCGAAGCCGGCATCGCTGGCGCATTTCCGACGCCGAACTGTCGCACCAGCGAGGAGCTGGATCAGTGGATGGCCACGATCACGCAGCGGCTCGCGAGTGCTCGCGCGACCGCGAAGGGGCCGATCGGTCCGTGGGTCGCGAACCTCATCACCCATTCGACCAACACGCGCTTCGCCGACGACCTGGAGCTGGTGCGTCGCTACAAGCCACCGATCGTGATCACGGCGCTCGGCTCGCCGAAGCCTGCGATGCAGGTCGTGCACGACTACGGCGGATTGGTTTTCGCAGACGTCGTGAATTTGAATCTCGCGCGCAAAGCGGCCGCTGCAGGTGTCGATGGCCTGGCGTGCATTTCGGCCGGGGCGGGCGGTCACACGGGACACTTGAGCGCGTTCGCCTTCATCTCCGCCGTGCGCGAGTTCTTCGACGGCTGGATCGTGGTCGGCGGCGGGATCGCCGACGGCGCCGGCATTGCCGGTGCGCTCGCTGCCGGCGCAGACTTCGTGTACATGGGCACGCGATTCCTGTCGTCGCTGGAAAGTCGCGCCGTGCAGCAGTACAAGCAGATGGTCATCGACTGCGGTCCGGACGACCTGGTCGTCAGCGCAGCGATCACGGGAACAGCGGCGTCGTGGCTGGCGCCGAGTCTGCAGGCTTGCGGCATGGATCCACGCGCACTCGACGTCGCGGCTACTCGCAACTACAACACGCGCGACGGCGACGCGTACAAGCGTTGGCGGGATTTGTGGGCCTGCGGTCAGGGACTGCAGGTGATTCGCGCGATCGAGCCGGTGGCGACGATCGTGCAGCGGCTCGAAGACGAATACGTACGAGCGAGCGCCCGTTTCCGCGCGCTCGCGGGAGAAGCGCAATGACGACTCGGGTCTACCTGCTCGGCGGCTATCAGACCGACTTCGCCGACAACTGGGCGCGCAACGGCATGGAGATCGCCGACATGATGCGCCACACCGTGCTGCAGGGATTGGCCGAGACGAAGCTCGAGCCCAAGGACGTCGAAGTGGCGCACATCGGCAACTTCGCCGCGGAGTTGTTCTGCAATCAAGGGCACCTCGGCGGGTTGTTCGCTGCGTGCGATCCGGCGTTTGCGGGATTGCCCGCGGCCAGGCACGAAGGCGCGTGTGCGTCGGGAAGTCTCGCGATATTGGCGGCCTCGGCGGACATAGAAGCGGGCCGCTATGGGCTCGCAGCAGTGGTCGGTATCGAGCAGATGCGCAACGTGCCGGGCGAGCAGGCCGCGCAATACATCGGTGGGCCGGCGATGTGGGCGGGCCACGAGTACAAAGAAGCGCGCTTTCCGTGGCCGCGCGTGTTCAGCGACGTAGCCGATGAGTACGATCGTCGCTTCGGCCTCAAGCAGGAACATCTCGCGCGCATCGCCGAGATCAATTTCGCGAACGGTCGCCGCAATCGCAACGCGCAGACGCGCCGCTGGCAGTTCAACGACCGCAGCTTCACGCAGGACGACGCCGCAAATCCGACGATCGAAGGACGCATCCGCAAACAGGATTGCGGCCAGATCACCGACGGCGCGGCTGTGGTGTTTCTCGCGAGCGAGGCGCGAGCGCGCGAGCATGCCAAGCGGCTTGGTATCGATCTCGAAGTGCTGCCGTACATCAAGGGATGGGGCCATCGCACGGCGCCGATCACGTACGCGGCGAAGGTGCGGGCGAGCGCTGGCGAGCCTTACGTGTTCCCGCATGTGCGCGGCGCGGTGACTGATGCGTTCAAGCGCGCGGGCATTGCGGGCGTGGAGCAGCTCGATGGAATCGAAACGCACGACTGCTTCACGAGCACGGAATACATGGCGATCGATCACTTCGGCATCACCGCGCCGGGGCAGAGCTGGCGCGCGATCGAGGAAGGCGAGATCGAGATCGGCGGGCGGATTCCGGTCAACGCCAGCGGCGGATTGATCGGTGCGGGGCATCCGGTCGGTGCGACCGGTGTGCGGATGGCGCTCGACTGTTTCAAGCAGACTACGGGGACGGCGGGGGAGTATCAGATCGAAGGGGCGAAGTCGGTCGCAACGTTGAATATTGGCGGGAGTGCGACGACGACCGTCAGCTTGGTCATTGGAGTTTAGCTACAGAAAGACTCTCGCCAAGACGCCAAGACGCCAAGGTCCGGAATATGAGAATGTCGGAAAGGTGTTGATTAGGTCAGACGGTTGGCGATCCGGACGATGCCGTCGCGCATGACTGCCGCGCCGAAGTTGAGCAAGTACCCGAGTCTCTTGTCGGCAAGCCGCAGATAGGTCAAGAGCTGCTTCCTGTGAGCATTGTTGAGTTGCTCGACGGACTTCAGCTCGATGATGACTTTACTTTCGACGATGAGATCGAGGCGAAAACCCTCGTCGAAGCTCAGCCCGTCGTAGCTGATTGCAACAGGAATCTGGCTCTCCACCTGCAGCCCCCGATGCCGGAGCTCGTGCGCAAGAATCACCTCGTAAACCGACTCCAGCAGGCCAGATCCCACCTTTCGATGGACTTGCACCGCCACATCGACAACATCCCTTCCGATTTCATCCTCACTCATCTTGCCTTTTCTTCCTTGGCGTCTTGGCGTCTTGGCGAGAGTAATTCCGATTCCCCGCCGACCCCACGCGAATTTCAACGCAAGACCTAGAACCTCTCGTACGTCGGATCCGACGTGTCCTTGCGGCCGCGCAGGACGCCGGCGGAGCGGGTGTCGATGTAGCCCAGGCACCAGCCTTCGTTCGCGGGTGTGTCGCGATTCCAGTCGAACACGGTGCGGCGGTGGGCGATTTTCCACTCGCCGTTGCGGCGCTCGAACCTGTCGTTCAACCGGCCGCCGGTGAACGTATCCCAGCTGCCGCCATCGCGTTCCACGCGCAGGAACGTCCATATATATGTCTCGACGTAGGCGCGGTCCCCGTCGAGCTCGATGTGGCAGTTGCCGAGCAGGTGCTGCATCACGCCCATCTTGCGGACCTTCGGAATTGCCGCGTCGACATAATCGTGCGCCCGGCCGGTGAACGAGCTGCCGTGCTCCTCGATCGCATCGTCGAAGTAGCAGGACTTCAGCAGCGGGCTGTCGGCGCGATCGATCGCACGTGCGTACCGCGCGAGGACTTCACGGATGGCGTCGCGGGCGAGCATGCGATCCAATGCGGCGGCACGAGTTTCGTCGGTCATGAGGGGCTCCGGGGTTGCGCCTGCGGGTTACTGGCATTATAAGACTGACTGGGCGGGAAAGCTGATTCAGTTGGGGAGCGGGGGCGGATGGGGGGAATCGCACCGGGTTTCGGGCAGAACCTGTGGGTCACCGCTGTGGTGCTGCTCGCGTGCGTCCTGTCGTTGTGGCTGCTCAGCATTCGCCTGCGCGACGCCAGCATCATCGACATTTTCTGGGGGCCGGCTTTCGGCATCGTTGCGCTGGTGGGCTATGCGCTCGGCGACGGCCACGGCGTCGAAGTCCGCCGCACGCTGGTCACGGTGCTCACCGTCTTGTGGGCAGCTCGGCTCGGCATCTATCTCTACTGGCGCAACCACGGCAAAGGCGAGGATCCGCGCTACACCGCTGCCTATCGCAACCGCTTTCCAAAGAACCTGCACTGGCACACGCTCACCAAAGTCTTCCTGCTGCAGGGAACGCTCGTGTGGCTCATCTCGATGCCGGTCCAGCTCGCGCAATACCTCGCACAGCCACCCGTGCTCGGCCCCGCTGCGAAGGTCGGCACCGCGCTCTGGATCATCGGCTTTCTGTTCGAAGCGATAGCGGACTGGCAGCTCGCACGTTTCAAGGGCAATCCGGCGAATCGGGGACGCGTGCTCGATGACGGGCTGTGGCGCTACAGCCGTCACCCGAACTACTTCGGCAACGCGTGCTTGTGGTGGGGCTTGTGGCTGATCGCGTGCGATCACCTCATCGGCCTTGCGACGGTGTTCTCGCCGATCCTGATGACACACTTCCTGCTGAACGTCACCGGCAAGAAGCTGCTCGAGAAGCGCATGTCGCGGGCGCGTCCGGACTACGCCGACTATGTTGCCCGCACACCGGGCTTCTTCCCGTGGTTTCCACGCCGCTCCTGAAGTCCGCACGCAAGTATCGCGTCGTCCAGTGGGCCACTGGTTCGATGGGGCGCACGGCCTTGCGGCGTGTGATCGACCATCCCGATCTCGAGCTCGCCGGCGTCTATGTGTATGACCCGCGCAAAGTCGGCGTCGATGCGGGCGAGATCGCCCGCCGGCCACCCACGGGCGTGCTTGCCACCAATCGGATCGAGGACATTCTCGCCCTGCGTCCGGACGTGGTGCTGCACATGTCGCGGATCACGTTGCCTTACGAGAAACAGAACGTCGAGGTCGCCGCGCTGCTTGCCGCCGGCATCGATGTGATCTCGACTGCGGGTTTCCACCATCCCGCGTGTCATGGACTTGCCTATGCTGGCCCGCTGCTCGAAGCCTGCAAGCGCGGGGAGAGCACGCTCGCCGGCGTCGGCCTGAACCCGGGCTTCATCGCCGAGCAGGTCGCCACGCTTCTCAGCGGATTGTGCGCACAGCTGCAATCGGTTGCGTGTTATGAAGTAGCCGACGCCTCGAGCATGCCGGCGCCCGAATTCGTGTTCGGGCTCATGGGCTTCGGCGCGGATCCGGCACAGCGCGACGTGACGCGCGAGCCGATCGCCACGATGTACGGAGAGCTGTTCATGGAGGTTCTGCACTCGGTCGCGGATGCGCTGGGATCGCGCGTCGCTTCGCTGACTCCGGCACACACGATCACCGTTGCGCCACGCGAGATACGAATACGCGCGGGCACGATTGCGCAGGGAACAGTCGCTGCGACACAGTGGCGCTGGCGCGCGCGGCTCGAATCGGGCGTCGAGGTGCTGCACTCGGTCACCTGGACTGCCGACCCGGCCCTGCACGGTGCCAGCCATAGGGAAGCCGCTGCCTGGCGCATCGAGATCCAAGGACGTCCGAATGTGAAAGCGACTATTGCACTGGAAGACCCGGACCCTGCCGCACCGCACATGCGTGCGGCGGTGGACGCGACGGTCGCGGTGGCATTGCACGCGATCCCAGCGGTGTGTGCGGCACCGCCAGGGTTCATTGCCATTCCCGGCGCCTTGCAACCGCAACGCGTGGACGGGTAGACTGACCACGTCTCGTTATGCAAGTTAGTTCAGACCGCACAGAAGCTGAACGCTAGAAGAGACCTCAAGGGGGCAATGATGAGCTTCGATACCCATCGCGCACTCAAGCTGCGCGTCGTCATCTCCGGTCTGCTCGGCACAGCGGCGTTCGCCGCGGCGGCGCCCCCGTTGTATGCACAGACGACGCCGACACTCGAAACAGTGACCGTCACTGCGCAGCGGCGCGAGACAGATCTGCAGACGACGCCGGTCGCCATCAGCGCCTACGGCGGCGAACAGCTGGTCGAGAACAAGATCTTCACCGTGAACGACCTGGCCGCCGAAGTGCCGGCGTTCTCGCTCACGGCGCTGACGCCGCTCGACGCAGAGCTGAACATCCGCGGCATCACCAACACGCGTCTGGACTCGCCGACGGCGGATCCCTCGGTCGGCACTTTCGTCGACGGCGTGTACATGGGCCGCACCGGCGATCTGAACTACGATTTCTACGACCTCGAGCGCATCGAAGTCATCCGCGGCCCGCAAGGCGTGCTGCTCGGCAAGAACGTGGTGGGCGGCGCGTTGAGTGTCATCACTGCGAAGCCGACGTTCGACAATTCCGGCAACGTGCTGGTCAGCTACGGCAACTACAACTCGATGCTCGTGTCCGGCTTCGTGAACGGCGGGCTCAACGACTCGTGGGCGAGTCGCCTGTCGTTCCAGGGCCGCAAGCACGACGGCTATGCCGAAGACGTCCTGCATCATCGCGACGTCGAAGACCTGGAATCGTATCAGGGCCGGTTGCAATTCCTGTACGGGCCCGACGGCTCGAAGTTCACCGGTCGCCTCGCCCTCGATTACAACCACGACGAGACCAACGGCCTCAACACAGTTGCGGTGGCTGGCGGCACGAAATCTTGCGAGACCACGTACCTGCGGACGAATTGCACGCGCCCGTGGAGCAACCTGCGTCTGTATCTCGGCCTCAACGATCCGCGTAAGGACGTTGCGCAGAGCATCCAGTACGCGGGTCAGCCGCGCATCCAGCAGTTCATGAAGCGCGACGGTTTCGGCGCCACGCTCGATCTGCAGTACGAAGCGACAGGCTTCACGTTCAACTCCCTCACGGGCTACAGGGACGGCGAAGGTCAGCAGGTGTATGACCAGACGGGCGCAGGCCCGGAGGCGCTCGGTTGGGATACGGCGCAGTGGGCGCAGTACATTGCGTTCATCAATACGACGTATGGCACGCGGGCCGCGACTTCGAACAACGGTCAGTTCCTGTTCGCGCAACCCGTCGGTGAAGACGCCGACGTGCAGCAGTTCAGCCAGGAGTTCCGGCTCACGTCCAACGATCCGGACAGCCGCCTCGACTGGATCGGCGGCGTGTACTTCAAGAGCGACGACATCAACAAGGTCGACCGCTTCATCGGCGAGAACTTCCTCGGCAGTGTGATCCCGGGCGGCAACAACCCGCTGTCGACGTTGTCCGGCGAGAACCGCTGGGAGAACGACGGCAAGATCGAGAACTACGCCGGCTTCGCGCAGATCGGCTTCAAGTTCACCGACACCCTGAAGCTGAGCGTCGGCGCGCGCTACACGCACGACAAGAAGTCGGGTCACGTCAGCGGCTTCGTGGTCGCGACCGGCGATCGCTTCAGCCCGAACGATCCGCGGCCGAACGTCACGATCGAAGGTCTGTGCCGCGCGCCGGATGGCACCATCATCCGCACGGCCACAGGCGGACAACCCGCAGCGTGCGTCGCGCCGAACCAGTGGATCTTCTCCGCCGGCACCGGCTTCTCGACCGACTACTCGAAGGAGTGGAGCGAGACCACGCCGCAAGCCACTCTTGATTGGCAGGTCACCGACACGTTCTTCACGTACGCGACGGTCGCCAAAGGCTTCAAGGGCGGCGGCTTCGACGACACGCCGGCCAACGTCGCGCAGGCGACCACGCCGTTCGATCCGGAAACTGCGACCAACTACGAGATCGGCATCAAGACGGACTTCCTCGATAACCGCATGCGCTTGAACGCCGACGTGTTCTACATGGACTACAAGGATCTGCAGGTCACGCAGACCAACGCAGCCTGCTTGTGCAACATCACCGACAACGCCGCGAGCGCCGAGATCAAGGGCGTCGAGGCCGAGTTCCAATTCGCGGCGACCGAACGGCTGCGCCTGTCGCTTGCCGGCTCGTACGTCGATGCGACCTACAAGGACTTCATCGAATCCGCGATCGACCCGACGACGGGCCGCAACCTGGACAGCTCCGGCAATCGCCTGCAGCGCACCCCGGAGACGCAGCTCACCGGCGGCGTCGATCTCTCTCTGCCGCTGGGTCAGCTCGGCGATGCGCTCAACTTCCGCGTGAACTACACGTGGCAGAGCGACATGTTCTGGGCGACCGACAACATCGCGAAAGAAGACGCCTACGGCCTGCTCGACGTGCGCGTCGCGCTGTCGCCGCCGAGCTCGCCGTGGGCCGTCGCTCTGTGGGGCAAGAACGTTACCGATGAGCTCTATCGAGTGAACATCATCTCGTTCTTCGGCGAGGAGGTGTCGCAGTTCGCGGCGCCCGCCACCTACGGCGTCGACTTCAGCTGGAAGTTCTAAATGTCAGCATTCATCGAGCTGGTGAAGAAACTGCAGGGCCTGGCCGAGCGGCGCGATCGCGCCGCGATCCTCGCGATGGTCACGCCCGATCTCGAGTACCACTATCACGTGGGCTCGAAGCCGGTGACCGGCCCGGAAGGGCTCGGCCGCTTTCTCGACAACTACTGGGGCCGCTCCAAAGACGGCGTGTGGAAGATCGAGACCTTCGCACAGAGCGGCGACAAGCTGCTGATGGAAGGCTGGGAGGAGTACACGGACACGACCAACGGCAACCGTGTCATGAACCGCTACATGGGCGTCATGGAATTTCGCGACGGCAAGATCGCGCGCTGGCGGGACTATTTCCAGTTGAATCGCCCGCCCGCGGCGTGAGCTCACGCCGTCGCAAGAACTAGAGATGCGCACGACTCCGCAGCATCTCGCGGCCGAGTATCGCGCGAGCGGTGCGTGGTCCGAGCAATGCATAGGGCATCTCTTTGCTGAAGCAGCCGCCGTCGAGCCGGCGCGACTTGCGATAGCAGACCCCCCCAATCGCGTCGCGCTCGACGGCGCAGCTCCGCGGCGCCTCGATTGGCGCTCGCTCGCGGCGCTCGTCGATGCAACGATGGTCGCGCTCGCCGACGCGGGGCTCAAACGCGACGACGTGCTGATCACGCAGCTCCCGAACGTCGTCGAATACGTAGCGGTGTATCTCGCGTGCGCGCGACTCGGCGTCGTCGTGAGCCCGGTGCCGATGCAGTTCCGTCGTGGCGAAATCGAGCCGCTGTGCAAGCTGACTCACGCACGTGCGGTGCTCACGGTGCTTGCGTTCAAGGGGACGGAGCACGCGCGTCTGGCGACGACGCTCAGCAATGGGCCGCAGGTGCTCGTGCTCGGTCGCGAGACGCCGCCAGGGACGCGTACGTTCATTCCAGAGCCAAACCCGAGCGACACGGCTCGCGTGCGCGAGCTCGAGCGCACGGCGAACGTCAACGCCGACGACATCTTCACGATCTGCTGGACGTCAGGCACTGAAGGCGTGCCGAAGGGCGTGCCGCGCTCCCACAATCACTGGATCTCCGGCAGCCTCTGCCATTACGACGGTGCACAGATTCGTCGCGGCGACCGGCTGCTGAATCCGTTCCCGCTCGTGAACATGGCGGCGCTCGGTGGCTGCTTCATGAGCTGGCTGCGCGCGGCCGGCACGCTGCTGCTGCATCACCCGTTCGAGTTGCCGGTTTATCTGCAGCAGATCGCGACGGAGAAGCCCGAGTACGCAATCGCTCCGCCGGCGGTGTTGATGCTGTTGCTGCAGAACGAAGCGTTGCTGAATGGCGTGGATCTGTCGTGCCTGCGCTGCGTCGGCTCGGGCTCCGCGCCGCTGCCCCCCGTGATGATCAAGGCCTACAAGGAACGCTACGGCATCGAGATCATCAACAACTTCGGCTCGAACGAGGGGCTCGCGCTCGTCAGCGGGCCGACCGAGACTCCCGATCCCGAAGCGCGCTCGCGGCTGTTTCCACGCTTCGGCCGGCCGGAGCTCGATTGGCCGCAGCGCATCGCCAAGATCACTCATACGCGACTGGTCGACCCGGAGACGGGCGCAGAGATCGTCGAGCCGCAGCGCGCGGGCGAGATGCAGATCCGCGGGCCGGTCGTCTTCGACGGCTACTTCGCTGCGCCGGAGGTCACCGCGCGTGCCTTCACTGCGGATGGATGGTTTCGCACCGGCGACTTGTTCGAGATCGACGCCAGCGGCCGCTATTACCAGTTCGTCGCGCGTCTCAAGCAGCTCATCAATCGCGGCGGTGTGAAGATTTCGCCCGACGAGATCGACGCGGTGCTGGCCGAGCATCCGGATATCGCCGAAGCGGCAGTGGTCGGCTATCCGGACGATGTGCTCGGTGAGCGCATCTGTGCGGTCGTGGTGACCAAGGCCGGGAAAAGCGTGAGCGTGGAAGCCCTGCAGGCCCACTTTCGCGCCCGCGAGCTCGCAGTGTTCAAGTGGCCGGAGCGGGTGCGCATCATCGAGCGGCTGCCGCGCAATCCGCTCGGCAAGGTCATTCGCGGCGAGATTGCCCGGCTTGCCCAGATTGATCCGCTTGCTGCAGCCACGCAGCCACCGCAGTCCTGAAGTCCGAGGTCTGGGTCAGATGCATGTTGCCCAGCTTCACCAGCTCCAGGAGCGCCTCGAAGTCGCGCTCGAACGAGGTATTCAGCAACTGCTTTGCCATCGCGACGGCGGCCGGTGGTACGGCGGCCAGTTCCGCACAGATCTTCGCGACCGCTGCGTCGAGCTCATCGTGAGGCACGACTTGGTTGACCAGTCCCATGCTGGCCGCCGTCTGCGCGTCGATCAGCCGGCCGGTCAGGATCAGCTCCTTCGCGCGGTGCAATCCGATGAGACGCGGGAGCAGGTAGACAGCACCGAGATCCGGCACGAGGCCGCGGCGCACCCAGAACTGACCGAACTGTGCCTGGTCGGAAGCGATGATCAAATCGCACGCGAGCGCGAGGTCGCAGCCTGCGCCGACAGCTACGCCGTGCACGCGAGCGACGACAGGCACGCGCAGTGCGCGCAATTGACGGACGGCGGATTGCGCGAGCTCTTCCTCGGCGCGCCGCTGCTCGGCCGTCCACGTGGCAGAAGCACCGATGTCGACGTTCTTGTCGCCGCCAGCGCAGAACGCGCGGCCGGCGCCAGTCAGCACGGCGACGCGAATGGAACTGTCGGCCTCGATGGCCGCGAGGTGCGCCAGGAGTTCGCGGAAGACTTCGCCGTAGACCGCATTCAGCGCGGCCGGGCGATTCAACGTCACTGTCGCGACCGCTCCGGCGTGCTCACGCAGGACGAGCGACGACATGGCTCACCGGCCCGCGCGTGCGTTGCCGAGAGCGTTCATCACATGCAGCGTGTCCAGGTATTCCTTGACGGCCTGGATGCGCCCATCGCGCACGATGAACAGGAAGTGGTAGCGGTTGTGGTAGAGCGTGCCGTTCACGAGCTTGGCCTTGCTCTCCGCCTCGACCGCGACGCGATCGTCCTCGGCGGTCATGGCGCCGACGATGATCTCGATGCCATGCGGCAGCAGCTTGAGATTGGCCGCGAGCCGGCGCTGCACCGTCGCCTTGTCGGCCCAGCCTGCAGCGGGGAACTCCTGCGGGTGCCCCGGCAGCCACCAGCGCGAGTCCGGCCCGAGCATCGCCAGCGCCGCGTCGTAGCGGGCGTGGGCGTAGTGATCGAGGAATTCGCGGACCAGTCTCTTGTTGGCGTCGAGGCTCATAGGCAGTACCATGGACAGTCAGTCTCGTAGTGCAACCTTCAGCAGCATACAGGCCAGGCCGAGGTAGGAACAGGGTTATGCGTACGTATCGGGAGGCGGCGAGTGTCGATCCGGTGGACCGCCCGACGTGGGTGGACAGCGTCGACAACCCCTACCTGCATGGGCCGTACACGCCCGTCATTTCCGAGATCACGGCCGTCGATCTGCAGGCGACCGCCGGGGAGATTCCGGCCGACTTGTCCGGCGCCTACATGCGCAACGGCCCGAACCCGGTGCTGGAGCCGAAGGGCCTGTATCACTGGTTCGATGGCGACGGCATGGTGCACGCCGTGTATTTCCGGGATGGCAAAGCGAGCTACATCCGTCGCTGGGTGCGCACGCGCGCGCTGCGTGACGAGCTCGAGAACGGTCGCGTCACGCTGTCGGGCATCATGGGTCCGTTCGATCTTCCGCGCGACGGCTCGCGCGCGACGAATCCCGACTACTGCAAAGACACCAGCAACACGACGCTCACGTGGCACAACGGCCGCGTGCTTTCGAACTGGTACAACGCAGGCCGCACCTACTCGCTCGATCCGTTGACGCTCGACACGGTCGCGGACGAGACGTTCGGAGGTGCTGTCGACGCGACGTTCAACGCGCACTCGAAGTGCGATCCGCGCACCGGCGAGCTGATCAACTACGACTACGGCGACTTCAAGTCGTACCTCACGTACTACGTCATCGGCGCCGACGGCAAACTGAAGCACAAGACGCGTGTCGACCTCGCCGGGCCGCGGCTGCCGCACGACACGACGATCACGCCGAGATACACGATCCTGCACGACTTCCCGCTGTATCACGACGTCGACGTGCTGCGTAACACCGGTCACCGCGTCGTCGAATTCCATCGCGACATTCCCTCGCGCTTCGGCGTGATCCCACGCTACGGCACGCAGGAGCAGATCAAGTGGTTCGAGTTCGAGCCCGGCTACGTGCTGCACATGGTGAACGCGTGGGAAGAGGGCGACTGGATCACGATGGACGGCTGCTTCCAGCCGGACCCGACGATTCGCCGCGATCCTTCCGAAGGTGCGCTCGGCTCGATGCTCGCGTACTTGCGTTATCGCGGTCACCTGCGTCGCTGGCGCATGAACATGCGCACCGGCGAGAAGCACGAGCAGCAGCTCGACGATCTCAACGTCGAATTCTGCTTACCGGACACGCAGCTCTACGGCGTGAAGACGCGCTATTCGTATCACCAGCGCATCCCGACCGACATGCAGACGCTCGCGTTCGACGGGCTGGTCAAGTATGACCACGAGAGCGGCAGCCACGAAGTCTACGAATATCCGCGGGGCTGGTACGGCAACGAGGCGCCTTTCGCGAAGAGCACGCGCGGCGGCGCAGAGGATCGCGGTTACGTGATTACGCTCGCGACGCACGGCAAGGACTACACGTCCGAAGCCTGGATCTTCGATGCGCAGCGTATCGGCAAAGGTCCGATTGCGCGCGTCGCGTTGCCGGGCCGGGTGCCGATCGGCTTTCATGCTGCCTGGATTCCCGGGCAGATGCTGTGGCATGACAAGGCGTCGACTGCGTAAAGTACCGCTCATGTCGACGCCGCAGCCCGTGCATCCGCCCTGGTTCGATCCGCGCATGCCACGGCGCGAGGACTGCGTCCTCAAAGCCATTCTCGACGATCGCGCTGCACGCGTCCCCGAGCGGCGAATCGCGTTGTTCGAGGATGGAACCGAATGGACATGGGGTGAGTGCCGCGAGCACGTCCGTGCACAAGCCGCGGCTCTGCAAGCACTCGGTGTACGAGCGGGCGATCGCGTCGTCGCGTGGTTGCCGAACGGCCCGGCGCTGGTGCGCGCGTGGTTCGCGATCAATTATCTCGGCGCGATCTTCGTACCGCTGAATACCGCGTATCGCGGGGCGTCGCTGGAACACACCATCAATGCGTGTCGCGCGAAGCTCGTGCTCGCGCATCCGGCACTGGTCGAGCGGCTCGAAGGCTTGTCGCTGACGCACGTCGAACGCGTGATCACGGTCGGCAGCGATGCATTGGAAGGCGACGCGCGACGCTTGGACGACTCCGCGCAGCCGCAGCCTTGGGATCCTCAGTGCATCATCTATACGTCCGGAACGACCGGATTGTCGAAAGGCGTGCTATCGCCGTACTTGCAGCTCTACACCACGGCGACCGTGGTGTACGGCTACCTGGGAGAAGGCGAGGGCATCCTGGTGAACCTGCCGATGTTCCACGTTGGTGGTACCAGCTCGCTGCTGATCGCGCTGATCCGCTCCGGCTCGTTCCATCTGGTCGACGGCTTCAGCACCGATCGCTTCTGGGATCAGATCCGACGCGGCCAGTGCACGACGACCTCGGGCCTGATCGGCATCATGGGGGCGTTTCTGATGAAGTCGCCGCCGCGCCCGGACGATCGCCAGCATGGGATCCGTTGCCTGACGGGTTTTCCGGTGAACGAGCAGACGGTGAGCATTCGCGACCGCTTCGGCATCGACTATGTCACCGGCTTCAACATGACGGAGTTGTCGGCGCCGCTCGTCAGCGAGCTGAACTCGAGCGTGTTCGGCGCCTGCGGCAAGCCGCGGACCGGCGTCGAGTGCCGACTGGTCGACGAGCATGATTTCGAAGTGCCGGACGGCATGCCCGGCGAGCTGATCGTACGCAGCGATCGGCCGTGGACATTCAACCTCGGCTACGACGGCTTGCCCGAGGCAACTGCGCACGCCTGGCGCAACGGCTGGTTCCACACCGGCGACATCCTGCGCAGGGAGGCGGACGGTAATTACTTCTTCGTCGATCGCCTGAAGGATGCGATTCGACGCCGCGGCGAGAACGTTTCCTCGCTGGAAGTCGAAGCGGCCGTGCGTTCGTATCCGGCGGTCGACGAAGTGATCGCTGTCGGAATTCCGGTGGAGTCGGAAGAAGAGGTGATGGTGGTCATCGTCGCGAAGCCCGGCCAGACGATCGAGCCGCGAGCGCTGATCGAGTGGCTGACGCCGCGCATGCCGTATTTCGCCGTGCCGCGCTTCGTGCGTGTGGTGGAGGCGATTCCGAAGACGGAGACGAACAAGCAGCGCAAGTTCCCGTTTCGCGAGGCAGGGGTGACGGCGGATACGTGGGATCGCGTCGCCGCCGGAATGGTGCTGAAGCGGGAAAGACTGTCAGGCTAAAGCCTGACCCACAGCAGAACGCACAGGGTGCTCGCCGACCTTGGCTGCTTCTTTCGCGAGAAACGTCGCGAGATCTTCCGGCGAGTACTTGCTCTTCACCGTGTGCGGAAACGCGTGGGCGTTTCGCGGGCCGCGGTCGAACCAGAACGCTTCCGGTCCCTCGCGCGACGGGCGCGTCGCGGCGAGCCAGATCGCCGTATCCGCTCCCTGCGCGGCATCGCGCAGCACACTGCGCAAGCGCCGGCGGAAGTTCGGCATCGCAGTCTTCACTCCGTCCGTATCCGCCCAGCCCGGATGCATCACGTAGCAGAGCAGGCCGGTGGCGCCATGACGTCGCTGCCAGTACTTCACCAACTCGGCCTGGCCGCGCTTGTGGACGGCGTACGCGTATACGCCGTTGTACTTCTTGGGATCCTTCATGCCCATGTAGTCCAGCGTCAACGGCGCGTTGTACATGCCGCCGGAGGACATCTCGATGATCGTCGCTTGCGGAGTGAGAGCCGAGCTCTGCAGCAAGGCTTCGGTGAGCACCCAATGCGTGAGCAGGTTGGTCGCGTAGGACGTTTCGAAACCCTCTGCAGTCACGGAAAGATCGTCGAGCAGCAGCCCGACGTTGTTCACCAGCACGTCGACGCGCGCGCCGCGTGCGAGGATCGCGGCCGCCGCACGCTGCGTATCTGTAACCAGTGAGAGATCGGTCAGGATCGGAATCACGCGGCCGGGGCCGGGTGCCTCGCGGGCCAGCGAATCGAGCTTCTGGTGACTGCGCGCGAGCGCGAGCACCGTCGCACCGCGACGCGTCGCGCCTTCGACGATCGCACGGCCGATGCCGCCAGTGGCGCCAGTCACGACCCACGTCTGCCCGGTGAAGTCGCCGCGCACCGGCTGCCAAAGCAGGGCACGGGCGCGATAGCCGAGCGCCGAAAAACTGACCAGGAACCGGCCGTAAAAGCCGATCACCTTCTTGAGTCTGGCAAAATCCAACTGGCTTCCCCTCGTGCTGACACCCGGCGCGGTTGCTGCTTCAGGCCCCTTCGATTATAAGTCTCGTTATGCAACTGACAAGGCTCGCTTCCGTTCCCTTCCGGCGGACGGACTTCCTGCCGGTGGATCTCGAGGTCGAGCGGCGCAGCGACGGCACGATCGTGCTGCGGTCGCGCATTTCCTTGCAGGAGTTCGAGCCCTGCCTGCCGCGCGTGCTCGCTGCGCAGGCCGCACGCCTGGGTGACAAGCCCTATCTGGTCCAGCGCCAGGGTCCGCAGCGCTCCTGGACGCCGCACTCCTACAGGCAGACGAAACGGGACACGGACGCCATCGCGCAATGGCTCTTGAACCGTGGCATCGCGCGCGATCGCCCGATCCTGCTGCTCTCCGGCAACTCGATCGCCCACGCGCTGGTCAAGTTTGGCGGTATGGCGGTCGGTGTGCCGGCGTGTCCGGTGAGCGCGAACTACGGTCTCATGGACGCGAACTTCACGCGGCTGCGCCATGTTGTGCAGCTCACGCGTCCGGGCGTCATCTTCGTCGAGAACGCGAAGCCTTTCGCGCGTGCGCTCGAGCAAGTCGACTTCGGCGATGCGGTTGTGCTGACTGCGACGCCCGAAGATGCGTCACCTGGCGCCGCATCGCTGAAAGATGTTCTCGCGACGCCGGTGACGAGCGCGGTCGCCGAACGCATCGCGGCGCTGCGCGGCGAAGATCATGCCGCGTACATGCTCACGTCGGGCTCCACCGGTCCGCCGAAGGCCGTGGTCCAGACGTACGCGAACATTGCCGCGAACATCGCGCAGGCATTGCAGACGATCGGCGCGGCCGCGGGCTGGCGCGGCACGACGATGGACTGGCTGCCGTGGAATCACGTGTCCGGCGCGTTCGGCAAGATGCTCACGCTGGTCGCGGGCGGCACGCTGTACATCGACGAAGGCAAACCCGTTCCCGGTCCGCTGTGGCAGGAAGCTCTGCGCAATCTGCGCGAGGTGCCCGGCAGTTATTACGTGAACGTGCCACTCGGCTACCAGTTGCTGGTCGAAGCCCTGGAGGCGGACGAGGATCTGCGGCGAACGTTCTTCCGCGATCTGCGCGTGCTGCTGTATGGCGGCGCGGGCTTGCCGCAGCCGATCTACGAGCGGCTGCAACGTCTCGCGGTCGATACGATCGGCCAGCGCATCATGCTGATCTCCGCTTATGGTTCGACCGAGACGACGTCGGGCTGTCTCGCGATCCACTTCGAGACCGACAAGGTCGGCTTGGGCGTGCCGATGCCCGGCATCAGCGTGAAGCTCGTGCCGGTCGACACGCGTTACGAAGTTCGCATCGCGGGCCCGGTCGTGACGCCGTGCTACCTGCGCGATCCGCAGCGCACGGCCGAGAGTCGCGACGAGGAGGGTTACTACCGCATGGGCGATCTCGCGGTGTTTCACGATCCCCAGCAACCCGAACAGGGATTGGCGTTCGCCGGTCGCCTCGCGGAGGAATTCAAGCTCGGCAGCGGCACATGGGTGAGCGGCGGGCAACTGCGTGCCGAGCTGCTGCGGCGGCTCGCGCCGCTGGTCGACGAGCTGGTTCTGTGCGGCGAAGGGCATACGAGCATTGCAGTGCTCGCGTGGCCGAACCGCGCCGCGCTGGAGAGCGCAGGCGCCGAAGCTCTGCGCGGCAAGATTCGCGAGCGACTCGCCGCGCACAACGCGGAGAATCCTGGTGCGAGCACGAGCGTGCGTCGAGTGTTGTTGTTGCAGGAACCGCCCAACGCGGGCGCGCACGAGCTGTCGGACAAGGGCACTGTGAATCGCAGCGCGGTGCTGATGCGTCGCGCAGCAGATGTCGAGCGGCTCTATGCCGAGCCGCCGGCTGCAGATGTAATAGCGATCGATTAGAGAGGTCTCTCCGATGGAAATCGCGAATTCGGTAGCGTTCGTCACGGGCGGCAATCGCGGGATCGGCGAGGCATTCGTGCGCGCGTTCGTCGCCGCCGGTGCACGGCGCGTTTACGTGGGCACGCGGCAGCGCGAAGGCGCGGCGCATCTCGTGAAGGAAGCGCCGGATCGCGTCGTGGCAGTGGAGCTCGACGTAGCCGACGAAGCATCGATCAAGCGCGCGGCGCGCGAGTGTCCGGATGTCACGATCCTCGTTAACAACGCCGGTCAGTTCCTGCACCAGACGCTGCTCACGGCCCCTGACCTGAGCGCGGCGCGTGCCGAGATGGAAGTGAACTACTTCGGCCCGCTCGGGATGTGCCGCGCCTTCGCGCCGATCCTGGCGCGCAGCCGGCCGAGTGCAGTCGCGAATGTATTGTCGGCGGGCGGGCTCGTCGCGGTGCCCATCATGGGCGGCTACAGTCCTTCGAAGTTCGCGGCCCGTGCGATGTCGACCTGCCTGCGCGCGGAGCTCGCGGCTCAGGGCACGACGGTCACGGCGTTGTTCGTCGGGTCCGTCGACACGCGCATGGCGAGCCACGTCAAGGGTGCGAAGGAACAGCCTGCAACCATCGCGGCAGCAGGGCTGGCCGCGATTCGTCGCGGCGCCGAGGAAGTCGATACGGACGCGATGGCGATCGAAGTGCGTGCGCAGACGATTCGCGAGCCGGAAGCGCTGGCGCGGCGTTTCGCGAAACAGCTCGGCGCGACCGAGATCAATACGGGGCGTTGAGAATTACGCCGCCGCTCGACTCACCAGCCGTGCGAACGGCGCCCGAGTCGTGAAGGCCAGCGCAGTCGTAATCGGCGCGATGACGATTGCGATCAGCGCCAGCGCCGAGCCGATGCGCAGCGGATCCTCATATACGTAGTCGGTCAGTAAGCCGACCGAGAGCGGACCCACCGTCAGCCCGATCACGCTGTTTGCGAGGTAGTAGACTGCGGACGCCTGCCCGCGCAGGCGATTCGGCACCGCCTCCTGCACCACCTGGATCGCCGTCCCGCCCGGTAACGTCATCAATAAGAGTCCCGGCGCATACCACGTCAGCGCGCTCCATCCATCCGTGGCCCAGCCGCCCATCGCGAGCAGCGGCCACGCGCTGGCCATGCCGATGACAGTGACCCAGATGGCGGATTGCTGCACACCGCGCTTGCCGAGCTGTGCCGCCGCGATGCCACCGAGCACCGTGCCGGCACCTCCGAACAGCAGCAACACCAGTCCATAACGCAAACCGGTCTCGCCGGGCGTCCAGCCGTGCACACGAATGAACAGAGCCGGCACCCAGCTGAGCACGGCGTAGATCATTGCCGAGTAGAGCGAGACCGCGATGTAGTGGCGCACCATGAAGTCCGCATGCTCGACGATGAACCGATCGATCCGCGCAGGCGCACCGGCGACCGCGGACTCGTTGCGTCGCGCCGGTTCCAGGATGGTCGCGAGCAATGGCAACAGCACGAGCCCACCGAGGCCGACAGCGATGAAAGCGTTCTGCCAACGGTTCGAGACGAGTTGAATCACGGTGCCGCCGACGATCAGCGCGAAACCGGCTCCGAGCGCCGCCGCAGCGGCGTACACACCGATCGGCACGGCGCGTCGTTCCTTCGGGAAGGAATCGCTGATGGTCGACATGGCAGCAGGGGAGAGCGCGGCCTCGCCGACGCCGACAGCAATGCGCGCCAGAAACAACTGAACGAAGGTGGATGCGAGCCCACAGGCAGCCGTCGCCGCACACCACAGTCCCGCACCGACTGCGATCAACCCGCGACGCGACGTACGATCGGCGAGCCAACCCAGCGGCAGGCCCATGGCTGCGTAGAACAAGCCGAACGCCATGCCCTGCACGAGCCCGATCTCGGTGTCGTTGAGCGACAGATCGACTTTGATCGGCTCGATCAGCAGGCCGAGGATCGTGCGGTCGACGAACGAAACGATGTAGGTGAACGTCAGCACCGCGACGGTCCACCAGGCGCGCGCCGGGCTGGGCCAGGGCAATCGCGCGTCGGTCGCAGTGCCCAGTTCCTGCATCACTTCGCTCCGGATCCCTGGCCGAAGAGCTGCTGGAACGCTGCCATCGCGTCGGCGAACTCGGTCGCATCTTGCATGTCGAGGAGCTGCGCGACGTCGCGAGCCAGCTCTTCAGGTGTCACCTCGGTCGGTTCCGCATAGCGCAGCCCGCGTCCTTCGACGTTGGCTGCGCGGCGGAATACGCCGCGGCCGGCGATGATCACCTGGCCGTTCAGGCTCGTCTGCTCGCTCACCATCAGTGCGACCGCGGGCGCGACGAACTCCGGCCGCATGGTCGTCATGAACTCATCAGGCATGTTTCCCTGACGCGCGGTCATCGGCGTGGCGGCGTAGGGCGCGATCGCGTTGGTCAACACGTTGTGCGATTTTCCCTCCATGGCGAGCGTGCGCATGAAGCCGATCAGCGCCGCCTTCGACGCCGAGTAGGCGGTCAGGCCATGCAGCCCATACAGGCCGGCAACCGACGTCGAGACGACGATGCGCCCGTAGCCGGCCGCACGCATGCGGGCGTAGGCCGCATGCGTCACGTACAAAGAGCCGTAGAAATTGATGTCGAAGATCTGCCGGAACTGCTCGACGCTCACCTTGTGGAACGTCGAGCGCTGATCGACGCCGGCGTTGTTGACGAGTACATCGATCCGGCCCCAGGCATCGAGCGCCTGCTGCACGATCCGCTGGCCCGCCGCCGGATCTTCGACGCTGTCGTAGTTGGCGATGGCCTGTCCGCCGGCCTGGCGGATCGCCTGCACGACCTCGTCTGCGCTCGACGGCTCGCCGGTCGACCGTCGCCGGTTATTGACGACCACGCGAGCGCCGCGTGCGGCAAGGTATATCGCATACGCTCGTCCCAAGCCCTTGCCGGCGCCGGTGACGATGGCCACTCTTTCGTCGAAGCGGATCATTGCATGCTCGCTCGGCTACGCCTACAGTTCGCGCGATGCCCTCGAACGCAAAAATAATAGCTGCCAGCTCTGTCACGCGCGCATTGAGTGTCATCGGCGACCGCTGGACTCTGCTGATCCTGCGAGACGCATTCCAAGGTGCGCACCGCTTCGAGGAGTTCCGCAACCTGAGCGGCGCCGCCCGCTCCACGCTCACCAGCCGGCTGAACGGGCTGGTCGAGAACGGCCTGCTCGAACGCGTCCGCTACTCGGATGCGCCGCCCCGCTTCGAATACCGGCTGACGGCGATGGGCCTCGCGTTGTACGGCGTGACTCTCGTGACGTGGCGCTGGGAGCATAACTGGGCGCCGAGCGGCGCGGGCATTCCGCGTTACCTGCGGCACAACCTCTGCAAGCATGCGATGCAGCCCGAGACCATGTGCTCGAGCTGCGGCAAGCTGGTCGAAGTGCGCGAAGTCGGCTACGAGGTCGTGCCCAACACCGGCCGCTCGCGTGCCGCCACGCCGCGCTTCCGTCGCCTGTCGTCGGTGAACGCGGAGAGTCATCGCGGCGCCAGCACGGCCTTCGTGCACATCACCGATATCCTCGGCGATCGCTGGACCCCGCTCGTGCTCTGCGCGGCGTTCCTCGGCCTGCGCCGCTTCGACGAGATCCAGAGCGGGCTCGAGATCGCGACCAACATTCTCACGCACCGTCTGAACTACCTCGTCGACCATAGCATCCTGGAGCGCCGGCAGTATTCGGAGCGGCCGCCGCGTTACGAGTATCGGCTCACGCCGAAGGGCCGCGACCTGTTCCCGCACGCGCTGATGCTGATGCAATGGGGCGATCGCTGGCTCGCACCGCCGGGCGGACCTAATCTGCGCGTGTTCCACAAGACCTGCGGCGCGCGGCTCAACGCCGTGGTCGCGTGCAGTCATTGCCACAAGACGATCGATCCCCACGATGTCACCTTCCCGCCGGTAGCAGGCGAGGGCGCTCCGCGGCGCGGTGCCGTCGCCGGCTAGGCTCGCCTACTCGCGCCGCTGCGCGGCGTCGAAATCCTGCTTCAGCCCCATCGCTTCGAGCATCTGCGAGCGATCGTAGTATTCACGCCAGGCCTTGACGTGCCCTTGCTCGACTTCCACGACGCCGACCACCGGCACCGCGCCGTGATGGCCGCGGTATACGAAGTCGTCGACACGCTCGATGAACACGACGCCGTCGGCTACGCCGATGTGTCGGATGCGCAGCTCGATCTTCGATATGCCTTTCGCCAGGCCGCCGATGCGCTGCTTGATCGCTTCACGCCCGACCGTCGGCTCGGACAACATCATGCTCTGCAGGACGCCGTCTGCCGCGAACAGCTCGTACACTTGCTGCCAGTTCTGCGTGTTCCACGCCTCGATCATTTGCCGCACGGTCGCGAGCTTCTGCGCGTCCGTGTCGGCCGCGGCGGGCAGCGCCGCGGCAGTGAGCAATAAAGCGCAGACTGCTGCAAAAATCCGCCGTCGCATTCGCGTTCCCCTCAAAAAGAAAGATTTCTCGCCAAG
>DATENH010000117.1:0-14421 GCA_035275145.1 Steroidobacteraceae bacterium | reverse complement strand
GTCCGCGTCTTGTGCAGCGGGCACAGCGTGCAGCTCTTCACCGCGCGCGCGAGGTCGTCCCAGCCGGATTGCAGGCCGCCGTCAGCGACCGGGACCGCGACGGCTGCGGCGGGCGCAAGATCACGCCGCTCCCAGACATCGATGTCGAGCGCCTTCAGGTACGCAACGCGACGGGAATCCATTGCTCCGGTCATCCGCTCTCTGCTACCCGCTTCTTCTTGAAGACCTTGCGCCACAGCCAGAACAGCGGCGCAGATAACGCATACGTGCCGAACAGCGCGAACAGCGAAGCCGGCGCGAGCGAGACGATGATGTAGATCAGCGGGATCAGCAGCGCGTACACCCACGGAATCCGCCCGCGCACGTTCAGCTCTTTGCCGCTCCAGTACGAGAACCGGCTGACCATCAGCGCACCGATGCAGATGGTGATGCCGAAAGCGAGCACCAGTGCCGCCAGGCCGCCGGTGGTGCGCTCGACCCCCAGGTCGAGCTCGCTCGCGAGCCACACGAAACTCGCCACCGTCGCGGCCGCCGACGGACTCGGCAGGCCCTCGAAGTAGCGCTTGTCGGCAGTGGCCGCACGTGCGTTGAAGCGGGCCAGCCGCAACGCCGCGGCGACCGCGTAGAAGAACGCAGCGAGCCAGCCGAAGCGTCCCCAGAACTTGCCGTAGTCGGCGATGCGCTCGATGCCCCACTGGTAGGCGACGATCGCCGGCGCGACGCCGAACGCGACCATGTCGCACAGGCTGTCGTACTCCTTGCCGAAGTCGCTCTGCGTGTTGGTCCAGCGCGCGACGCG
Source organism: Steroidobacteraceae bacterium (assembly GCA_035275145.1). Taxonomy (GTDB): domain Bacteria; phylum Pseudomonadota; class Gammaproteobacteria; order Steroidobacterales; family Steroidobacteraceae; genus Steroidobacter. Next base: position 13,622 of record DATENH010000117.1, on the reverse strand, counting down.
ACCGTCCAGGCCGTCGAACAGCATGGCGACGAAGATCGCGATGCCGGCGCGGGAGAAGTCGCCGTTGATGGCTGCGACGATCGCGTAAAAGCCACCGAACAGCGTGCCGGTAGTGAACACGTTCGGGAGCCAGTACACGCCGCGGGCGGGATTCTTCCCTGGCGGCACATCGCCGGTTTCGTAGTGCTCGGCGCTCATGGTATGCGTGCGAGAAGTTGGACACATGATATTGTGCGACGCGCAGCGCGCACAACCAGACGCGGCAGACCGGGTCCGGATCAAGTTGAAAGCCCCCCGAGCAGCTTTGTTCCTGCTCTCGCTGGTCGCGAGCGGGCCTGCTTTGGCGGACCGCCAGCAGGATCCGCAACTCGGCGCGCTGCTCGAGCAGGCGCTCGCCGCGGGTGCCTGTTTCGAGGACAAGTTCGACGAGCAGGTCTGGTTCGCGGCGATGGAGCCGAAGCTCAAGCCGCTGCTGAAGGATTCGAAAGAACGCCAGGAAATCCTGCACCACGTGCACTGCGAGGCACGCCGGCTGGAGCTGCCGCCGGGGCTGGTCATGGCGGTCATCGACGTCGAGAGCCGCTTCGATCGCTGGGCGGTTTCCAATGCGGGCGCGGTCGGCCTGATGCAGGTGATGCCGTTCTGGCCGCGCCAGCTCGGCATGACCAACCAGGAACTGGTGCGCATCCCGCAGAACCTGCGTATGGGCTGCACGATCCTGAAGTTCTACCTGGACCGCGAGCGCGGCGACTACACGCGCGCGCTCGCGCGCTACAACGGCAGTGTCGGGCGCAGGAATTACGCCGACCTGGTGCTCGACCGGCTCTCACGCCGCTGGCATTACCAGTAGATTTCAGCGCGTCCCGAAGCTGCCCGGCAGCTCGCCAAGATCCGCGAGCGGCACCTCGGCGCACTTCACGTCCGTCACATGCGCGGCCGGCGGGCCTTGCCGGAGCCATTCGACGAGCGCGTGAACCGCAGTGGGCTCGCCGACTGCGAGCACCTCGACGCGACCGTCGGGAAGATTGTGCGCGTAACCGCGACAACCCAGTTCCTGTGCACGCTGCCGCGCCGAGGCGCGATAGAAAACGCCTTGCACGCGCCCGGACACGTAACAGCGCCGTGCAATGATCGCCGACAAGGAAACTCAACCCGTGTTGCTGCCGGGCTGCGCGGCACCGAGCGCTTCTGCAGCCTTGTCGCGAGCGGCGATGGCATTGCGCCGGGCTTCACGGTAAGCGCGCCGTTCCAGGCTGTCTTCGGCGCGATTCAACAGCGCCTCGGCTTCGTTCAGCTTCTGCGGAGCTGCTTTTTCGGCGCCGGCATCGCGCGCGGCACGGATGGCTTGCCGGGCATTGCTCATTTCCTGCACGGGCGCGCCGGCACACGCGGCGAGCGCGAGCGCCGCGACCACGAAGATTCCCCGGATGCGAGCGAGATGGGCCATGGTGATTTTTCAATCGACCGTAGCAACCGAAAGCCTACACCGTCAAGACTAGGCTGAATACAATGCGAGCGGCCTGCGCCGGACTGTTGCGTTGCATTACTCCCACAAGAGCGGCGCCGTGCGTGTGTGCGTCGTATGGCTTTCCAGGGTTTTGCACGCGTGCCTGAAATACTGGTGCTGTTTTATTCGCGCAAAGGCGCCACTGCCGAGCTCGCTCGACAAGTTTGCCGTGGAGTGGAATCCGTTACAGGCGCGCGGGCCCGATTGCGCACCGTGCCTGCAGTCGCGAGCGTGATCGAGGCCCCTCTGCCGGCCGTGCCAGCCGAAGGTCCGCCGTACGCCACGCACGAAGATCTGCGTGAATGCGACGGCCTGGTGATGGGCAGCCCGACCCGCTTCGGCAACATGGCGGCGCCTCTCAAGTTTTTCCTCGACGGCACCAGCGCGCTGTGGGTCAGCGGCGCACTGGCGGGCAAGCCGGCCGGCGTGTTCACGTCGACTCAGACCTTGCACGGCGGGCAAGAGACGACGCTGCTCTCGATGATGCTGCCGCTCCTCCATCACGGGATGTACATCGTCGGATTGCCTTACACAGACGTGGCGTTGTCGAAGACGCGCGCCGGCGGTTCGCCCTACGGCGCCAGTCACTTCGCCGGCGATGACACTCAGCCGCGCCTGACCGAGGAAGAGCGAACGCTGGCGATACACCTCGGCCGACGCGTCGCCGAACTCGCCGTCAAGCTGCGCGCTTGAACGGAATCGCTGCCCGGTTGCGGCTCGGGGTCTGCGCTGTCGTCGTATCGCTGTTCGCGCTCGTCGTGCGCTGGGTCGTCATCGCACCGTCGACGCCGCGGGCGGTCGTGGGCGCGATCCTCGGCCTGCCGCTCGTGGTCGGACTCCCATTTCTGTACTCCGGACGCCGCCGCTCCTACGCATGGATGACGCTGGCTCTCGCGCCATCGCTCCTGCTCGGACTGACGGAAGCGGTCGCGAATCCGGCGATGCGCAAGTGGGCCGCGTTGGTGCTGTTCGCCGTGATTGCCGCTTTCGGGCTGCTCGTCGCGTACCTGCGGGCTACCCGCTCTTCATCACGGCCTTCACAAACGGCACCGTAAGGCGTCGCTGCGCGACCAGCGATGCCGTGTCGAGCTCGTCGAGAAACGTGCACAGCGCGGTCATGTTTCGCGGCAGCCGGCGCAATAGAAACTGACCGGTCTCTTCGGGCAGCTCGCAGCCTCTCAGTTGCGCGCGCAACTGCAAGGCGGCGAGTTGTTCCTGCTCGTCGAGCGGCTGCAACGTGAGAACGACGCCGCCGTTCAGACGCGAAGCGAGATCGGCCAGCTTGAACGGCAACGCTGCCGGCGGCGCTGCTCCCGACATCACAAGCCGGCCGCCCTGCTCGTCCAGCTCCTGATGCAGGCGAAACAACGCGCGCTCCCAGCCTGCATCGCCGGCAACTGCTTCGGCGTCGTCGAGACACACGAGCGCGAACTGGCCGTAACCGGAAAGGATCTCGCCGCCGAGTTGCACCACTTCGCGCAGCGGCAAGTACGCGGCTGTCTGACCGTTGCCGTTAGCGCGGGCACACATTGCCTGGAGCATGTGCGTTTTACCGACCGAGGCCGCACCGTGCACCCATACGCAAGTGGGCCCGTCGTTCGCGCCGACACGGCGCGCACTCAAAGCAGCCAGCGCATCGACCACCGACCGGTTGCGTCCGGGGAAGTAGCTCGCGAAGACCGACGTGTCGCGCAGCCGGATTCCGAGCGGCAGCTGCTTCGCGTCCATTTTACGCGAGGCCGCGTTGCCGGCGGCTGACCTCGATTGCCCTGCGCGAGTACGTGAGGACGTAGTCGAGGCCGCTGACGACCGTCGTGACGAACACGAGCGCCCCGAGGACCGTGATCGCGACCTTCGGCGTGAAGTCATAGGCGCGCGACGCGACGACCAGCAACAGGTAGATGATCTGGCAAAGCGTGTTCAGCTTGCTGACAACGGTGGGACGTCCCTGCAACTCGCCATAGCCGTAGAGATATTTATAGGTGATCGCGCCCGCCGTGATGAGCACGTCGCGCCCCACCGCGGTCGCCGCCAACCACAGCGGCACGACACCGAGCGCGCCCAATGTGATGAACACGCCGACGAGCAGGATCTTGTCGGCGAGCGGATCGATGATCTTGCCGAGCTCCGAAGTCCAGCCGAAGCGCTTCGCCAGGAATCCGTCCAGGCCGTCGGTCGCGGCGGCGAACGCGAACATCGCGAGCGTGAAGCGGTAGTTGTCGGTTACCAGCAGCCACGCTACCGGCGCGACCAGCAACATGCGCAGAAAGCAGAGCGCATTGGGGATGTGCCGCATCGTCGGTCAGCGCTGATAACGGAACGCGAGCCGATCGGCCGCAGCGCCGTCTGCCGTGTCCGTGGGCACCAGTCGATGATCCAGCGCAATCGCGCGGCGCAAGGTCGCAGCGTCGCCGCGCACGGCGAGCCGGAACCGCATTTTCTCGCCCGCGACCTGCTCGAGGGCGACGCCGCGCACGAGCGTCATGCCTTCCAGGTAATTCAGCGTCGCGGCGTACGCGTTGAGATCGGAAATACCCGCAACCTCCACGATCACACTGCCGAGCGAGGATCCCGAGGCCGCGAACACGCGCGCGAACGTATCCGCCGCCAGGTGGACGCCGTCGTCGAGCCCGCCGCTCGCCTGGGCCGAGCCTTCGTCCGACAGCAGGGTCCATTGGACGACGCCGCCACGTGCGCGCCCCAAGAGCACGGCGTTCGCTTCATAGCGCGCCGCAGCCTGCTTCAGCCCGGGCGACTCCGAGCTGGCTTCGGCTCGCTCCTGTGCATCCATTACAGGCCATTTGAGCGGCAGGCCGCGTTGCCGCGCGATCTTTTCGATCGCGTCGCGCTCGCGGGCTGGCGTGTCGGCAGCGAGCCAGCGCCAGGACGCTCCGTCCTCGACGCCGAACATCACGACGGTCGCGGGACGCTCGCGGCCCCAGATCGGTAGACCGGCTTTCGAGAGCAGTTGATCCACCGAAGCGCTGTCGAAGAGCACCTGGAGCACGTTGTCGGCAGTGAATCCGAACCGCTGCACGTATTTGCGCGGATCGCTGACCTCGCCGACACGCAGCGCTGCGTCGCGTTGCCCGCTGACGCGCACCAGAACAGTTCGCAGCGCCTCGGCGAACGCCGCATCGCGCGACGAGCCTTCGACCGGCTGCGAGGTTTCGTAGAGGTCCGGAACCGTGACGGCATGCGCCACGGCGACGAACAGCAGCGCGGGGAGCAGTAACAGCTTCGAGGACAGGGAACGGAACAACGCCATGCGTGTAAAATATCACAGCGCCCCGCCAGCCCCTGCCGAAAGAAAACGCACTTCAGGTCACCATGCCCATTACGTACAAAGATGCCGGTGTCGACATCGAAGCCGGCGACGAGCTGGTCGAACGCATCAAGCCGGCGGTCAAACGCTCGCTGCGCCCCGAGGTGCTCGGCGGACTCGGCGGTTTCGGTGCGCTGTTCGAGATTCCGCTGGAGCGCTACCGCAAGCCGGTGCTCGTGTCGGGCACCGACGGCGTCGGCACCAAGCTGCGGCTGGCCATCGAGACCGGCCGCCACGACACGATCGGCATCGATCTGGTTGCCATGTGCGTCAACGACGTCGTCGTGCAAGGCGCCGAGCCGCTGTTCTTCCTCGATTACTACGCGACCGGCAAGCTCAGCGTCGACGTGGCGGAGTCGGTGATCAAGGGCATCGTCGAGGGCTGCGTGCAGGCCGGCGCGGCGCTGATCGGCGGGGAGACCGCCGAGATGCCCGGCATGTATGCCGCCGGCGATTACGACCTGGCAGGCTTCTGCGTCGGCATCGTCGAGAAGGACGCGATCATCGACGGCAGCCGCACGCGCCCGGGCGACGTGATCATCGGCCTGCCGTCCTCCGGGCCGCACTCCAACGGCTACTCGCTGATTCGCAAGCTGCTCAAGGCCGCCAAGGCGTCGCCCGCGACGAAGCTCGAGGGCGGTCTGCTGTACGACGCGCTCCTCATGCCGACGCGCATCTACGTGAAGCCGCTGCTGGCGTTGGCCAGGTCCGTCGCCGTCCACAGCTTCGCGCACATCACCGGCGGCGGCTTGACCGAGAACATTCCGCGCGTCGTTCCGGAAGGTCTCGAAGTCATGCTGAGCGCGCAGACGTGGAGTCCGCCGCCGGTGTTCGAGTGGCTGCAACGAGCGGGCAACATCCCGCGGGACGAGATGTACCGGACCTTCAACTGCGGCATCGGCATGACGGTCTGCGTCGCGGCCGAGCACTGCGAGCGCGCGCTCAAGGTGCTCCGCGACCACGGCGAGCAGCCGGTCGTCATCGGCGAAGTCCGGCGCGGCGACGGTGGCGTCATCATCCGCGGATGAGCCTGCTGCCGATCGCAATTCTGATCTCCGGCCGCGGCACCAACATGCGCGTCATCGCGGAGCGCGCGGCGGCGGGCCACTTGCCGGTCGAGGTGCGCGTCGTCGTCAGTGACAAAACTTCGGCAGAAGGACTGCAAACCGCTGCAGCGATGAACATCGCGACCCGCGCACTGGAGCCGCGCACCTTCGCCGATCGCCCGGCGTACGACCGGGCGCTGATCGAGCTGCTGACGCACTACCAGCCGAAGCTCATCGTGCTAGCCGGCTTCATGCGCATTCTCACCTCGGAGTTCATCGGCGCATTCGCGGGCCGCATCCTCAACGTCCACCCCTCGCTGCTGCCGAAGTATCCCGGCCTGCACACGCATCGACGCGCGCTGCAGGCGGGTGAAACCGTGCACGGAGTCAGCGTGCATTTCGTCACCGAGCAGCTCGACGGCGGCCCGGTGATTCTGCAGGCCGAGGTCCCTGTCCTGCCCGGCGATACCGAAACCACGCTTTCAGCGCGAGTTCAGCAGGGCGAACACAGGATCTATCCGCAGGCCATCGACTGGTTCGCGCGCGGGCGATTGCTGTTGAAGGACGGTCGCGCGTGGCTCGACGGCCAGCCGCTGGACGCGCCGCTGCGGGAACCCGCGGCGGTAGCCGGCGGTTAGCCTGCGAGTGAGACGCCCGGGAGACCGAATGCGAACGTTAGCGAGCCTGCTGACATCGATGGTTATGACAGTGCTGGTTGCCTCTTCGGCACAGGCCGAGGCCGCTGTGCCACGCCCGTTCTCGGCGACCTACGCCGTCACCTTTCGCGGCATCGGCGCCGGCTCGATCACCTTCGACTTCGCACGCGACGCTGCGACCGGTCGATACATTTACGAAACGCACGCCAGCCCGAGCACGCTTGCGCGGCTGTTCGTCAGCAAGGCTGCGATGGAGCGCAGCGTCATGGAGATCGATGGGGCCGGAACCCGGCCGATCGACTGGCAGCTCGACGACGGCAAGTCGGGCAACGAGGGCGACGGCGAGCTGCACTTCGACTGGTCGCGCAATCGCGTAACAGGAACGGTAGAAGGCAAGCCGGTCGAGCTGACGGCCGAGCCCGGCACGCAGGATCGCTCGTCGATGCAGATCGCGGTCACGACAGCGCTGTTACGCGGCGTCGAGCCCGGCACGATTCCGCTCATCGACGACAACCGCATCAAACGCTACGTCTACACGAAGAAGGAAAACGCGACCGTCGATTCGGCGCTCGGCAAACTCGACACGGTGCTCTACGAGAGCACGCGCGAGGGCGGCTCGAGCCGCACGTCGCGCTTCTGGATGGCGCCGAGCCTGGAGTTCCTGCCGGTGCGTGCCGAGCAGATCCGCAAGGGCAGAGTGGAAACGGTGATGGTGCTGCAGAAGCTGGAGCACCACTAGTTTTCTTGTCGAAAGCGGCCGAGGCCCTTTCGACTTCGCCGGCAAAAGGCGCGGCTAGACCGGCGTCACGCCTTCGGCAGCGTGACCCCCTTCTGGCCCTGGTATTTGCCGCCGCGATCCTTGTACGAGGTCTCGCAGACTTCGTCCGACTCCAGGAACAGCATCTGCGCAACGCCCTCGTTGGCGTAGATCTTCGCGGGCAGCGGCGTGGTGTTCGAGAACTCCAGCGTCACGTGCCCTTCCCACTCGGGCTCGAGCGGCGTCACGTTCACGATGATCCCGCAGCGTGCGTAAGTCGACTTGCCCAGGCAGATGGTCAGCACGTTGCGCGGAATGCGGAAGTACTCGACCGTGCGCGCCAGCGCGAACGAGTTCGGCGGGATGATGCAGATGTCCTGCTGCAGGTCGACGAAGTTCTTCGAGTCGAAATCCTTCGGGTCGACGATGGTCGAGTTGATGTTGGTGAAGATCTTGAACTCGTTGGCACAGCGCACGTCGTAGCCGTAGCTCGAGGTGCCGTACGAGATGATCTTGCCGTTGCCGACCGTCCGCACCTGCCCCGCTTCGAACGGCTCGATCATCCCTTCGGCCGCCATGCGGCGGATCCAGCGGTCGGACTTGATGGTCATAGATATGAGAAGCGGCGGGGTAAGGATGGGGGCGCAATGGTAACGCGTCGGCGCAGGCTCAGGTGTCTTCCATCGTGATCGAGGGAAAGGCGCTGGCCGGCTCGAGCGCGATCCGCACCAGACGCGCGGCCGTCCGGCGCGCGAGATCGATGTAGGCCCGGCCGAGCGCGCTGTCCGGCTCCGCAACCACCGTCGGCCGGCCGCCGTCCGCCTGCTCGCGGATGCGGATGTCGAGCGGCAGCTCGGCCAAAAGATCTACGCCGTATTGCTCAGCCATGCGGCGGCCGCCGCCGGCGCCGAAAATGTGTTCCTCGTGGCCGCACTGCGAGCAGATATGCGTACTCATGTTCTCGACGATGCCGAGCACCGGCACTTCCACCTTCTGGAACATGCGCAGGCCCTTGCGGGCGTCGAGCAGCGCGATGTCCTGCGGCGTCGTGACGATCACCGCGCCGCTCACCGGCACCCGCTGCGACAAGGTGAGCTGCGTGTCGCCCGTGCCGGGCGGCATGTCGACGACCAGGTAATCGAGCTCGCCCCAGCGCGTCGTTTCCAGCAACTGCACGAGCGCCTGCGTCACCATCGGCCCGCGCCACACCATCGGCTGCTCGGCGTCGATCAGGAAGCCGACCGACATGACCTTCACGTCGTAGGCGACCGGCGCGATCATCGTGCGCTGGTCCGGACTGGTCGGACTCTGCCCCGCCAGTCCCATCATCAGCGGCTGGCTCGGACCATAGATATCGGCATCCAGCAGCCCGACCGCCGCGCCCTCGTGGGCCAGCCCGAGCGCCAGGTTCGCAGCGGTCGTCGACTTGCCGACCCCGCCCTTGCCCGAAGCCACGGCGATGATGTTGCGGATGCCCTGAATTGGCCGCAGGTTGCGCTGAGTGCCGTGCGCGGCGATCTGCCAGTCGATAGCGATCGCTACGCGCCGCGCGCCGGCGAGCGGGCGCACCCGTTGCTCGATGGCCGCCGCGAGCTCGTCCCGATAGTGGCGCGCCGGGAATCCCAGGGTCAGCGAGAGTGCGAGCCGCTCGCCGTCGAGCTCCAGTCCGCGCAGCGCCCCGGCTGCTCGCAGCTCCAGCCCCAGATACGGATCGACATAGGACTCGACGGCCTCGCGCAGTGCGGATTCAGGCGTTTTACTCATGAGAACGATGGACAGGTCCTGACAGGCTTGGCCCGCGGGGCGCGGATTGTAGCGCGGCAGCCGTGGCATAATGAGTTACACACGCTAAAGCGGACCTCGTAGGCGGGATGAGTTTCTTCTCGGATCTGAAAGCTGAGCGGCTGATCGCGGAGATCCGCGGAATTGGCGATCCGCTGCATCCGCAAGCGCAAGCGGCCTTCCAGAAGCTCGGCAAGATCGGCCCCGGCGCGATCCCGAAGATTCTCGACGCGCTGGCGGTCGCGGACAAGAAGGAAGCGGCGTCGTACGTCGAGATCCTGACGCAGCTCGTCGACAACAAAACCTTTCCGCTGTTCGCTGCCGGACTGGTGGACGGCAGCCCGCGCACGATCGCCGCCGTCAGCTGGGCGCTGACAGCCAGCCACAACTACAGCCCCTCGATGCTGATCGACCTGCTGGGGCGTGAGGATGTCTCGAAGCCCGCCGTCCTCGAGATCATTGCGGCGCAGAAGCAGCGTTTTTCCGTCCGCGACCTGCTGCAACACGCGTACAGCCAGGAAGCGAACGAAAAGGCGGCACTGTTCCGGATCATCGGCGATCTCGCCGACACCGCGTCGATTCCCGAGCTCACCAGCCGCATCGAGGGCAAGGACTCGATCGCGCGCATGCACATCATCAACATCCTGTCGCGCTTCAACCGGCCGGATGTCTCGGCGGCAGTCCAGACGCAGCTCAAGGACCCGAACAAGCTGATCCGTCAGGCGGCGCTCAACGCGCTCGCGAAGATGGACGGACCGATCGCCGTCGGCCCGGTCTGCCAGCTGCTGCGCGACCCGGACCTGGAAGTGGCCAACCGCGCCATTGATGTCGTCGTGCGCGCCAAGGACCCGGACACGATGAAGTACCTCGTCGAAGTCCTGAAGGACGAGAACGAGTACGCGCGCCGCGCCGCGGTCGAAGTGCTGAACCATCTCGGCACCGCACGCGACATCAAGCACCTGCTGCAAGTCATCAAGGACGACGACTGGTGGGTGCGCACGCGCGCCGCGGATGCCCTCGGCAAGATCGGCGGCCCGCGCGTCGTCGATGCCGTCATCGAGCTGATCCGCGACGAGGACGAGGAGGTGCGCCGCGCGGCGATCGAGATCCTGAACCAGACCAAGGACGAACGCGCGGTCAACTTCCTGATCGAGGCGACCAAGGACAAGGACTGGTGGGTGAGCGAGCGTGCGGTGGACGCGCTCGCGGAGATCGGCAGCAAGAAGGCAGTGCCGACGCTGATGGAGCTGCTCAACTCGGACAACACGCGCTCGCTGCCGACCATCGCGCGCGCGCTCGGCAAACTCGGCGACGTGCGCGTCATCGAGCCGATGGTGCGGCTGCTGGAGCGCCCCGAGAAAGAGATCAAGGTGGAAGCCATCAACGCGCTCGCGCGGCTGGCGGACGACAAGCGCGCCGACAGCGTGCGCAGCTACATCCAGGCCGCCGGGTCCAATGCCACCGACGAGACCATCCAGCACGCCGCCATCCGCGCGCTGGAAGAGATCGACAACCGTTACTCGAGCACGGCGGTCGCGGCGGCGGCGGCGGCGACGCAGGCCAACGTCAAGGCGGCGAAGATGGCCGAGCCGGCGCGCACGCTGCTGATCGAGAAGGGCGACGTCGACCAGGTCATCAAGAAGGCGGAAGAGACGGCGGCGACGGCCGTCAAGATGGACATCGCCACGCTCAAGAACGGCGACATCATCGAAGGCCGCTACAAGTTCATCGAGAAGATCGGCAAGGGCGCGTTCGGCACGGTCGTGCTGGTCGAGGACACCGTCGTCGACGAGCGGCTGATCCTCAAGTTCCTGAACCCGAACGTGTCGCAGGACGAGGAGATGATGAAGCGCTTCGTGCACGAGCTGCGCTACTCGCGCAAGATCACGCACAAGAACGTCATCCGCATCTACGACTTCCTGTACATGCGCGGCAACTACGCGATCTCGATGGAGTACTTCCCGGGCCACACGCTCGGCAGCGAGATCGTCAACGAGAAGCCGCTGCCGCTGCCGCGCGCCATCCAGTACAGCATCGACATCTGCACCGGCATGTCCGTCGCGCACCAGGTGGGCGTCGTGCATCGCGACTTGAAGCCCGCGAACATCATGATCAACAACGAGGGGCTGCTGAAGGTCCTCGACTTCGGCGTCGCGGCTGCGCAGAAGGAAGGCGACACGCAGCTGACCAAGACCGGCTACGTGATCGGCTCGCCGAAGTACATGGCGCCGGAGCAGATCCTCGGCAAGAAAGTCGACCAGCGCGCCGACATCTACAGCGTCGGCGTGATCATGTACGAGATGTTCACCGGACAGCCGCCCTACAGCCGCGGCGACCACATGTCGGTGATGTACCAGCACGTGCAGGGCAAGGCGAAGTCCGCGCTCGACGTGAATCCGCAGCTGCCGAAAGCGCTCTCCGAGCTGGTCGGACGCGCGATGTCGGTCGACAAGATGAAGCGCCACCAGTCCATGGACGAGCTGCGGCTGGAACTGGAGAAGATGCGCCAGTAGCGGTACGCTCCGCTTCGCATGGCACGCATCGACGCATTCCTCAAGCTCGGCACCGACCAGGGCTGCTCGGACATCCATTTCGCCGTCGGGCTGCCACCGCTCCTGCGCATGTACGGCGACCTGATGCCGATCAAGTTCCGCGACCTGAGCCAGGCGGAGCTGGAAGGCTACATCGTCGAGATCCTCAGCAAGACGAACCAGGACCGCCTGCGCAAGGGCCACGACGTCGACTTCTCGTACGTCTCGACCAACGGCGGGCGCTTCCGCGTCAACGTGTTCCGCAAGGACACCGGCGTCGGCGCGACGTTCCGGGCGATTCCCGCCGATCCGCCGACGCTCGACCGCCTGGCGCTGCCGCCGATCGTCAAGAAGCTGTGCGACTACCACCAGGGCATGATCCTGGTGACCGGCTCGACCGGCACCGGCAAGTCGACGACGCTCGCGGCGATGATCGATCACCTGAATGCGACGCGGAAACTGAACATCGTCAGCCTCGAGGATCCGATCGAGTTCGTGCACAAGAGCAAGGGCAGCCAGATCATCCAGCGCGAGCTCAACACGCACCTGCCGTCGTTCTCCGAAGGCGTGCGCGCGGCGATGCGCGAAGATCCGGACGTGATCCTGGTCGGCGAATTGCGCGATGCCGACACGATCCGCTGGGCGATGACGGCGGCGGAAACCGGCCACCTCGTGCTCGGCACGCTGCACACGACCGGCGCGGTGAAGACCATCGATCGCGTCGTGGACGCGCTGCCGGCGGACGAGCGCGAGCAGACCAAGAGTTTCCTGTCGCAAAACCTCATCGCGGTGATCACGCAGGTCCTGGTGAAGACCGCCGACCAGCGCGGCCGCAAGGCGATCTGCGAGGTCATGGTGCTGACCCGCGCCATCGGCAAGCTGATCATGACCGACCAGACGCACCAGATTCCGACCCAGCTGCAGACCGGCAAGGACCTCGGCATGCAGATGCTCGACCAGGCGCTGTTACAGAACCTGCAGGCGAAGGAGATCGATCCCGACGACGCCTACGTCTACGCCAGCGACAAGCGCCTGTTCTCGAAGTTCGTGACCGACACGAGCGTCCTGCCGAAGTTCGACCTCGCGCCGGGCTAGCCGCACCATGAGCACAGAGCCAGTCAGCAGCACTCCGAGCAGCCCGACCGGGAATACGTACGTCCCGCGGCGCATCGACGAGTACCTGAAAGAGGTGCTCAGCCGCAACGGCTCCGACCTGCACTTCATTGCGGGCGATCCGCCGCGCATCCGCCTGTACGGCGAGCTGCAGCCGCTGCGACCGGAAGTTCTCGCGCCGCAGTTCGTCGAAGAGACGCTGCGCGAGATCATGCCGCGCGCCGCGCAACAGCGGCTGGAAGAAAAGCACGGCGCGGACTTTGCCTACATCATTCCCGGCGTCTCGCGCTTCCGCGTCAACGTGATGCGGCACCTGTACGGCCTGGGCTGCGTCTGCCGCGCCATTCCGTCCAAGGCGCTCACGCTCGACCAGCTCAACATGCCGGACGCCGTGCGCAACCTCTGCAAAGTGAACAACGGCCTGATCCTCGTGACCGGCAAGACCGGCTCCGGCAAATCGACGACGCTCGCCGCGATGATCGACGACATGAACACGCGCATGAAGGGCCACATCGTCACGGTCGAGGATCCGATCGAGTTCGTGCACGCACGCAAGAACTGCCTGATCAGCCAGCGCGAGATCGGCACGCATACGCCGTCGTTCTCCGAAGCGCTGCTCTCGGCCCTGCGCGAGGATCCCGACGTGATCCTGGTCGGCGAGTTGCGCGACTACGAGACCATGAGCATCGCGGTCACGGCGGCCGAGATGGGCATTCTGGTGATGGGCACGCTGCACACGAATGGCGCCGCGCCGACGGTGGATCGCATGGTCAATGCGTTCCCGGCCGACAAGCAGCCGCACGTGCGGGCGATGCTTTCGACTTCGCTGCGCGGCGTGATCTCGCAGCAGCTCATCCCGCGCGCCGGCAAGCCCGGCCGCGTCGCAGCGCTGGAAATCATGGTGA
>DATENH010000116.1:0-6586 GCA_035275145.1 Steroidobacteraceae bacterium | reverse complement strand
TGTCCAGCGTGCGGCAGACGGCTTCAGCTGCGACCGTCAGTCGGGTCGTGGCGCGCGCGATATCGTCCGAGCGCAGCGTATAAACGTTTTTAGTGCGCACAGCCTCGATGTGGCGCCAGCGGCTCCACTCGGCGGCTGCGTCCGGCACGGTGTCGTCGGTGGAGATGATCGCTTGCGGATTGGCCGCGATCACCGCCTCGATGCCGATCGCGGGTGCCAGCTCGTTGAGCTCCGCGAACACATTGCGGCCGCCGCACAGCTCGACGATCTCGCTGATGATCTGCCGGCCGTTCACCGTATACAGCGGGCGGTCGTCTACTTCGATGAACACCCGCACTCGCGTGCGGTCGCGATAGCGGTCGCGCAGCTCCTGAATGCGGCGCTCGTAGTCGGCCGCTTCGCGCTCGGCAACCGCGCTCGTGCCCGCGAGCCGGCCGATCTCGCGCAGCACCGTCGCAACGTCTGCCAGGCGCTGCGTCTGGAATGAAACGACCGACAGGTTCAGAGCGCGAATCCGCTCGATCGTCGGCGCGGGAGTGCCCGATTCCCAGACCAACACTGCATCGGGCCGCATCGCCAGCAGCCGCTCCAGGTCGACGCGGAAGGCGTCGCCGATGCGCGGAATCGAACGCGCGGCGTCCGGATGATTGCTGTACTCGACAGTCGCGACGATGCGATCGCCCGCCCCCGCAGTGAACGCCAGCTCGGTGAGATGCGGCGCGAGACTGACGATGCGCTGGGGCGGCGCGGCATGTGCTGCCCCAGCGATCAGCAGCACGAGGACGATCAGTGAGGCCTTCATCCTCGTCGCAGGCGGAGCAGCGCGCGCAAGCGCGGCCAATCGAATGCGGGGCCCGGATCGGTCTTGCGGCCGGGCGCGACGTCGCTATGGCCGGCAACGCGCTCCGTCGACAGCGACGGATACGCGCGACACAACGCGTGAATGGCGTTGCTCAGCGCACGGTACTGCGCAGGCTCGTACGGCAACTCGTCGCTGCCCTCCAGCTCGACGCCGATCGAGAAATCGTTGCAGCGCTCGCGACCGCAATAGTTCGACGCACCCGCGTGCCAGGCACGCAGGTGGAACGGAACGTACTGCACGTACTCGCCGTCGCGACGGATCAGCAGGTGCGACGAGACTTGCAAGCTCATGACCGTCGCGAAGAAGGGATGCACTTGCGGCGCGTCGGGCGGCAACGTGTTGGTGAACAGCCGATCGATCCACGGTCCGCCGTATTCGTCCGGCGGCAAGCTGATGCCGTGCACGAGGATCAACTCCGGCAGCAGGCCGCCGGGCCGCTCGTCGTGATTCGGCGAGAGCACCTGGCGCGCGGGTTGCATCAGGCCGGTGTGCGGATCGACCGAGGTTTCTGCAATGGTTCTGGCAGCCACGATGCGCCATGATGCCCTGCCCATGAGAATGAATCGAATCTTCTGCGAAGGGCCGCTGGCGAGCGGCACGGAAATCCCGTTGGCTCCGGCCGGTGCCTATCACGTGGTGCGCGTCCTGCGCATGCGCGAGGGTGCGCCGCTCTCCGTCTTCGACGGCAGCGGCCAGGAGTTCCGCGCGGAAATCGTGCGCGTCGCCGGCGACGACGTGACAGTGCGCCTGGGCGAGCCGACGGCGGGCGCGGCCGAGTCGCCGCTGCGAATCACGCTGCTGCAAGGCGTATCGCGCAGCGAACGTATGGACTGGACGCTGCAGAAGGCAACCGAGCTCGGCGTCGCCACGATCGCGCCGGTGCTCACGGCACGCAGCGTCGTCCGCCTGGACGACAAGCAGGCGCAGAAGAAACAGAGTCACTGGCGCGGGATCGTGATCGCTGCCTGCGAGCAGTGCGGCCGCTCGAAGATCCCGCACGTCGCGGCGCCGGTGACTTTGCGCGAGCATCTGGCGAACGCGCGCAAGGAAGGTCTGCGGCTCGTGCTGAGCCCGTCCGCGCCGGGATCGCTCGCCGGCCTCACCAGCCTGCCAAGCAAGGTGGAGCTGCTGATCGGCCCGGAGGGCGGCCTGGACGACGATGAGCTGCTGGCCGCGCAGAAGGCCGGCTTCATGCCGGTGCGCCTGGGGCCGCGCGTGCTCCGAACTGAGACAGCGGCGGTGGTGGCGCTGACGGTGCTGCAGGCGTTGTGGGGGGATTTGCAGTAGACGGGTTCCGATCGGCCGCTGGATAACTGGGCCGTAGGTCGGGCTATAGCCCGACTCTGAACTCCGCACGGATTGTCGGGCTGAAGCCCGACCTACAGTCCGCCAACAGGCGCTGGCTAAGAGGCGCGCGTCTCTTCCGAGATCATCTGCTCCAGGCACTCGAAGTCCGGGATCAGCGGCGATTCGTTGAGCATGCGGACCTGGCAGAGGATCGGGCCGCGCTCGGGGAAGTTGCGGCTCGGGTCGTGCTTGACCACGTCGGCATTGACGCGCACCAGCTGCGGGAAGCCCTGCGTGATCACGCCGAAGTAACCGCCGGCGATCTGGCTCGACAACGCCACGAAGATCACGATGCGCGTGCGCGTGCCGGGATTCGGCGGCGACTGGCCGCACGCAGCCTCGAAAGAAATCACCGGCACCGCGCGGCCGCTCCAGTGAATCGTGCCGAGATACCACGGCGGCGCGCCTTCCATCTTCTCCGGCGCCTGCCACGTGACGACCTCCGCGACGCACGCGCGCGGCACGATCAGGCGCTCCTGCGCCAGCGGCACCAGGAGGCTGTAGAGCTCGTGGGCGAGGACCTCACTCATGCGCGGGACTCACGACCTTGCGCCGGGGCGGCTTTACGACGCCGCGCTTCGACCAGCGGCTCGATCGCATCCAGCAGCTGATTTTCCTGATAGGGCTTGCCGAGGTAATCGTTGACGCCGAGCTCGATCGCCCGCGCACGATGCTTCTCGCCGACGCGCGAGGTGATCATCACGATCGGGATGTCGGCGAGGCGCGCGTCCGCGCGCACCTGCGACGCCAGCTCGTAGCCGTCCATGCGCGGCATTTCGATGTCGAGCAGGATCACGTCCGGCAAGTGATCCTGCAGGATCGACAGCGCATCGACGCCGTCTTTCGCAGTCATGACCTTCATGCCGTGGCGCTCGAGCAGGCGCTGCGTCACGCGGCGCACGGTGATCGAGTCGTCGACCACCAGCGCGAACGTGCGGCGATCTTCCTGCGGGCCTTCCACCAGCGGCTTGCGGCCGCGCCATTCGGAGCGCACCAGCGCGCCGAGATCGAGAATGATGACGATGCGGCCGTCGCCGAGGATCGTCGCGCCGGCGATGCCGCGGATGCCGGCGATCTGCGGGCCGACCGATTTCACGACCATCTCGCGGCTGCCGACCAGCTCGTCGGTCACGACTGCCGTCGAATGATCGCCGGCGCGGATCAGGATGACCGGCATCGATACGTCCGCCTCGGGAAGAACGGAAGCGCCGCCGCCGATGAACGCGCCGAGATGCTGGAAGCGATACACCTGCTTGCCGTACGTGAACGTCGGCGAATCCTCGGCGAGATGCTTCTGTACTTCCGAGCGCGGCACGCGCGCGACGCCTTCCACCGAAGGCAGCGGCAGCGCATACAGCTCTTCGCCGGTGCGCACGATCAGCGCCTGCGTGATCGCCAGCGTGAACGGCAGGCGGATCGTGAACTTCACGCCGAGGCCCGGCTGGGATTCGGTGAACAGCGCGCCGCCGAGCTTCTTGATCTCGTTGACCACGACGTCCATGCCGACACCGCGGCCGGCGTGCTGCGTGATGCTGCTCGCCGTGCTGAAGCCCGGCTCGAGAATCAACTGCAGCGCTTCCTCGTCGGACAGAACGCGTCCCGGTTGCAGCAGGCCGCGTTCGCGCGCCCGCGCGCGGACTGCGCTGACGTCGATGCCGCGCCCGTCGTCCTCGAGGATGATGACCATCTCGGAGCCTTCGCGATGCAGGCCGACGCGGATCGTGCCGCTCTCGGACTTGCCGCGCGCCACGCGCTCTTCGGGCGTCTCGATGCCGTGCACGACCGAGTTGCGCAGCATGTGCTCGAACGGCGGCAGCATGCGGTCCAGCACCTGGCGATCCAGCTCGCCGGAGGCGCCGACCACGACCAGCTCGCACTTCTTGTTCGTATCGGTGGCGACCTGCCGCACGAGGCGGCTGAGGCGCTGCACGTGGCGCTGGAACGGCACCATGCGCGTGCGCATCAGGCCGTTCTGCAATTCAGTGACGACGCGCGACTGCTGCAGCAGCAGGTTCTGCGCTTCGCGGGTCAGGTTCTCCAGCAAGCCTTCGATGCTGCCGACGTCGCTGACGGATTCGGCGAACGCGCGCGACAACTGCTGGATTGCCGAATAGCGATCGAGCTCCAGCGGATCGAAGTCGGACCGGCCCGGGTGCTCCTCTTCATGACGATGCAGGATCTGCGCTTCGGTCTCCAGCTCCAGCTTGCGCAGCTGCTCCTTCAAGCGCGTGACCGTGCGGCCGAGCTCGGCGAGGTTGAACTCGATCGAGCCGACCTGCTGTTCGAGCCGCGAGCGGAAGATGCTGACTTCGCCTGCGTTGTTGAGCAGCGTGTCGAGCAAGTCGGCGTCGACGCGCGCGAATTCCTGGCGTTCCTGGACTTGCTGCTCGCGGCCCGGCAACACCGGCGCGGCGAGCTGCTCTGCTATCGCCGGCTCTTCGGGAGCCTGCAGCATTTCCGCCGGAGGCAGATCGGGCTGCAGCGCGGCCACGTCCACTGGCGCCGAGTGCTCGGCAACCGGGTGGCTGCCGGTGAGATCCTCAACGCGCACCGCTTCGCGCGGCGCGGCGGCACCGAGCTCGTCGGCCCCGAACTCGATGTCGAACTCGGTATCGTCGAGCGAAGGTACTTCTGCGTCGGCTGCAGCGAGGGGTTCGGGTTCCGGCTCGGGCTCCGGCTCCGGCTCCGGCTCCGGCTCCGACATGAACGAATCTGTCAGCGTCGGCACGACGCCGGTGGCGCTGCCGAAGTCCTCTGCTTCGACTTCGACTTCGATCGGCGCAGTGGGCCCGACGGCAACAGGTGCAGGTGCAGGTGCGGCCGCAGCGGCGAGCGGCGCCTGACCGCCGAGCGCGCGAATGCGGTTGATCAGCTCACGTGCAGACGTGCAACGCTCGCCGCGATTGACGACGTCGCGCATGCGATGCAACTGATCGAGACTCGCCTGCAGCGCATCGAACACTTCGGGCGTCGCCGGAACAGTGCCTGCTTCGACGCCTTGCATGAGCGTCTCCAGCTCATGACTGAGGTTGCCCATCGCGCGAATGCCCGCCATGCGGGCGCCGCCCTTGAGCGTGTGCACGACGCGCTTCAGCTCGAACACCAGCGCGTTGTTGCCGCGATCCTGCTTCCACGACGACAGGGCGTGATCGGCGGTCTCGAGCAGCTCGGTCGCTTCCTCGCTGAAGATCGCTGCGACTTCGGGATCGAAGTCGGCACCGTCGTCCTCATCTTCTTCGACCGGTTGCGGCGCGGCCGCCGTCACGACCGGCGCGACGACCGGCGCAGGGGGTGGCGGCGGAGCGGGCGCGACAACAGGGGCAGGCGGCGGCGGAGCTAGAGCAACCGGCGGCGGTTGCGGAGCCAGCGCCGGGCTGCGAACCGTGTCGCTCTGCTCTTCCGCAAGCAAGTCCTCTACTGCGAGCGCAGGCTCATCCTCTTCCTCATCCTGGAGCTCCTGAAAGGCGGCTGCGTCGATTTCGATCTCGACCGATTCCTCTTCGGGGAGCCCTTCCTCGACGACGATGCCCGGCTCTTCCTGCGGCGCCTCGTAGGTCAGCGATGCGAGGATGTCGCCCTCCACGAGCGACTGCTGCACGTTCGTCGGGTCGCCGTCCTCCAGCGCCTTCTGCACGTTGGTCGGTTCGGTGTCGGGCAGCGCTTCGGCGCGCTCGGTCGGGTCGTCACGGAAAACAGGGGCGGGCCGCATGATCGTCGGCGACGCGTCATGCGACGGCGAGCCGGCGTCCGCGACCGCTGGGGCCGGCGGAAAATTGTCGTAGCTCCAGTCGAGCATGCTGAGCGCGTTGGCGTCGGTCGGCTCCAGCTCGACGACCTCCACTCCACCGTCCTCGTCTGCCGACGCGGCCACGGCCTTGGCTGCCGTCACGGGCGCCGGACTCTGGATCGTGGCGTCGATGGTCTCGGCGAGCCGCGCGATTTCCTCGTCGAGCTCGCGCTCCAGCTCGCCCAGGCGCGCGGCGATGCGCGGGTGATCGAGGAAGAAGCCGGTGTTCTCTTCGATGTGATCGAGCACCTGCTGGATCGCCAGGCTCGCGTCCTTCAGGACTGCGAGCCCGGCGGCCGGCATGCCGATCGAATTGTCGTAGAGCTTGCGGACGTAGCGGTTGAGCGGCTCGGCGATCTTGATGCCCTGGCGCGCGCCCGCCGTCTTGGCCGTGCCGCTCAGCGTGTGGCAGGAGCGATGCAGGTCCTCGGTGACCGCGTACGGCGGCACCGCAGCCTCGCTGGCCGCGATGAACTCAAGGATGGTCGCGAGATGGCCCGCGGTTTCCTTTGCGTAAATCTCGTGCAGGCCGGGATCCATTGCGGGCGGCGGTTTTATGTCTGGAAGCGGGGTCGTTTTTTTTTGCGGAC
>DATENH010000115.1:0-2686 GCA_035275145.1 Steroidobacteraceae bacterium | reverse complement strand
AAGAAAGTGCTGAGCCGCATGCCGACCGTGTGGGAGCTGGCGCGCCGCTCGGAAGAGCACATGAAAGGCATGGTGCTGCCCGGCACGATCTTCGAGGAGATGGGCTTCAACTACATCGGGCCGATCGACGGCCACGATCTGCGCGCGCTGGTCGCGACGCTCACGAACCTGCGCGACCAGCGGGGCCCGCAATTCCTGCACGTGATCACGCGCAAGGGCAAAGGCTACGCGCCTGCGGAGGCCGATCCGATCAAGTGGCACGGCCCGGGTCCGTTCGATCCGAAGAGCGGCGTCATCTTCAAGGAGAAGGCGAGCGGCCCGTCGTATTCGCAGATCTTCGGACAGTGGCTCTGCGACATGGCAGCGCAGGATCCGCGCGTGGTCGGCATCACGCCGGCGATGCGCGAAGGCTCCGGCCTCGTGGAATTCTCCAAGCGATTTCCGGATCGTTATTTCGACGTCGCGATTGCCGAGCAGCACGCGGTCACGCTCGCGGCCGGCATGGCGTGCGAAGGTTTGCGGCCCGTCGTCGCGATCTACTCGACTTTCCTGCAACGTGCGTACGACCAGCTCATTCACGACGTCGCCCTGCAGAAACTGCCGGTGACCTTCGCGATCGATCGCGCCGGCCTCGTCGGCGGCGACGGCGCGACTCATCAGGGCAGCTACGATCTCTCGTACCTGCGCTGCGTTCCCAATCTCGTCGTGATGGCACCGGCGGACGAGAACGAATGCCGGCAGATGCTGTTCACTGCCTCGCAGCTCGATCAACCCGCATGCGTACGGTATCCGCGCGGTCAGGGGCCCGGCGTTGCGATCGAGCCTGCCATGCGGGCCTTGCCGATCGGCAAAGCTCAGATGCGGCGCGAAGGGCGCAGCGGCCTCGCAATCATTGCGGTCGGCGCGATGGTAGCGACCTGCGAGCGCGTCGCCGAGCAGCTTGACGCGACGCTCGTGAACCTGCGCTTCGTGAAGCCGCTGGACGAGGAACTGATCCTGCGCATTGCCAGTACGCATCGCGCACTCGTCACCGTCGAAGAAAACGTCGTCGCTGGCGGCGCGGGCAGCGCGATCATCGAATGCCTGGTCACCAACGGTCACAGCACGCCGACGCTGAACCTCGGCATTCCGGACCGCTTCATCGAGCACGGCTCGCGCGAGGATTGTCTGACGCTGGCGGGACTGGACCGCCCGGCCGTCGAGGCGACAATCACGCGCTGGTGGCATGCAGGGAAGCGCTTGGCGGTCGGCGGCTAGTGCAGACGGGGGCTTGCTTTATACTGGCCCCGGCCCAATAAGCCGCGTTCTGCACGTCGATTCCGCACATCGAACCCATGGCTACTCTCCCTTCCAACGCATTGCCACCCGCCGACGATTCCATCGAGGACGTGCAGGCACGCGCCGATTCCCGCCAGCTACCGATCAACAAGGTCGGCATCAAGGACGTGTATCACCCGGTGCGGGTGAAAGATCGCTCGAGCGGCGAGCAGCACACGATCGCGAACTTCAACATGTACGTCGCCCTGCCCCACAACTTCAAGGGCACGCACATGTCGCGCTTCGTCGAGGTGCTGCACCGGAACGAGCGCGAGATCTCGGTCGAGTCGTTCCGCGACATCCTGGTGGAGATGACCGAGAAGCTCGACGCTGAGAGCGGCCACATCGAAATGGACTTCCCGTACTTCGTGATGAAGAAGGCGCCGGCGAGCGGCGTCGAGAGCCTGATGAACTACCAGGCCTCGCTGATCGGCGAGCTGCACGATGGCAAGCCGGAGCTGTGGCTGAAAGTGGTGGTCGCCGCGACCAGCCTGTGCCCGTGCTCGAAGAGCATCTCGAACTACGGCGCGCACAACCAGCGCTCGCACATCACGATCAAGGCGCGCGTCGAAGGCCACATGTGGCTCGAGGAGCTGATCGACATCGCCGAGTCGGAAGCCTCGTGCGAGGTCTACGGCATCCTGAAGCGCGCGGACGAGAAGTACGTGACCGAGCGCGCCTACGACAATCCGAAGTTCGTGGAAGACATCGTGCGCGACGTCGCGGTACGGCTGAACAAGGAAGAGCGCGTGCGGGCGTATGTGGTCGAAGCGGAGAACTTCGAGTCCATCCACAATCACTCCGCGTATGCGCTGATCGAGAAGGATAAGGAGTCAGGCTGAAGCCTGGCCCGCCGCTCGCCGAAAGTGCGACGGCGTTACGCCAAAGTGCGCGCGGAACGCCTGAGCGAAATGACTGTGCGAGCTGAACCCCAGATCGAGCGCGAGACCGCTCAAATCGGCCGCGCCCTCGGCCAACGCGAAGGCTGCTTCCTGTAGACGCAGGCGCTGCACGTACTTCCATACCGGCATTCCGACCACCTGCGGAAAACTCTCGCACAGCGTCGATGGAGCGGCGCCGCACGAACGCGCAATCGACGACAGGGATAGCGGCTCGCGATAGCAGCTCAGGATGAAGGCTCGCGCCTTCTCGATCGCTGCAATCTGGCGGGATGAAGCGCAAGGCTTGTCGAACTCCCGCGAGCCCGCCGCTTCGGCTACGACGCGTCGGATCAGCGCCTGCGAATGTTCCTCGACTGCGAGCCGGTCGCCGCAATCGGCCGCCAGCAAGCGGGCGTGACATGCCGTGAGCTCGCTGGAGCGCCAGTGCGCGGGCAGCGTTCGGAGCCGGCGAAACGTCGCGGTGTTCG
>DATENH010000114.1:0-8968 GCA_035275145.1 Steroidobacteraceae bacterium | reverse complement strand
GGGCGAGCTCGGCCATCCGCTCCGACGCTTTCCCATAGCCCTCATCATCGCGCGCAGTGCGCAGTGAAGCGAAAATCACCGCGTAGTACGGCGGCGCGGGAGTTCTCGCCAGCTCAATGTTTTCCACGTTTGCCACCGGTGGTCACCTTGCCGGCTGACGCCGGCCGAGTCTTGCGCATCGCTGCCCGGGCTGCATCGAGATGGGCCAGCAATGCCGTTGAGGCCGCACGTGCATCGCCCTGCTCGCAAAGCGCGGCCAGCTTGCGATGCTCGGCGATCGCCTTCTTGCGCAGAGCGCTGCCGGTCGGCTTGAGCTCATACACGCGCTTGAGCGAGCGCCGCAGCTGCTCGATCAGCCGTAGCAGCGTTGCGTTCTCGCAGCACGAGTAGAGAGCTTCGTGAAAGTCCACGTCCGCGCTTTCCAACTCCGCGGGCGTATCCGCTTCCTCGTACTCCGTGAGAGCGAACTTCAAACGCCGCAGCATCGCCGGCGTCGCACGCTCGATGGATGCGGCGAGAGCGATGGGCTCGAGCAAGCGCCGCACCGCGAAGATCTCGTCGACCTCGCCGGCCGCCAGCTCGCGCACCAGCAGACGCCGATTCGGCAAGCTCTGGATCCAGCCCTCCGCGATCAACAGCGGCAGCGCCTGCCGGATCGGTTGCCGACTCACGCCGAGCCGGTCTGCGAGCTCCTGCTGGCCGATCGCGCTGCCAGCCCGCAAGGTGCCGCTTTCGATCGCGCCTTTGATGCGCTCGACGATGGCCTGAGTGAGCATGGCGGCGAGTATGGATTATTGGATCCAATTATTCAAATAGCAGACCAGCGGCCGCCTCACCTGCGCAGCGCCTGCAGGAACTGCTGCAGCGGCGGCGCCATGAAATTGCGGCGCCGGCGATAGACGAAGAAGCGCCGCGGCAGCGTCATCTCCTCGCATCGGACCGGCCGGATCAGCCCCGCCGCCTGCTCCGCCGCGAATAGCGGCTCGGGCAGCCAACCGAGCAGGATGGTTTGCGCGACGATCGCCTTGATCGTGGCGGGCGACCGCGTCTCGACGGTGACGTGCGGCGGCTTGCCACCGAGGCGATGCACGAGCGCGTCGAATCGCTTGCGCGGTTCCGCATCGGCGGACGGCATGGCCCACGGGTACTCGAGCAGATCGGCGAGCGTAACTTTGCGGCGCTCGTGCAGCGGATGCGTGGCGGACGCGATGACCACCGAGCGGTCGCTGAAGCGGTGCTCGCACACCTGCATGATCTCTTCCGTTTCGGGAATCGGGCCGGACAGGACGACGTCGACGTCGTTGGCGACCAGGGCCGCGGCGAGCTTGTCCTCGACTGCTTCAGTGATCTGGAGCTGCAAATTCGGCCACTGATTGTGGAAGCGATCGAGCAGCGAAGGCAGCACGACAGTCGCGGCGCTCGCCACGGTACCGATGCGCAACGTGCCGCGACCCAAGCCGAGCCGCACGTTGATCTCTTCGATCGCGAGATCGGCTTCCTCGGTCAGGTGCGTGGCGTACGGGAGCAGCGCCTTGCCGAAAGTCGTGAGCTCCATGCCCGTGGTGCGGCGCTCGAACAATTGAACGCGTAGCTGACTCTCCATCTGCTTGACGACGCGGCTGAGCGCCGGCTGCGTGAGATGCAGCTCGTGCGCCGCGCGGCCGAGACTGCCGGTGTGCACGATCGCCAGAAAAGCCCGCAACTGCCGCGGTTCCAAAGCCATGCAAGAATGTTATGCCCTCGACCAAATTTGGCAATAGGCAGCCGCAGAGGGGCGCGCACAGACTCGCCGCATGAAGCCACCGGCGACCGTGCGCGACGCAGTCTTCGATCTGTTCCGTGCCTTCCGCATGACGACGGTGTTCGGCAACCCGGGCTCGACCGAGCTGCCGATGTTCCGCAACTTTCCCGACGATTTCCGCTATTCACTCGCCCTGCAGGAGTCGATCGCCGTCGGCATGGCCGACGGTTACGCACAGGCGACGCGCAATGCCGCGCTCGTCAGTTTGCACTCCGCCGCCGGCCTCGGTCACGCACTCGGCAACGTATTCACCGCGTACAAGAATCAGACGCCGCTGGTGATCGTTGCGGGCCAGCAGGCACGTTCGATCATGCCGTTCGAGCCGTTCCTGTACGCGAAAGAAGCGACGGAATTCCCCAAGCCGTACGTGAAATGGAGCTGCGAGCCGGCACGCGCCGAGGATGTTCCGGCTGCAATTGCGCGTGCGTACTACGTCGCGATGCAGGCGCCGTGCGGTCCGACATTCGTATCGGTGCCCGTCGACGATTGGGATCGTTCGTGCGAGCCGCTTGCCCCTCGAACAGTCAGCCGGTCGATTCGCGGCGAACCGATGCTGCTGCGGGAGTGCGCCGCTGCGCTCAATCGTGCCGAACGCCCCGTCATCGTCGTCGGAGCTTCGGCGGCACGCGACGGCGCGTGGGCGGAGACCATTACGCTCGCCGAGCAGCACCACGCGCCCGTGTGGGTCAGCCCGATGTCCAGCCGCAACAGTTTTCCGGAGAACCATCCGCTGTTCGCGGGATTCCTGCCGGCGGACCGCGCCCGCATCGTCAAGCACCTTACGGGTCACGACCTGGTACTCGTGCTTGGCGCTCCCGTGTTCACCTACCACGTCGAAGGCTCGGGTCCGCATGTGCCGCCCGGTGCAACGCTGTTCCAGCTCATCGACGATCCATCCATGGCGGCGTGGTCGCCGATCGGCACTTCGATCTGCACCAGCTTGAGGGTGGGCATCGCCGATCTCGTGGACCAAGCGAAGCCGCGCGAGCGCCCCGCTCCCACTGTGCCGCCGCGTGCACCGCGATTACCGCGCACCCGCCTCACCGACGCATATCTGATGCAGCAGATCGCCGCGCTTCGGCCGACGGGCAGCATCATCGTCGAGGAAGCTCCGAGCACCCGGCACCCGATGCACGACTATCTGCCGATCCTCGATCCCGAGACCTTTTATACCTGCGCGAGCGGCGGGCTCGGCCACGGCCTGCCCGCGGCAATCGGCGTTGCGATGGGCCGCCCCCGCGAAAAGGTGATCGCGATTCTCGGCGACGGCTCGAGCATGTATTCGATCCAGGGGCTGTGGTCGGCCGCTCAACATGCGTTGCAGATCGCGTTCGTGATCGTGAAGAACGGCACGTACGAGGCGCTCAACGAATTCGGCCGTCACTTCCGCATCTCGCAGTTGCCGGGCATCCTGCTGCCGCAGCTCGACTTCTGCGGCCTTGCGAGGAGCCAAGGCGTGCAGGCCGTCAGCGTGACGAGCATCGACAAACTCGATGACGCTTTGCTCGGTGCGTTCCGCTCGGACGCGCCGATGCTCGTCGAGGTCGCAGTGGAGGCGTCATGAACATCAATCTGCTGATCGACAACAAGGATGTGAATGCCGCGCGCGGCGCGACCTTCGAACGATTGAACCCCCTTACGGGCGAAGTCGCGACGCGCGCGGTTGCGGCCACGGTTGCAGATGCTCATGCTGCGGCGAATGCCGCGCAGGCTGCTTTTGCATCGTGGTCAGAGACCGGACCTACGCAGCGCCGAGCGCTGTTACTGCGTGCCGCAGAAGTGTTACGCGAGCGCGCGCCGCAGTTCACAGAGGCGATGCTGAGCGAGACCGGTGCGACACCGCCATGGGCGGGATTTAACGTCATGCTTGCGGCGAACATGCTGCAAGAAGCCGCCGCGCTGACGACGCGCGTATCCGGCCAGGTGATTCCGTCCGATCGTCCGGGGTCGCTGGCGATGTCCGTACGGCGTCCAGCGGGCGTCGTCCTGGGAATTGCGCCTTGGAATGCGCCGGTGATTCTCGGCGTGCGCGCGATTGCGACACCGCTCGCGTGCGGCAACACCGTAGTACTGAAGGCATCGGAGTTGTGCCCGGCGACGCATCGCTTGATCGGCGAAGTCATGCGCGACGCAGGATTTCCAGCGGGTGTGGTCAACGTCGTTACGAACGCGCCGCAGGATGCGGGGCCCGTAGTCGAGTCGCTGATCGAGCATCGTGCGGTCAGACGCATCAACTTCACCGGCTCGACGCGCATCGGCCGCATCGTCGCGCAGGCGGCTGCGCGTCATCTGAAGCCCGCGCTGCTCGAGCTAGGCGGCAAGGCGCCGCTGGTTGTGCTCGATGACGCGGACGTGGATGCAGCGGTCGATGCCGCAGTGTTCGGCGCCTTCGCGAATCAAGGGCAGATCTGCATGTCGACCGAGCGCATTGTGGTTCAGCACCCGATCGCCGATCAGTTCGTCACCAAGCTCGCCGCCCGGGCGATAGCGCTCCCAGCCGGAGATCCTCGATCAGGTCGGGTCGTCCTCGGGTCGTTGATCGGCCCCGAGGTCGCGCAGCGGCTGCAGGAACTGATTGCCGACGCCGCTCGCCTTGGCGCGACTGTCGCTGCGCGCGGGACGGTCAAAGGAACGGTAATGTCCGCGACAGTTCTTGACCGCGTGACACGCGAAATGCGGATCTACAGCGAGGAATCGTTCGGGCCGGTCGTCTGTGTCGTACGAGTCGGCGACGATGCCGAGGCTATCGCGGTCGCGAACGACACCGAGTATGGCTTGAGTTCCGCCGTCTTCAGCCGCGACATCCCGCGCGCGATGAATGTCGCGAGCCGAATCGATGCTGGCATGTGCCACATCAACGGCCCGACGGTTCACGACGAAGCGCAGATGCCGTTCGGCGGCATGAAGGCGTCCGGATACGGACGCTTCGGCGGCGACGCAGGCATCGCAGAGTTCACCGACTTGCGCTGGCTGACCATCGCCACTACCCCCGTGCACTACCCGTTCTAGCGGAGCGACGAATGGGGCAGCTGCAAGACAAGGTGTGCATCGTGACTGGCGGAGCCGGCAGCATCGGGCTCGCGAGCGCACGCCGCTTCGTGGCCGAAGGCGCGAAGGTCATGCTCGTTGATCTGCAAGAGCAGCAGCTTCGAACTGCGGCAGCAGAGTTGCCCGCGAGCCAGGTCGCGTACAAAGTCGCCGACGTCGGGCGTGCGACGGAAGTGCAGACGTACGTCGATACGACGATCGAACGTTGGGGCGCGATCGATGTGCTGTTCAGCAACGCAGGCAATGCCGGCGTGATTGCGCCGCTCGCGGAGTATCCGGAAGAAGTCTTCGACGACGTCTGGCGCGTCCACGTCAAAGGCGCGTTCCTCGCCTGCAAATACGGCATCCCGCGGATGCGGGACGGCGGCAGCGTCATCATCACATCGAGCGTCGCCGGATTGCGCGGCGATCCCGGCGTGTACGGCTACATCACTGCGAAACATGCGCAGATCGGCTTGATGCGCTGTGCAGCCAAAGAAGCGGCGCCACGACGTATTCGCGTCAACACGATTCATCCCGGCCCGACGCGCAACGAATTCCAGTCGCGCATCGAAGGGGCACTCGGTGCAGTGCTCGGCCGCGACGCCGGCGAATTCTTCGACGAACTGATTCCGCTCCGGCGACATGCGGCGCCGGAGGAGATTGCCGCGGCTGTGCTGTTCCTGGCATCGGGGCAAAGCAGCTTCATCACCGGCAGCACGCTGGTCGTCGACGGCGGAATGAGTGCGTGAGCGGGCGAATGTAACGAACAACTGTCTCGTCAACAGGGGGATCATCATGAAGAGCTCAACTCTGCAATTACTGGCTTCCGGGGTGAGCTTGCTCGCGACCGTAACCACCCAGGCGCAGAGCGAGCAGTCGGGCGCCAACGCGCGCGGCCAGCTCGAAGAGGTGATCGTGACGGCGCAGAAGCGCTCTGAGAACGTGCAGAACGTGCCCATCGCGATGCAGGCCTACACGGCGGATGAATTGCAGAAGGCGCGCGTCTCTGAGCTGACCGATATCACGCGCATGGCGCCGAATCTCAACGTAGTCGTGCAGAATTCGCTCAGCCAGCACATCGTGATCCGCGGCGTCGGCACCAACGAGTTCTTCGGTAACGCCCCCTCCTCCGTCGGCATGTACATGGACGAGGTGACCATGAATTCCTCGTACATGAGCACGCTCGGGTTGTTCGACATGGAGCGCATCGAAGTGCTGCGCGGACCGCAGAACAGCTTGTTCGGCCGCAACACCACGGGTGGCGCGGTCAACTACATCACGCGTCAGCCGAACGTCGGCCAACCCGCCGAAGGTTACGCGCTGCTCACGTACGGCTCGCACAACCTCATCGAGACTGAGGGCGGTGTGTCGGTGCCCGTCGGCGGGCAGGCCGCTCTGCGTCTCGCCGGCATCTATCACACGCGCGACGGCATCTGGAACAACCTTGACGATGGCAACGATAGTTACGGCGATGAGGATCGCTACTCGTTGCGCGGCACTTTCGTTTGGGAACCGTCCGACAAGACGCAGGTCACGTTCAGCGCCCACCATGCGCGCGCGCGAGATGAAGCTCAGCCGCAGAAGGTTGCGGGGGCGCTCGCAAACAATCCGCCGCTGCGGATCAACGACCTCGTGCCGATCAACGGTAACATCGACTGGGAGCACCCGTCGGTCGCAGCCGGGCTGGTCAATATCGAGGGATTCGATCATCACACCAACGAATGGAACGACGTCTACGTCGGCGGGTCGCATCGCGGCGATCTGAACGTCGACGGCGCGTACGTGAAGATCCAGCACGACTTCGGCACGGCGACGCTCACCTCGATCACGTCGTACGACAAGACGCATGCATGGTACGAGGAAGAGAACACCGGCAACGGCAACATCATCGGCGGTGTGAATCACGACGTCCTGATCATCGACATGGACCAGGAGTACGAACAGGGATCGCAGGAGCTGCGCCTGGCGTCGGACGACGACGCGGCAAGTTTCCGCTGGATTGCCGGCCTCTACTACTTCCAGGAGGATTCGAACCTCGCGCAGGACATCCGCTTCGGCGCCAACGGCTTCCCGGGCGCGCACCCTTCAGCGAATGGCATCACGCCGCCGAGCTTGTTCGATGTCATACCGAACCCTTATGGGAACACGGTGTCCTTCAGCATTGCGGATCTGGAGGACCGGAGTTACTCGGCTTACGGTCAGACCGACCTCGAGCTGACCGACAAGACGACCCTCACGGTCGGCCTGCGCTACACGCACGACAACAAGGGCAATCCGTCGTACTACGCCGGCGGTTTCGACAAGACCGGCCGCAACCCCGCGACCTACTACGATGAAGCACTGGTCAGACAGCTTGCTGCCGGCTTGCCGGCCTGCGTGCCCAAGACGAACCCGGCATACATTCCGTTCGTGCACTGCGCGGACGTCAACACCAGCCGCGAGGATCTCGACACCGATCAAGTCGGCGGCAAGATCGGACTGCAGTATCACGTGACCGACGACTTCATGCTGTACGGCAGCTACTCGCGGGGCTTCAAGTCCGGCAAGTTCGACGTCGAGTTCCTGCACACCGACGACACGCCCTTCCCGCAGCGTCCGCTGGAGCCGGAGATCCTCAATGTGTTCGAGGTGGGCTTCAAATCGACGGTGAACGATCAGGTGCTGCTGAACGCCGCAGTCTTCTACAACATCTGGAAAGACCAGCAGGTGTTCAACGTCGGCGTGAACGGACCGGAGTTCTTCAATCTGCCCGAGTCGCAGATCTACGGTGCGGAGCTGGAGCTCGAATGGGTGCCCGCCAGCGACTGGCTGCTCACCGGCAGCCTCGGCTATCTGCACACGGAGATCACCGACGCGACCGGCATCAACTTCGATCTGCATCAAGGCGACTTCCAGGAAGGCCACGAGCTACCGCTCTCACCGCAGCTGACCGGGAACGGCGCGATCGAGAAGCGCTTCGTGCTCGGTACCAATGCACTCACGCTGCGCGCCGACATGCGTTATCAGAGCACCTCGAAGGTGAAGTTCAGTCCGCAGAAGCCGATCGACGAGTACGACTCACGCTTCGAGATCGATGCGCGTGCGACATATGCGTTCGGTGACAACGAGCGTCACGAGATTTCGCTGTTCGGCAAGAATCTCACGAGCGAGAAGTATTGCGTGGAGATCCAGGACCTGCGCGGCGTCTCGGGCTCGTTCTACTGCGTGCCGAACGAGGGCGAGGCCCAGTACGGCCTGCAAGCGAAGTTCCGCTTCTGAGCGGCATGGAGCCTGCGAACGCGGCGGGCGGCACCCGCTACCAGGCGCTGCTGGTCGGGCTGCTGTGCCTGAATTTCGGCATCCTGTTCTTCGACCGGAACGCGCTGAACTTTCTGATGCCGTTCGTGCAACCCGATCTGCGCTTGTCGAACACGCAGGTCGGGCTGCTCGCCTCGGCGTTCTCGCTGACCTGGGCGATTGCCGGCGTCGTGGTCGGGAATTTTTCGGACCGGACGGGGGCGCGCAAACCGATCCTCATCGGCGCCACGATCGTGTTCGCGCTGTGCTCGGGGTTGTCAGGCATCGTCGGCTCGTTCGTCGCGCTATTTCTGGTTCGACTGCTCATGGGCATTGCCGAGGGTGGAGTGTTGCCGGTCAGCCAGGCACTCACGGTGATGGAGATCGCGCCGCATCGCCGCGGGCTCGCGATGGGCTTCATGCAGAACTTCGGCTCGAATCTGCTCGGTTCGACCGCAGCTTCGCTCGTGCTGCTGCCGTTCGCTGCGCATTTCGGGTGGCGGAAGGCTTTCTTTCTTGCGGCCGTGCCGGGGGTGATCAGCGCGCTGTTGATCGCTTGGTCGATCAAGGAGCCTCCTCGCGAGACTGCTGCCGGCGCACGAGCGGAGCGCATGTCGATGGGGCAAGCGCTCGCGCAGAGGAACATTCTGTTGTGTGTGCTGATCTCGATCGTGATGGTCTCGCACCTGGTGATCTGCTTCGCGTTCCTGCCGTTGTTTCTCGCGCAGGTGCGAGGCCTCGATGGATCTGCGCTCAGCATCCTGCTCGGCACGCTCGGAGTGTCGGCGGCAATCGCGGGGTTCGTCGCGCCGGGAATCTCGGACTTCGTGGGTCGCAAGCCGACGATGATCGTGCTGCCTT
>DATENH010000113.1:0-43131 GCA_035275145.1 Steroidobacteraceae bacterium | reverse complement strand
GATTTACAGTGCTTGCTAGTGTCGGCCGGCCGGGCGCCTTTACATAGCGGGCGAATACCCAACGGCAAGACGGGAACCCGGTAAGGCCGGTTGAGGTTTACCCTCATTTTTTGCGCAGTGTGGCGGGGAGGCTGGACAGATGCTCATCAATGGCTCATGCCACTGCGGCAACGTCTCCTTCGCGCTCGACTGGCTGCCGAGCCCCACGGAAATTCCCGCGCGCGCCTGCGGCTGCTCGTTCTGCACGAAACACGGCGGCGTGTGGACTTCGACGCCGAACGGCGCGCTGAAAATCAAAGTGAAGGATCCAGCGGCGGTTGCGCGCTATGCATTCGGCACGCGCACGGCGGAATTCCATGTGTGCGTGCAATGCGGCGTCGTGCCGGTTGTCACGAGTGAGATCGCGGGACGCTTGTACGCGGTCGTCAACGTGAACAGCTTCGATGGGGTCGACGCGGCACTGCTGCGTCGCTCGCCGGCGAACTTCGACGGCGAAGGCACCGATTCGCGTCTCGAGCGCCGCGCACGCAACTGGATTGGGAGAGTGCAGTTCGTGTGAGCCTCGCTCCTCAATGCTCGACGGCAGTGATCAGAAACGCATTGATGAACCGGTAGTAGTCCGGGTGCATCTCGATATCGTTGTGACCGGTCTGCGCAAGAACGTGAATCTGCTTCGGCCCCGCCCACGCCTCGAATAGCTTCTGCGCGTGCGTCGCGGGAACGATATCATCGTGCTCGGCCGCGAGTAACAACGCCGGCGCGTGCGTGCGCTGAGCCCAGTCCGTCGATGGGAACGGATGCCGCAGGAGCAGTCGCACTGGCAGAAAGGGATAGTGTCCCGCCGCGACGGCGGCGAGCGTGTCGTACGGCGTGATCAGAATCGCAGCGCCAACGGATCGCGCACCCGCGATCATCGATGCGACGCCCGAGCCGAGACTCCTTCCCATCACGACGATGTGCTCCGCAGGCACGCCGCGCTCGATCGCGTAGTCGTAGAGAGCGAGGCCGGCTGCGTACAGTGCCTGCTGCCCGGGTTTGCCGGCACTGCCGCCGTAGCCGGGATAGTTGACGACCACCACTGCGTGCGCATCGATGCTCGAAGCCGCGTTCGCCGTGTAGAGCACATCCTCGGCGTTGCCGCCGAAATAAAGAATCACCGCCGGCGTCGTCGCCTGCGCATTTTCGATCCACCAGCCTTCGAGTGTCGCGTCGGTCGTCCTGATCTCGATGCGCTGTGCTGCGTATTGCTGCCGCAACTGCGCGTCGTTGGGTCGCGGGAAGAATATCGAGCGTTCCTGACCGAAGTAGAGCAGCGCGCAGATCAGCACGAAGCCGCCGCCGGCGACGATCAGCAGAGTGAGCAAGGTGGTCAGCACGACTCGCATCATAGCTATCGGCTCAGCGCAAACAGATCGGCGAGCACATGCGTCAGCACGACGGCGCCAAGTGCACGAGTGCGCCAATAATAAGTGCCGATGATGATGCCGAACGCCAGGATCGCGAGCGTTCCCTGCGGTCCCTGATATACGTGATACAGCATGCGGATTCCTGCGCTCAGTGTCACGGCGAACACCGCGCCCGAAGACCGGAACCGCTCGACCAGATAGCGGCAGAGAAAGAATTCTTCGAACGTGCCGTTGACGCACGACATCAGCAGCGCGGCACCGAACGAGACGGCGCCCGGTTTCGCCAGCTGCGTGAGTAGTGAACCGTCGTCGAGTCGGCTGCCTACTGCTTGCCATACGACGAGGTTCGCCAGCGCAGCGAGCACCAGCAATCCCAGCGCGGTCAGCACGTGTCGCCAGGTGACTGCGAAGAGGAAGTCCGTCGCTTTCCACCCACGCCATCGCAGAACCAACGCACCGATCGCGAACATCGCGCATTCGAACACCACGAGCGAGAGTGCGCGACCGTCGTTGTAATGGCTCTCCGTACCGGTCGGGAAGCCGGCGAGCACGATCCACATTGCGCTGTAGATGAACCACCCCACGAAGATCGTCGTGATCACGACGGCCTCCTGGATCGGAGAGAGCTTCTGGACCCACGCGCGCATGCGGGCGCGATTTGAAAGGTTCTTCCGGTGGCGGGCGAGGCAATCTGTCACAGGACTTGACCAAAGCCGCGGCCGGGCGCATCAATGGCCGCAAAACGGCCCGTTCATCAGGGAATCGACGTGAGCATGCAAGCCCGCCTGGCCTGGCTACCGATCTTTCTTCTGTCCGCTGCCATCGCCGCCCGAGCCGAGCCTCAGGCCGCCGCGGGCGCGCCGCCCAACAAGATCAGCGTCGGCTCGCTCACTTTGAAGTTTTGCAATGCCGACTACACCGGCTACTGCGGCAAGCTCAAGCGGCCGCTCGATCCGACAGGCGGGATCAAGGGCACGATCACGATCGGCTTCGAGTACTACCCGCGGTTCGATCAGAGCACGCCATCGCGCGGCACGCTGCTGCCGCAGGAGGGCGGGCCGGGCTACTCCAGCACTGGCACGCGCGACGCGTATCTCAACATTTTCGGCACGCTGCGCGAGCATCGCGACGTCGTCATCATCGACAAGCGCGGCACCGGCACGTCCGGCGCGATCGATTGTCCGGAGATTCAGACGGGCGATCCGAGCGATCCCGCTGCGCTGAAGGCCTGCGCCGATCAGCTCGGCGCAAAGGCATATCTATATGGCACGCATCTCGCGGTCGACGACATCGCCGCGGTGCTGGACGCGTTGCAGATCGACGAGGTCGATTTCTACGGCGACAGCTACGGCACGTTCGTCGGACAAACGTTCGCGGCCTGGCATCCGGAGCGGCTGCGCAGCCTGATTCTCGACAGCGCCTATCCCGTGCGACCGCCGGACATCTGGTTCCCGACCGACTGGGCGACCGGCCGCGACGGGCTCGACCTGGTGTGCGAGCGTTCGCCCTCGTGCCGCATGCTCGGCGGCGAGGCCACGGCGCGCATCGAGCGCTTGTTGCGCGAGTTGCGTCGCGAGCCGATCAGCGGCACCGCGCCGGATGCGGACGGCATCCCGTTGGACGTGACCGTCGACGTTTCGATGTTGTTCCTGCTGATGACCAACCTCGGCAACTCGCCGATCACCTATCGCGACCTCGATGCAGCGGCGCGCGCGTGGTTCGACAATCACGACAAGCAGCCGCTGCTGCGGCTCGCGGCCGAATACAACACGCCGTTCGTGAGCGATGCGGTCGATTTCAGCTACGGCCAGTATCAAGCGGTGATCTGCCAGGAATATCCGCTGCACTACGATCTGGATGACTCACCTGCCCAGCGGCGGCGGCAGTACGCCCGAGGCATCGAGGATGCGCGCCAGCACCGGCCCGATCTCTTCGCGCCGTTCACGATCGACGAGGCGCTGGAATCGCAGGCGAACTTCACGCCGCTCGCAACCTGTCTCGACTGGCCGAAGCCGCTGCCTGCCTACCCGCAAGGCGACCCGCTGCCGGCGAAGCCGAAGTTCCCGAACGTGCCGACGCTGGTGCTCTCGGGCGATCTGGATTCGGTGACTTCGCCGGAGGATGCGACGCAGGCTGCTGCGCAATTCCCGAACGTCACGCACCTGCTCATCCCGAACCTCACGCACGTCACTTCTTATTTCTATAGCGACGTCGGCTACCTGCCCGACGGCGGCGACACGACTCACTGCGTGCAGCGGATCCTGCGACGTTTCATCGCGCAGCTTTCGCCAGGCGATACGAGCTGCATTCCGAACGTCCGCCCGATCCGCACGGTGCCGAGGTTCGCCTCGACCGTGGAGCAGCTCGCGCCCGTCCAGGCGACGGCCGGCAACGAAGCGAGCGTACGCGATTTGAAAGTCGCCGCCGCGGCGCTCGAAACCGTCGGCGACGTGTTCTCGCGCTTCCTCGTCACGTTCGGCATAGGCAGCGGACTGCGCGGCGGCGAGTTCACGTATTCATTGCAACCGTTCGGCTACGAGTTCGAGTTGAGCCGGGTGCAATGGACCGAGGATCTGCAGGTCAGCGGCCGCATGCGCTGGGACGTGAGTACCGGCAAGGTGACCGCAGACGTTCGCTTGCGACGCGCCGGAGCCCAGGCCGGCACGTTGACGATCGAATGGAACGACGTGCAGAAGAACGCCGTCGCGACGCTGAGCGGCGCGATCGGCAACAAGACCGTCAAGGCGAAGCGGATCGCGCCGTAGGCACCGGCGCGGCGCTCACTTCAGATTCTTGAACACCGCTTTGAACCGCGGGTGCTCGCGCACGCAGTCGTAGTCGGGGTCGTGGTCCACCCAGTCGCGTTTGCCCCAGCCGCGGCCGAATACGCGCTCGATCATGTCGAGCGCTTCTTCGTGGCGGCCGCTGCGCAGGTTCAGGCACGCGTTGTTGAGCAGCGCGCTCAAGTCATCGGGATACATGTCGACGGCGCGTTGCGACCATTCGAACGCCCGGTCCGGCTGCCCCTCTTCGAACAGCATCAGTGCGCCCATTGCCAGCGCGCGGCCGTCGAGCGGATTGAGCGCGACGATGCGCTCCGCCCGGGTCAGGGCTTCGCGGTTGCATGCCCGCGCTTCTTCTTCTCGGCCGAGCATGCGCAGTGACTGCGCCTGCAGCGTCGGCGCCTGGAAATCTTCCTGACGGACCTCGGCAGCCTTGCGGAACAGCTCCACCGAGTGCTCGATCTCGCCGCGCGCGAAGGCGGCGCGACCGTAGTAGTAGTACGCGTCGAACAGATGCGGATTGATCCGGGCCGCGAGCTCGAAATGCACCTGCGCCTCGTCGTAGCGACGATGCAGCGAGAGTGCGAAGCCGCGAGCGAAGTGCGCATCCGCGAGATCGGGAGCGAGCTCCATGGCAATCTGACTCGCGCGGTCCGCGCGATGCAGATCCTCGTCCTTCGAGCCCCACCATTCATACAGCAGCGCGTGCACCGTCGCGAGGCCGGCCCAGGCCGGCGCGTAGTCCGCATCGAGCTCGATCGCGCCTTCGAACATGCGGCGGCTCTGTTCGAGGTCGGGCTCGCGCATCCGGTGCAGCGACTGACGACCGCGCAGATAGTATTCGTACGGTTCGGCCGACGTGTGCGGCCGACGCAAGCCGCGTTGCTCGCGCTGGGACAGCGCAGCTCCGCCGCGCAGAGTCATCGCGACGCTCGCCGCGATCTCGTCCTGAATCGCGAAGACGTCGCCGACTTTGCGCTCGAAGCGCTGCGACCACTTGTGATAGCCGCTGGCGACGTCGATGAGCTGCACCGTCACGCGCAGCTGATCCCCGGCCCTCCGCACGCTGCCTTCGACGACGGAATCGACGCCGAGCGCCCGGCCGACCTCGCGCAGATCCATCCCATCCTGACGGAACTGGAACGACGAGCTGCGCGCAACGACCCGCAACCCGTCGATGTGCGTGAGCGCATCGATCAGCTCTTCCGCGAGGCCCTCGCAGAAGTAGTCCTGATCCCGATCCGGGCTCATGTCCATGAACGGTAGAACGGCGATCGCCGGCAGCTCCTGCGCGGCGGCGGCTGGGGCCGGTGCGCTCGCGGGCACAGTCCGCGTCAGCTCGGCAACGAAGCAATAGCCGTATCGATGCCGCGTCTCGATGTATCGCGGCTGCTTGGCGTCGTCGCCGAGCGCCTTGCGCAGCTCCTGGATGCAAGTAGTCAGGGCGTCGTCGCTGACGATGGTGTTGCTCCAGACCGAGGCGAACAGCTCCTGCTTCGTGACCGGCTGGCCGGCCCGCTCGAGGAG
Source organism: Steroidobacteraceae bacterium (assembly GCA_035275145.1). Taxonomy (GTDB): domain Bacteria; phylum Pseudomonadota; class Gammaproteobacteria; order Steroidobacterales; family Steroidobacteraceae; genus Steroidobacter. Next base: position 37,415 of record DATENH010000113.1, on the reverse strand, counting down.
CTGTCCCAGGACGGCGGCGGCCTTGCGAGTCAGCTTGAGCTCGCGCTGGTCGGCCCATAGCCGCCCGGTCGCGGGCTCGAAGCGATGACGTCCAAAGCTGACCTGTTGGCTCATAGGTGAGGGGCGCAACAATCCCGGAACAATCCCGGCGTTCGCCCGGGACTCGCCGGCCGCGCCTGCGTAGCCTTTTGGCACATCACCGGTGCGCCCACAAGTCGCGCTGGCGTTCATTTCCGGGGAGGCTCTGCTCATGATCAAGCGTCTTTCGATCTTCATCTACGGCGTACTCAGCTACGCGGTCTTTTTCGCTACTTTCCTCTACGCCATCGGCTTCGTCGGCAACTTCGTGGTGCCGAAGTCGATGGATTCGGTGCGCGAGGTGCCGTTCCTGACGGCCCTGCTCACCGACCTGGCCCTGCTCGGCCTGTTCGCCATCCAGCACAGCGTGATGGCGCGTCCCGCCTTCAAGCGCTGGTGGACCCGGATCGTCCCGGAGGCGGCGGAGCGCAGTACTTATGTCCTGTTCTCCAGCGTCGCCTTGATCCTGCTGTTCGCGTACTGGCAGCCGCTCGGCGGCCCGGTCTGGACCGTCAGCTCGGAGCTCGGCCAGCAAATCCTCTACGTCGCCTGCGCCTTCGGCTGGTTGCTGGTGCTGGTCGCGACGTTCCTCATCAATCATTTCGACCTGTTCGGGCTGCGCCAGGTCTGGCTGCAGCTCATCGGCAAGCCTTACACGCAGCTCGAGTTCGGCACACCGCTCCTCTATCGCTACGTGCGTCATCCGCTGTACGTCGGCTGGTTCTTCGCCTTCTGGGCGACGCCGACCATGACGGTTACGCACCTGGTGTTCGCGATCGCCACGACAGCCTACATCCTGATCGCGATCCAGCTCGAGGAGCGCGACCTGGTGGACGCGCACCCCGAGTACGAGAGCTACCGGCGCAGCGTGCCGATGCTCGTGCCGTTCACCAAGCGTCGGCGGCAGAGTGCGCAGCGGCCGCTTTCGGCCGTGCAGCCGCGCTGAGCCGGCGGGCGCGACGGCATGCTCACCCAGCGCGTCGACCTCTTCGATAGCACTTACGGGCACTTCACCGAGGACGTGCTCGCGGCCATCCGCCGCGAGACGTTCGGCCTGGATATCGGCCAGAACAGCTGGCTGACGGTCGAGGAGTACGACCGCTTCATCGCCTGGCTGAAGCTGCAGCCCGACCAGCACGTGCTCGAAGTGGCCAGCGGCTCGGGCGGCCCCGCGCTGTACCTGGCCGACCGGGCGAGCTGTCACGTCACCGGTATCGATAGCAACGAAAACGGCGTCGCAGAGGCGACACGAGCCGTTGCTGATTCTCACTTGTCGCACCAGCTCAGCTTCCGGGTCGCAGATGCGACCGCGCCGCTGCCGTTCGCCAACGCGACCTTCGACGCACTACTGTGCATCGATTCCATGAACCATTTCCCCGATCGACTGCGTGTGTTCCAGGAGTGGCAGCGCGTCTTGCGCCCCGGCAGCCGCGCTGTGTTCACCGACCCGGTGGTGATAACGAGGCCGGTGACCAACGATGACCTGGCCCTGCGCAGCTCGATCGGCCTTTTCGTGTTCACGCCGCCCGGCGTGAATGAGCACTTCATCGAGACTGCGGGGTTCAACCTGCTGCGCAAAGAGGATGTCACGATGAACGCCGCGGTCGTAGCCGGCCGCTGGCAGCGCGCGCGTCACCGTCATCGCGAGGCGTTGCTCGAGATCGAGGGCGAGGAGCGTTTCGAGGGTCTGCAGAAGTTCTTCGGCGCGGTGCACCGGCTGACGTCGGAGCGCCGGCTGTCGCGAATCGCCTACCTGGTGGAGAAGCCGACCGAGTAGGCACGCAAGAATAGTGCACGCAGCGCTGGCAGTTCGCTGCGAACACGGCGCAGCTTCATGCCTAGAATTCAGGCATGAAGCTGCTTTATCAAACCCACTCTCCGTATGCGCGCAAAGCGCTGGTGTTTGCGCACGAGGCCGGCCTCGCGCAGCAGATCGAGGTCGTGCATCACGAGACCAGCCCGACCCGGCGCAACGAGGACGTGTTCGCCGAGAATCCGCTGGGCAAAGTGCCGGTGTTGCTGCGGCCGGGGCTGCCGCCGATCTTCGACTCGGACGTGATCTGCGCGTATCTCGATACGCTGCAGACCGGCCGCAAACTGATTCCGTCGCTGGGGGAAGCTCGCTGGCAGGCACTGCGCCTGCAGGCTGTTGCGCAGGGGCTCGCCGATGCAGGGATCGCGATTCGTTGGGAAACGGTGCGTCGCCCGGAACCGCTGCGTTACGCGCCGCTGCGCGACGGGTACATCGGGAAGCTCACCACAAGCTACGACTGGCTGGAGCGCGAGCTCGACGTCGACTCGCCGGTGCATGTCGGTCACATCGCGCTGGCGACGTGCCTGGCGTGGCTGGAATTTCGCGAGCTGCCGGGGTTTCGCGAGCGCCGGCCGCGCCTGGTCGCGTGGTTCGACGAGTTCGCCAAACGGCCGTCGATGCGGTCGACGCCGTTATCCGGCGACACCCATGATTGAAGTTATTTCGCGACCAGCTGCGATTGAACCGGCGGCTGCTGTTCCAGATACAGCCGCTGCTGTGGAGTCGCGAACGCCACGCCTTGTTTCTCGAACGCCTCGACCAGCCGCAGGTTGATGTCCTGCAGGATGTCCATGTGGCGGTTGTACTCCGTCGTCTTGACGACGTAGACAGCCTCGAAATCGAACGACGATGCGCTGATCTTCGCAAAGTGCGACCGGTCGAAGCGCACGTCCTTGTGCGATTCGATCAGCGAGCGGACCAGTCCCGGGATGTGCTGGAGCTGCGCGGGCTGCGTGTCTTGACTGACGCTGATCGTGTACACGACGCGACGGTCGGTCGCGCGCGAGTTATTGCGGATGTTGCTGGCGAGGAGCTTCGAGTTCGGCATGACGATCTGCTCGCCGTTCACGCTGCGCAAGCGCGTGCTCTTGATGCCGATGTACTCGACCGTGCCGGAGAAATCATCGACCTGCAGCGAGTCGCCGAGGACGAACGGCCGGTCGAGCGTGATCGACAGCGAGGCGAACAGGTCGCCGAGAATGTTCTGCGCGGCGAGGGCGACCGCGATGCCGCCGATGCCGAGGCCCGTGAGCAGCGGCTTGATCTCGATGCCGAGATTGTCGAGCGTCAGCAGCAGCACGAGCGACCAGATGGTCAGGCGCGCCATGAAGCCGATGATGGTGAGCGAGCCGGCGGCGGCACGGTCCACCGTCAGCGTCTTGCGCTGCTTGCGCGCCAGAGCTTCGAGCAGCGCCGTGGTTGCCCACAGGCCGATCTGCCAGAAGCTCGCGATGGTGAAGATCGTGACCGCGACGCGCGCGACCTTGGGCGGCAGCTCCAGCGTCTGCAGCCCGAGGAACAGCGACGCAATCAGCAGGAACAGGACCGTCGTGCGGCTCGCAACGTGCAACGGCAATTCCAGGAATTCGTCTTGCGGCGTGGCCGCCATGCGCGCGTATTGCTTGCTCGCCAGGCGCCGCAACAGCAACAGCACGAACCAGATGCCGGACGCAACGGCACCGGCCACCAGCCAGCGCCAGGGCGAATTGCCCAGGAAATTATCGAACCACTGTTCCACCCGTCCTCCTGCTCAACCCATCAACAGGCGTGCCTCGCCGTGCTCCAGCGCCTCCGGCGTACCGGCGAGAATCACCACGTCACCTTCGCGTAGCACCGTCGAAGCTTCGGGAAGCTGACCCAGAATGCCGTCGCGGCGGATCGCCGTGATCGTCACTGCATCCTGATCGAGCTGCAGATCCGCGAGCGACTTGCCGACGCTGTACGCGCCCGGCGGCAGCACTACGGTGTGCAGCTCCTCGTTGTCCGCATCGCCATCGCCGACCAGTCGTGAGTCGTCGCGACGAAACAGCCGCCGCAGCATCGAGTAACGATTGTTACGGATGTCGCCGACCGTTTTCACGACACGCGACACCGGCACGTCGAGCAACAGCAGGACGTGCGAGACCAGCATCAGGCTCGCTTCGAGCGTCTCGGGCACGATCTCCGTGGCGCCAGCCTGCTGCAGATCCTCGAGCTTCGAGTCGTCCTGCGTGCGCACGAGGATCGGCAGCTCCGGCCGCAGCTCGCGCACCGCCTTGACGATCTTCATCGAGGCCGTGGGCTCCGCGAAGGTCAGCACCAGCACACGGCAACGTTCCAGGCCGACTGCCTCGAGCATTTCGGTCGCCGTGCCGTCGCCGTAAATCACCGCATCGCCCGCGCGCCGGGCCAGCTCGACGGCGCGCGGATCCGAATCCAGCGCGACGTACGTGAACCCCTGCCGCTCCAGCACGCGCGCCAGATTCTGGCCGACGCGGCCGAAGCCACAGACGATGACGTGATCGCGCTGGACGCTCACGTTGTCCTGGTTGGGGATCGGCGCGGGTGTCTTGCGCGGGAAGATCAGCTCAGCCAGGCGGCCGTTGTGCCGGATCAGCAGCGGGCTCAAGACCATGCTCACGACCGTCGCTGCGAGCAGCGGTTGGATGACCGTCGAATCGGCGAGCCTGTCGCCCAACACCAGGGTGAGCAGCGCGAAGCCGAACTCGCCGCCTTGCGCCATCACGACGCCACACCGCAACGCCTTGCGTGAGTTGTCGGTTTCGAGCCGCGCGACCAGCGTCACGATGATCATCTTGGTGAGCTGCATGCCGACGACCAGCAGCAGCACCAGCCACAATTGGCTGAACAGGAGCTGCAGATCGAGCAGCGTGCCGATCGTGATGAAGAACAGGCCGATCAGCACGTCGCGGAACGGGCGGATGACGGTTTCGAGCTGGTGCCGGTACTCGGTTTCCGCCAGCAGCATGCCCGCGAGAAATCCGCCGAGGGCCAGCGACAGGCCGACAGCATGCGTCGCCCAGGCCGCGCCGACAGCCACCATCAGCGTTGCCAGCGTGAACAGCTCGGTGCTGCGCGCGCGGCCGATCTCGTGGAACAGCGGGCGCACGAGCCAGCGCAGGAACGTGAGCACCAGCGCAAGCGCGATCGCGGCCTGCAGAATCGACTCGCCGACTTCCCACATGCCGCGCTCGGGGGTGCTGGACGCCAGTGCGCTTTCGAGCGCGAGCAACGGAACGAACGCCAGGTCCTGGAACAGCAGGATGCCGATCGCGATCCGGCTGTGCGTGCGATTGAGCTCGGCCTGCTCGCCGAGCTGGCGGATCACGATCGCGGTCGAAGACATCGCGAGCGCGCCGCCGATCATGACGGCGGTCAACGGCGGCACCTTCAGCGCCCAGAGGATCGCGGCGAAGGCCGCGGTGGTCAGCACGACTTGCAGGCCGCCGATCAGAAACGCCTCGCGGCGCATGGCGATCATGCGTGGCAAGGAGAATTCCAGCCCGAGCGTGAAGACGAGAAACACGACGCCGAGGTCCGCGAGGATCGGCGCGGCGCGGCCGGAGGTGAAGTTGAGCGCGTACGGACCGAGCAGCATGCCGACTGCCAGGTAGCCGAGGATCGGCGGCAGTCGCAGGCGGCGGAACAGCAGCACGACCAGGACCGACGAAGCTAGCAGCATCAACAGCTGCGGCAGGATGGAAAGATCCGGGTGGTCGGCCATGACGACAAAGTACGTGTGCGATGCGCCGCTGCGCAAGGCGGAATGCTAATCTCCGCGCGATGGCTCGCGAGCTGCTCGAACAGGCCCGGACCGGGGACGCCCTGACGGTACGCCTCAACGGCGCGTGGCGTATCGAGAACATCGCCGCTATCGAAGCCGCTCTGGCGCAGCTCTCGCAGGCAGGAGCGCAACGGGTCATCGTCGATGCCCGGTCGCTGGAGGAGCTCGATCTTTCCGGCGCGTGGCTCCTGCGCGAGCACCTGCAGAATCTGCAGGGCGCGGGCGGTCGGGTCGAGTTCGCAGGCGAGCCGCCTTCGCAGTTTGCGTTCCTCGAAGAAATCACCTCGCAGGAGTTGACGGAGACGCCGGCGCTGGTCGAGCGGCGCTCCGGATGGCGCAACCCGCTTGGCTGGCTCGGCCGCGTTTCGGTGCAGCAGTGGCACCAGGGCCTCGACGCGGTCGGCTATCTGGGTCGCATCGCCATCACGGGTATGCGCTCGCTGCGGCCGCGCCACCTGCGGCTCGCATCCATCACCCGCCATATATATGAAACGGGCATTCAGGCGATTCCGATCGTTTCGCTGATCGCGTTCCTGATCAGCGTCATCGTGGCATATCTCGGTGCGCAACAGCTCCGCACATTCGGTGCGGAGATTTTCACGGTCGATCTCGTGGCCATCGCGGTGCTGCGCGAGATGGGCGTGCTGCTGACGGCGATCATCGTGGCAGGCCGCTCGGGCAGCGCGTTCGCCGCCGAGATCGGCGTGATGCGCCTCAACGACGAGATCGACGCGTTGCATTCGATGGGCGTCGACCCGTGGGAAGTGCTGGTGCTGCCGCGGCTAATCGGCCTGCTGATCGCGCTGCCCCTGCTGACGATCATCGCCGATGCGATGGGATTGGCGGGCGGCGCACTGTTGTCTTCGTTGCTGCTCGACATCTCGCTGACGCAGTTCATTCCGCGGTTGCAGGACGCACTGGCGCCGACGACGTTCTGGGCGGGCCTCATCAAGGCGCCGGTGTTTGCCGCGCTGATCGCGATGGTGGGCACGTATCGCGGCATGCAGGTGCGGGACTCTTCGCGCGAGCTGGGCCGGCTGACCACGGTTGCCGTGGTGGAATCGATCTTCCTGGTGATCTTCGCGGACGCGATCTTCGCGATCGTGTACGTCGAGCTGGATTTTTGATGAACCCGCCAGCTCCGATCATCTCCGTGCGCAACGTAGTGAACCGCTTCGGTGCGCAGGTCGTGCACGATGGCGTCAGCCTCGATGTGCTGCCCGGCGAAGTGATCGGGATCGTCGGCGGCTCCGGCACCGGCAAGTCGGTGTTGCTGAGGACGATGCTCGGCTTGCACAAGCCGGTTTCAGGCCAGGTGCTGGTCGAAGGCCGGAATGTCTGCAGCGCCAACGAGGAAGAGCTGCTCGAGGTCAAGCGCCGCTACGGGGTCACGTTCCAGCACGGCGCGCTGTTCAGCTCGCTGACGGTCGCGCAGAACATCCAGTTGCCGATCCGGGAGTACTTCGACGCCTCGCCGGCAACGCTCGCCGCGTTGACCGAGCTGCGGCTGCGCATGGTGGGTTTGTCCCCCGATGCTGCGTCGAAGCTGCCCTCGCAGCTATCGGGCGGCATGGTCAAGCGTGCCGCGCTCGCGCGAGCGTTGGCCCTCGACCCGACGCTGCTGTTCCTCGACGAGCCGACGGCGGGTCTCGATCCGATTTCGGCGGCCAGCTTCGATGAGCTGGTCGCCTATCTGCACCGGGGGCTGAAGCTGACGATCGTGATGATCACGCACGATCTGGATACACTGCTCGCCACCTGCAACCGGGTGGCCGTGCTCATTGACAGGAAAATCGTGGTCGATACGCTCGACGGCATCATGAAGAACCCGCATCCATGGATTCAGGAGTACTTCCACGGTCCGCGCGCGCGGGCGGCGGTCGCGAGTGCGCGCCCCCCGACATCGACGAGCGGTGGCAGGTAGTTCCATGGAACGCGAAGCCAACTACGTTGCGGTCGGTGCCTTCATCCTCCTGGTGATGGCCATGGCCGTCGCCTTCGTGCTCTGGTACACGGACGCGAACGACTCGCGCGACTACGACGTGTACGAGATCTACTTCACCGGCAGCGTCAGCGGCCTGGATCGCGGCAGCCCGGTGCGCTACCTCGGCGTCGACGTCGGCCGTGTGCGGCGTCTGACCATCGACAGGCGCGATGCCAGCCGCATCGTCGCGGTCGCGGAGATCGATCGCGAGGCGCCGATCAGCGCCGCGACTCGCGCCAGCCTCGGTCTGCAGGGTGTCACCGGTCTGCTGTTCATCAACCTGAAAGAGGTGCCGGGCATCGACAAGTCGGTGCCGCTGGCGCAGGGCGAGCGCTATCCGGTGATCCCGTCGATCGCGTCGGACTTCGACGTGTTCCTGTCGAGCCTGCCGGAGCTGATGGGCCGCGCCAACGATCTGCTCACGCGTGTCGGGCGCGTGTTCTCGGATGAGAACTTGAACGGATTGGCCGAGACGGTGCGCAGCCTGCGCGCCGCGACCCAGGGTCTGCCGCAGACGTCGCAGAACATCACCAAGCTGGTCGACGACCTGCGCGGCACGGTGAAGGAGATCGACGGCGCGGCACAGTCGCTGCGCGGGATCTCCGAGGACGCGCGGCCCGAAGTGAAGCTCGCGCTCGAGAGATTGGGCCAGACGGCAAACAACTTGGCACAAGCCTCGGCACGCATGGATCGCTTCACGGAGAAGAGCGAGGCGCAGCTCGGGCACTTCAGCGAGCAGGGCCTGTTCGAGCTGGAGCGCCTGGTGCGCGAGACGCGCGCCGCGGCGCGCGAGTTCCGCGACCTGTCGCGGAGCCTGCGTGAGAATCCCTCGCAGATTCTCTATGAGCCTCCGCAGGGCGGCGTGGAGATACAAAAATGAGAAAGGCAGTGCTCGTCGTCGCGACGCTCGCCTGCGGCGGTTGCGGGTCGCTCCTCGACAGCAAATTGCCCGTGAGCACCAGTTACGTACTCGCGTCGGCACCCGCTGCGTCGGCGGGCGTGACGCGGTCCGAGGCGGATCTGTCGATCGGACGTCCCGACCTGGCGCCGGGCCTGGATTCCGAGCGCATCGCAGTGCTGAAAGGGCGGCAACTCGATTACTACCGAGGTGCGCAGTGGGGCGGCCGCACGACCGAAGTCGTGCAGACGCTGCTGGTGGAGTCGTTCGAGGACCAGCAACTGTTTCGCAGCGTCACCGCGGAGCAATCGCGCGTGTCGAGCGACTATGTGCTCGACGTCAGCGTGCGCGATTTCCAGGCGGAGTACGCGAGCGAGAACGACGCGCCGACAGCGCACGTGACGATCATGGGCCGGTTGATTCGCGTCAGCGATCGTCAGCTGGTTCAAACCTTCTCAGCGACGGCGCAGAGCAAGGCGTCGGACAATCGGCTGTCGGAAGTGGCCGCTGCGTTCGAAGCGGCCGCGCAGAAGGTTGTGTTGGAGCTCGCGCAGAAGACGGCGACCGCGATCGCGGGTGATACGCAACCCAAACAGGAAGGCACCCATCCGTAAGTCTCTTACCAAGTGCTGAGGCCAGTCGCCTCCATCAACCTGTATCGCCAGTACTTCCCGTTGTCCTCATCTTTATACGCCCCGAACACCGCCGTGTACTCGGTTCCCGGTGGCCCATCGTTGTTCCACATCCGATCGAAGTACCCCAGCATCTCGATCGCCAACGGTGAATCGGCCGCAGCCTCAACGGCGATGTTCGCTTCGAGGTTGTAATTCCCGATGTTCCGGCGCGTGAGGTTCGCCGAGCCTAGCGACGCGATAAACCGCTTGTCGTGCTGGATCAGCGCGATCTTCGTGTGGAACTGTTCGCCGTGCGTGCGATACCAGCGCACCTGGATCTTCTCGCCGCTCTGCGTGACCAGCTCGTTCGCCACCGGCCGGTTCGGCACGCCATCTTTCTGGCGACCGAACGCATCGCGATTCGGATCGAGGATGATGCGCACGCGCACGTTGCGGTCTGCCGCATCCAGCAGCGCCCCCAGCACTTTGCGATCCGACATATAAAAGGTAGCAATGCTCACGCTGTCGCCGTTGCGCGTGGCGCCGATGGCAGTCAGCAAATGTCGGCGGATCGCTTCTTCGGTGACGAACGACAGCGCGACGCCCTGCTCGTCTGCGGCCGGCTCGCCCTCAGCCTCCGCTACATAGATATGTCCGCGCCAGCCCGAAAAGCGCGCGACCGCCATTTCGCTCGCGACGATGTCTCCAGCGAGCGCGCCGGTGAAGCGCAGCGCGACGTTCGAATGCGCACTGCTTGCGTCATGTGGATTCGCTGACGTGACCAGCGCGGCGAGCGTCCCGTCCTCGCGATCCGCGACGATCAGCTTGCGATGGTTTGCTTTGAAGTTCAGCAGCGCGAGCCAGCTCCGCAGCGTGATCTTGGAGCCGTCGCTGGTGAAGGGATTGCTCATGCTGCCGCCGGAGGGTGAGTTGCCCCACCATTGCAGCAGCGTGCGCCAGATCGACGAGTACAGCGCATTGGAATCGCGCAGGCGTTCGAGATCGGTCACGACCACCTCGATGCCTGCCTTGCGCAGCTCGGCGAGGGCAGGCGAGGGCGCGCCGCCGTAGACATCGTTGATCGGATCGGTGATCAGCAGGACCGACAGGCTCGGCACTGCCTGCTTGCGAGCGATCAAGCGGTCCACCAGCTCGCGGCTGAGCGGCCGGTGTGCAGAGCCGGCCGCGCCCATCTGCTCGTTGAGCAGGAAGAAATCCGCGACGATGAACGAGCGGGCCTCGTCGATGATGCGGAACACTTCGTCGAAGATGCGCTGCTCGTACACCATCTCGCCCTGCGGCGGCGAGTGCGTCAGGTCGTAGAGGAACTGCACGTCTGCAGCCGGCACGACAGTAGGCGCCGTGCTGACGTTGGTGCCCGCGGGCATGGGCTTCGTGGTATTCCATACGCCGATAGCGGCCCACAGCCCGAGCACTGCCCAGGCGATCCAGCGCTTGCGGAAACGGCGGCGCGGTTCGCTCGTCTCGACTTCCAGTTGTTCTTCTTCCATCTAGTCCCGCCAGCGGCGCTGGCGTGCAATGGCTTCTTCGTCGGCATCGAGTGCCTCGCCCTGCATCCGCGCCGCAATGGCCTGGACGATGGGCGCCGGCAACTGTGTGCCCGCCATTCTATAGCCTCCGCCCGACTCCGCACGCGGCGCAGTCGAAAGCATGTCGATGCGCCACACCTCGGCGTCGCGGCAGGCGAACCCCACGACCACGTTCGAGGCGTTCGCGCCGAAGGTCCGGCAGTACTCGCCGGATTTGGAGCGGAAGGTCAGACCAATGTCGACGCCGCTGCCGTCCTGCGAGCTGAGCTGCTCGGAAAGGGCTTGCGCCAGCGCTCCGCCGGCGATGACGCGCCCATCGACCCCGGCCACGATGATGCCGCTGCCTCGCTCGGGCTGCTGCAGCAATGCGCGGCCTCCGAGCACACCGAGAACCAGGCTCGCGGCGATCGACGTCCACTCGGGCCACGACCATTGGCGCCGGAGCGGTTGGTCGCTTTTCGGCGCAGCCTTCTTTGCCGCGCGCAGCAGGCGATCCGGCACCGGCTCTTCGAGCACGCCGGCGAAGGCGCCGCCCACCTCGGCCCGCATCGCGCGATGCCGCTCGATTTCCTGCGCGACCTGGGGATCGACGGCCATTTCCGCTTCGATCGCGCGCCGGGTCTCGGCATCGAGCTCGCCGTCGGCGTAGGCCATCAAGATTTCCGGCGGGAACTTCATGATCGCTCTCCAGGACGATCGCTCAGCGTGGCCTGCAGCGCCTCGCGCCCGCGCGCGAGCCGGCTCGTCAGCGTGCCGATCGGCACCTCGAGCACGTCGGCTGCCTCCTTGTAAGAAAGGCCTTCGACGAGCACGAGGGCTACAGCCAACCGTTGGTCCTCGGGCAATGCAGCGACGGCGCGTTGCACGGCGAGCAGCCGCACCTGGCTCTCGCTGCTGTCGTGACCCACCGTCACGCCGGCCTCTTCCGGCGCGAAAATGCGGTCGCGACGCGAGCGCGAGCGAACTTCGTCTATCCACGCATTACGCATGATGCCGAACATCCAGCCTTCGAATTTCAGCTCCGGGCGCCACTGGTCGTACCTCAGCAGAGCACGCTCGATCGCGAGCTGCACCAGGTCGTCGGCGTCGTGCACGTTGCGGGCGACCGTGCGCGCGAAGCGGCGCAGTCGCGGCAGCAGCTCGACGATCTGACGGCGCACCTGCTCCACTTGACTCATATATACGGCTGGGACCCCGGTTTTCTTCCGGACGTTTTCGTCGGGCCGCGGAAGATTGCCCCGGCCCGTATCGTATAGTCTATGGAGGATGAGTGGACCGGCCATGCGACGCGCGCGCTTCCTATCACTGTGCCTGTTGCTCGGGGTTGCCGGCTCGGCGTTCGGCCAAGTCCTGCCGCCCGTCCAGGTGCCGACCCTGCCGGGTCTGCCGACAGGCGAGCTCAACCGTACGATCGACGGCACCGTCAGCGGAACGCTGAGCGCTGCCGACCCGCAGCGGTTGCGCGAGGTGCGCCGCCTGCGAATTCGCGAGCTGCTGCGAACCAATCGCGCTGGGTTGGAGGCGGACCCGCGCGGTGCGCCGATCCTGCGCAGCGAGGTGGTTGCTCTGTCGCCGTCGCCGGCCGCTCTCGAAAGTGCGCGGGCGGAAGGGTTCAGCGTCGGCCGGACACGAACGCTGGAAGGGCTCGATGCCACGATCGTCGTGCTACAGGCGCCCGCGGGGATGTCGACGCGGCGCGCGTTGCAGCGGCTGCGGCAACTCGATCCCGGCGGTGTCTACGATTTCAATCACGTCTATCTCGACAGCGGCGTCGTCACCGAAGGTGCGGCCGAACCTCCCGCCGCGAGCTCCGCCGTTGTCAGCACGCCCGTGCGAGGTGCGCGAGTCGGGCTGATCGATGGCGGCGTACAACGCAATCATCCGGTGTTTCGCGACGTCGCGATTCACGAGCACGGCTGCGCGGGCGGCAACGTGCCGAGTCCGCATGGAACAGCAGTCGCGTCGCTCCTGGTCGGACACGCCGATCATTTCAGCGGTGTCGCAGTGGGCGCGGAGCTTTACTCCGCAGACGTGTACTGCGGCTTGGAGACCGGGGGCGCCATCGACGCAATCGCGGATGCGTTTGCCTGGATGTCGCGCGAACGGGTGCCCGTCATCAACATCAGCCTCGTCGGCCCCGCGAATGGATTGCTCGAGCAATTGGTCCGCATCGTGACTGCACGCGGTCACATCGTCGTCGCGGCTGTCGGCAACGACGGTCCGGGCGCACCGCCTTTGTACCCGGCCGCGTATCCGCCGGTGATTGCCGTCACCGGAGTCGACGCACATCGCCGCGTGCTGATCGAAGCCTGCCGCGGCAGCCACGTCGACTTCGCTGCCCCTGGCGCCGACATGGCCGCGGCCGGACTCGATGCCGAATTCTCGCTGGTACGCGGCACGTCGTTCGCGGCACCGATCGCGGCGGGTCTGTTCGCGCGGCAACTCACGGAGGTCGATCGCGCACGGGCGGACGCTGCCATCGCTGCGTTGACATCTCAAGCGATCGACCTCGGTACCCGCGGTCCCGACAAGGTCTACGGCAACGGACTGGTCGGCGACACGCTGCGTCCGTCGCCCGATCTCGCAAAAGTCAGCGCGCGCTGATTCTGTTAAATCCCTGTTTCCGGAAGAAATCCCGGGAAGAAATCGCTCCGACCGCTCGTATTCCTCTCAAAGGCCGCAGATTGGCTGCGGTCATGAGGAGGAATGACCATGAAGACGCGTAAAACTTTCATCGCTGCCGCGATCGTTGCTGTGCTGTCTTGCTCGGCCGCGCACGCCCAGGTGCTCGGCGGTGCAGTCGGCGGGGCCGTCGGTGGTGCAGCGAACGGCGGACTCGGCAACTCGAGCGTGTTCGGCGGCGGCAACGCGGCTGGTTCGTTCGGTGGCCAGTTCGACTCGGGCTCGATGATCCAGCGCACGCATGGTGTGGCCGATCGCACGCGTGGTGTGGCGGACCGGACGACTGATCGTGTACGCAACGTCGGTGCGAACGCGCGCAATCGTACGGAGTCGACCGTGGCGACTGCTCACGACACGAGCGCGAACGCCGCGACCTCAGCGGTCGCTGCGACTCAGGCTGCCAAGGACCAGCAGATGCGCAGCACGTCGAATGTGGCCGGCGCGACAGCTTCGCAGCTGAACGCGACCAGCCTCTCGACTGCGACCGAAGGTGCGGCGAACCACAGCTCTGCGATCGAATCGCCGATCGAGCCGCAGCAGCAGAGCCCGCAACCCGTGGACCTGCCGAAGTTCGACAGCGTCGCGGCTGACGGCAATGGCTCGGCTTCTGGCAACGCCTCGGCCTCTCGCCACGGTGTCGCTGCGGATGCTGCGGCTGACGGCGGTGCTTCTGCGAGCTTCGATTCGAAGCAGGACGACGAGCAGAAGTAATGTCTTGGGAGTGAGAGGGGGCAGGGCTGCCCCCTCTACTTCTTCTTCTTCTTCTTCTCGGTCCCGAATGTCTGCGCCCAATAGATATCGCCCTTGTGCGCAAAGTCAGTGAAGTACGCGAGCCCCATCTCCTGGTACTGCGGGCTCATGATGTTGACGCAATGGCCGGGACTGTGGAGCCAGCCCTGCACCACCACCTCGGCGTTGGCCGCGCCCTCGGCGATGTTCTCTCCCACTGCCAGCCAATCGTATCCCGCGCGCAGCGCGCGATCCGCCGGCATGCTGCCGTCGGAGCCGCGATGTTCGAAAAGCTTGTGTTCGCTCATGTCTTGCGCATGCGCGAGCGCGGCGCGCGAAAGCACCGGTGAGAGTTTGAGCGGCGGGACTTTCGCAAACGAGCGCGATCCGCAATTGCGCGCTGATGCACGCGCCTCGTTCACGAGCTCGAGCACACGCGCGGCGACTTTCGGCATGTCGTCCGCCTGCGGCAGCGTAAGCGGCAACGCCACGACGATCCACACGGTATCGCCATGCTCATACACGCCGATCTCCGTGAATTCGCGATTCAGCACCGTCTCGCAATAGTTGCTGGCGATGATCTGCAGGAGCGCCTGCTCGCTCTTCGCGCCTTCGATCTGCATCGACGAAGAATTCGCGACCCGGTAGTCGGTTTTGGCGATCGCCTGGTGCAGGCGGCCGCCTTTCGACCATTCGCGGGCGACCTCGTCGAGTCCGCGCGAGCGGCGCAGTGTCTCGCGTACGCCCGGTTTCCCTTCGCAGCCACGCTGGCGAAGTGCGTTCACACCCTTGTCGATGTCGGCGACAGCCACAGACGACAGCGCGCAACACATCAGCGCGACGGCAATTGTTCGAAGGCGCATGGGTTCTCGATACGATCCGCTGAGTCGTGATCGTATCGGACTTTGACCGACGCGTTTGGGTTCAGTGAGTCCTATGCGCGGGCATGACTGTCCGCTGCGCCTCGCGACCGCTTGGTCGGCGGGCCGACGAGCTTGCGGATAGCGGGCTCCAGCGGACGCACAGCGTCGCAGTAGTCCTCCCACGCCTTGCTCTTTGCTAGCAGCGGCGGTGCCGTGCGGATCGTGTAGCGCATCGGATCGAGGCCCGCCTTCACCTGCGGCCAGCGCAGCGGCATCGAGACTGGTGCGCCTTCGCGCAATCGCGGCGACAGGGGCGCGACCGCGGTCGACATGCGATCGTTGCGCAGGTAGTCGAGAAAGATTCTTCCCGTGCGCTGCTTCTTCGCCATGTTCAGCAGGTAGCGATCGGGACTGTCTTCCGCCATTCGCGCGCAAACAGCCTGCGCGAACGCCTTTGCCTCAGGCCAGCGCACTTTGCTGCGCTTCTCCGGCGCGAGCGGGGTGACCACATGCAATCCCTTGCCGCCAGTCGTCTTGCAGAACGTCACCAGGCCGAGCGCTTCGAGCCGCTCTTTGAGATCGCGCGCAGCGGTGATCACGGCGTCGAAGGAGACCTCCGGGCTCGGGTCGAGGTCGAAGACCAGCCGCCCCGGCACTTCGGGCTGGAACGGCTCGCAGTTCCAGGGATGCAGCTCGGCGGCGGCACTCTGTGCCACAGCTGCCAGACCTTCGATGCGATCGATCTGCAGATACGGCTCGTGGTCGCCGGAGACGTGCGTCAACGTCAGCAGATTGGAAGTGCCTTTCATGGCGTGACGCTGGAAAAAGCGCTGGCCGCCGAGGCCGTCGGGCGCGCGGATGATCGAGCAAGGCCGTCCTTCGATGTGCGGCATCAGCCACTCGCCGACGCTCTCGAAGTAGCGGGCGAGATCGAGCTTGGTGACAGGTTTGCGGTCGCCGGCATCCGGCCACAGCGGCTTGTCGGGCTTGGAGATCGGCACGCCCATGACGACGTTGGGTTCGGCGCTACGACTGGCACTGCGCGATGTGCGCGCACGCTTCGGTGCAGGCTTCTTCATTGCTGTTTCCTCCGCGTCGGCGGGCCGCTCTGCGACCACTTCACGCGCCGGCTTGTCTGCACGCAGACCTTTGAATGCAGCCTGGCGCACGTTGCCCGAGCCTGTCCAGCCGGCGAACTCGATCTCGGCGACGAGCTGCGGCTCGACCCATTGCACGTCGCGGCCGCCGCGCGGCGCGTTCGGACCGGTGAACGGACTCTTGTCGCTCGCAAGCGGCTTGAGGCGCTTCATCAGCATCTGCGCCTTGTCGCGGCCGAAGCCCGTGCCGACACGTCCGACCGGCACGAGATGCGAGTCGCGATGCACTCCGACCAGCAGCGAGCGTAGCTGCCCGGCCTCGCGCGTCCAGCCGCCGATGACGACTTCGTGGCCCGCGCGGCACTTCGCCTTGGTCCAGTCGCCGCCGCGTCCGGAAACGTACGGCGCGTCGACGCGCTTCGAGATGATTCCTTCCAGGTTCATGCGGCACGCCGATTCCAGCACCGCGTTCGCGGGCGCTTCGAAGTGATCGACGTAGCGGATCAGGCTGGTTGCGCGGAGCCGCTGCGCTTCGAGCAACTTTTTCAGCAGCGCTTTGCGTTCGCGCAGAGGCTGCTCGCGCAGGTCGGTGTCCTCGAGATACAAGAGATCGAACGCGAACAGCACGAGATCGTCCACGTCGCCTTCCGACAGCGCGGCCTGCAGGGCCGCGAAGTCCGGTGCACCGTTCTGGTCGAGCGCCGCGACCTCGCCGTCGATGATGCAGTTCGGGAACTTCGCGGCGAGGTCGGCGATCGGCTGGAACTTGGCGGTCCAGTCGAGACCTTTGCGGGTCTTCAGCGTTGCTGCGTGATCTGCGACGCGCAGCTGGATGCGATAGCCATCGAGCTTTGCCTCATGCGCCCACTCGTCGCCGCTCGGCGGCCGCTCGACGAGCTTGCACAGCTCCGGCTCGATGAACTCCGGGACTTTCGCCGCGGACTTCGACTGCCACTTCGCGTCGGCGCGCGCGAGCTTGCGGGAAGCGAGCATGAAAGGCTTCGGTGCGCGGCCTTTGCCGGCCGCGATGTCGCTCATCGAGCGGCCGGACGCAACCGAGGCATCTTCGTCGATCAGTTGCTGCGTCGCTGCCGCATCGCGCGCAAATTCGTCGCGATGCTTGATCAGCAGCCAGTTCGTGCGCTTGCCGCCGTCGCGATCGCGCTTCATGCGCACCAGCACCCAGCTGCCTTGCAAGCGCTCGCCGGCTAGCAGGAATTTCAGCTCGCCTTTGCGAAGCTGCTCTGCCGCTGACAGATCGCCCGCCGGCATCCAGTAACCACGGTCCCAGAGTTGCACGGTGCCACCGCCGTATTGCCCCTGCGGAATCGTGCCCTCGAAGTCGCCGTAGTCGAGCGGATGATCCTCGACTTCGACTGCCAGCCGCTTGTCTTGCGGCGTGAGCGATGGGCCGCGCGTGACCGCCCAGGATTTGAATACGCCGTCGAGCTCCAGGCGCAGGTCGTAGTGCAGCCGACGCGCCGCGTGCTTCTGAATCACGAAGCGCAGTTGCTTGGAGCGCTTCACCGGCAGCGAGCCGCTCGGCTCCGCAGTCTTGGTGAAATCGCGCTTGCGTCGGTAAGTGGATAGTTTGCGGGTCGCCACGGGAGGGCCTCGAAGCACGGGCGAGCGAAATCAGCACTCGCCGAAAGGAACGCCGCGCGCCCGCGCAGCGTTCCGTGAGGATTTCCGCCACAATCCGTCCACGTCTCCAGCAAGAAACACCGGGAGGGTCGTTCGATGAACACTCGTCTGCTGACACCGATCGTTCTGCTTGGTTGCTGTGTGGCGCCGCTCGCAGTGGCCGCGGACAAGCTCGACGTCAAGCCCGGGCTGTGGGAGATCACGTCGACGCACCAGATCACCGGGATCCCGCCGATGCCGAAGGAGTGGCAGGAGAAGGTCACGCCCGAGCAGCGCGCTGCGATGGAGACGGCGTTCAAGAAAGAAGCCGAGAAGGGTCCGCAGACGGACACCGACCGCGAATGCATCACGAAGCAGAAAGCAGAGCAGCCGTTCGATGTCGGCGATACCAAGGATTGCACGCAGACCGTCGTGCGCACGACACGCACGACGCAGGAAGTCCACCTGTCGTGCAAAGGCGAATACAAAGGGACGGGCGTGCTGCGCGTCACGACGCCGACGCCGGAAACGATGACCGGCACGCTCGATCTGCAACTCGGCGAAGGCAAGGACGCGATGAAGGTCAAATCGCAATTGAAGGGCCAGTGGCTCGGTCCGGACTGCGGCGATGAAGATGACGAGGAGAACGACAGTCGCACGGACGACGAGGACGAAGACGATCCGCGCTAGAGGTCGTATGCTCTCGCGGCAGCGAATAGAACGAGCCGGCAAAAGTCACGCCTTTTGACGGCGTTTGTCGAAAGGGCCTTGGCCGCTTTCGACCCGAAAACATGAGGAGCGCGCCGTGACGACACTGAATCATCAATTCCGCCTTGCAGCCCGTCCCGTAGGTTTACCGAAGCGCACCGACTGGAGTTACACCGAAGAGCCGCTGCGCGCGCCGAACGACGGCGAGGTGCTCGTCAAGATCGCTTACCTCTCCCTCGATCCGGCGATGCGCGGTTGGATGAATGACGTGAAGTCGTACATCCCGCCGGTGCAGCTCGGCGAAGTGATGCGCGCGGGCGGTGTCGGCGAAGTGCTCGAATCGCGGCATCCGGGGTTTCAGAAAGGCGATCACGTGTACGGCACCGTCGGCATCCAGGAGTACGCGACTGTCGACGGCAAGGGTCTGACGAAGGTCGACCCGCGCATCGCGCCGCTTCCGGTGTATCTCGGCACGCTCGGCATGCCGGGAATGACGGCCTATTTCGGCCTGCTCGACGTCGGTAAGCCGCAACCGGGTCAGACCGTCGTCGTGTCCGGCGCGGCCGGCGCAGTCGGGATGGTGGTCGGGCAGATCGCGAAGATCAAAGGGTGTCGCGCCGTCGGCATCGCGGGCGGACGCGAGAAGTGCGACTACCTCGTGCGCGAGCTCGGTTTCGACGGGGCGATCGATTACAAAGCGGACGATGTGAAGCGCACGCTGCGCCAGCATTGCCCACAGGGCGTCGACGTGTACTTCGACAATGTCGGCGGCGAGATTCTCGACACCGTGCTCACGCAGCTCGCGCGGCACGCGCGCATCGTGATCTGCGGCGCGATCTCTCAGTACAACAGCACGACCGGCGTACGCGGGCCGGCGAATTACATGTCGCTGCTGGTGAACCGCGCGAGCATGACGGGCATGCTCGTGTTCGACTACGCGAGCCGCTATCCCGAAGCGATGCGCGAGATGGCGGGCTGGCTCGCGGCGGGCAAGCTCAAGACCCGCGAAGATGTCGTCGCGGGCCTCGAGACGTTTCCGGAGACGCTGCTGAAGCTGTTCAAGGGCGAGAACTTCGGCAAGCTGGTGCTGAAAGTCTAAGTCGTGCAGAACACGTTGAGCTTGTTCCCGTCCGGGTCGCGGAAGTAGCCGGCGTAGAAGCCGCTGCCGCGCGGGCCGGCGGCGCCTTCGTCTCTTGCGCCGAGCTCGAGCGCCTTCTTGTAAACCTTGTCGACCTGCGCCGGCTCTTTCACCGCGAGCGCGACCATCACGCCGTTGCCGACGGTTGCCGGCTTGCCGTCGAACGGCTTCGTGACCGACAGGCCCGCCTGCGTCGGGCTGTTGCCCCAGACGATGAACGTCTCGAAGTCCATGATGCGCTTGCCGCCGATCTCTGCGAGCAACTTGTCGTAGAACGCGGCGGAGCGCTTGATGTCGTTGGTGCCGAGCGTGACGTAGCCGATCATGACGAGGCTCCTTGGTGTCTCAAATTCCAGTCTTGGCGAGGATGACGGCGGACACGCCGTGCGCGGCGCGACTGCTGTCGGGGTTCTTGTACGAGTGGGGGACGTTGCCTGGGAACGCCAGCACGTCGCCCACTGCGAGATCGAAGCGATCACCCGCAACGAAGATCGTGACTTCGCCGCCCAGGCAGGTGAAGAACTCGCGCGTGCCGGGCAGATGCGGCGAGCCGCGCATCGACGCGCCCGGCGCGAACTCCATCACGTTGAGCAGCTCATCCGGGACGCGCTCCGGAATCAACGTTCGCAAGGTGACGCCGCGACCGGCGCTCTGACTCGCGAGCTCGTCGCGCGTCCACTTGCGCACTTTGGCGCGGGGCGAAGCCAACAGCTCATCGAGCGGCACCGCTAGCGCGCTCGCGACTTTGACGAGCACGGTCAGCGACGGGTTGCCGCTGCTCGATTCGAGATTCGCGATCGTCGAGCGCGGCACGCCGGCAGCCTTTGCCAATGCACCCTGCGTGAGATTGCGCACGTGCCGGAACGCGACGAGGTTGCGCGCGAGATGGGCGGCGACGAGCTCGGGTGGATCCATACGGCTGCGGGTGTCCGGGGTAGCGACATTCCGCCATTGCAGTGGACATGGCGGTTGGTTTGCGGGCGACCGTCTCTATGATCGGTTTCGCATACAGGAGACCATACATGCAAACCGACATGCAAACACCGCGGGTATTGATCACCGGCGGAACAGCCGGCCTCGGGCTCGCACTCGTGCGTGATCTGACTGCGCGCGGCGCGAGCGTCGCATTCGTCGCGCGAACGGCGGAGCGGGTTGCGGCAGTGGCACGCGAGCACGGCGCTCTCGGGATCGTCGGCGACGTCGCGCAGAAGCACGATATTCATCGCATCGCGTTGCAGGCGACAGGCGCACTCGGCGGCCTGGACGTGCTGGTCAACAACGCGTCCGATCTCGGCCCGACGCCGCTTGCGCTGCTCGGCGATACGCAGTGCGAAGACTTCGAGCGCGCACTCGTGACCAACGTACTCGGACCGTTTCGACTGACGAAGGCGTTGCTCGGTTCTCTGGCCGCATCGGCTCGCGAGGGACGTGGCAGTGTAGTGCTGAACATCTCCAGCGATGCTGCCGTCAACGCGTACGCCGGATGGGGCGCGTACGGATCAAGTAAGGCTGCGCTTGCTCACATGACGCGCATCTGGAACGAAGAGATGGCGTCGCAAGGTGTGAAGCTGCTCGCGCTCGATCCAGGCGACATGGATACACCGATGCATGCATTGGCCGTGCCCGACGCAGATCGCGCAACGCTCAAGCGACCTGAAGCGGCGGCGGTCGAGATTGCCGACGCGATTGCGGATTTGTTGCCGGCTGTGGAGTCGGCGGCAATAAGGCGTGCGTCGTGATCGCTGCCGACAAACCGGTGCAACGCTCGGCCGAATCGAAGCTCCTGCGGGTGGATGCAAAAGGCCGCATCCGCAGCGTGCCGCGCAGTTCTCTGCTCGATCTGCTCGAGCCTGGCGATGTCGTTGTCGCGAATGACGCGGCAACCTTGCCCGCGAGCCTGCGTGGCGTGCACTTGCAGACGGGCGCGGAAATCGAAGTGCGACTCGCGGCACGCGCGTCGCTCGCGTCCGACGACGTGCTGCGTTTCCATGCAGTTGTGTTTGGATCGGGAGATCACCGCACGCGCACGGAGGATCGCGCGTTGCCGCCACCGCTCGAGCCGGGTCATAAAATCCAGCTCGGATCGTTGACTGCGGTCGTCGAGCGGTTGCTGGGGCATCCGCGCCTGATTGCGTTGCGCTTCGACAATTCGGTGGTGGAAGTGTGGGCGGGCTTGGCTCAGTACGGCCGGCCGATCCAGTACGCACACATGTCGCAGCAGCTCGAGCTGTGGGACGTGTGGACGCCGATCGCCGCACAGCCGGTCGCTTACGAACCTCCGTCCGCTGGCTTCGCGCTCGATTGGCAGCTCCTGTCAGGATTTGCATCGAAGGCAATCGAGTTCGCGACGATCACGCACGCGGCCGGCATTTCCTCGACTGGCGATCCCGAGCTCGATCGCCTGCTGCCGTTCGACGAGCCCTATCGCATTCCGTCGACGACTGCGGAAGCGATTCAACGCGCGTCTCGCGAGAACCGTCGCGTTGTGGCGATCGGCACGACCGTCGTACGCGCACTCGAGCATTCGGCGGCGCGCTTCGGTGCTGTCATCGCCGGCGACGGCATTGCAGATCAGCGGATTGGCGCGCACACACGGCTGCGCGTTGTCGACGCAATTCTGTCCGGTACGCACGAGCCGGGGACGAGTCACTACGATCTGTTGCGCGCATTCGCCGACGAGTCGACGCTGCGCCGCGCGGATCGTGCGCTCCACAAGGGCGGTTTCCGCACCCACGAGTTCGGCGATTCCGTTCTGATTTTCGCGGCGAATGCAAGGACTGGTCGAGGCGCGCGCAGTCCGTATACTTCGCGCTTTTTGCGCGCTCCCGATGTGGTTCAAGAACCTGGTCGTCTATCGCCTGCCGGCCGGCTGGTCGGTTGCTCCTGCTGAGCTGGAAGAGAAACTCGCGCTGCGCGCGCTGCAGCCCTGCGGCAGCTTCGACATGCAAAGTCGCGGCTGGGTGCACGCGAGCGCGGCCGAGCGTTTCGTGCACACCACGCACGGCCAGCATCTGATCGCGCTCGGGGTCGAGCAGAAGCTGCTGCCTTCGTCCATCGTGCGACAGGTTGCCGCCGATCGCGCCAAGGTGATCGAGGAGCAGCAGGGTTTCCCTGTAGGCAGACGGCAAATGCGCGAGCTGAAGGAGCGCGTGCTCGAGGAGTTGCGCGCGCGTGCGCTCACTCGCCGGCGCGTCACGCGCGCATGGATCGATCCCGCGCACGGCTGGTTGGTCGTCGATGCTGCGGGTGCTCCACGAGCAGAGGAGCTGATCGAGACACTGCGCGACACGCTGGACAGCCTCGCGGTTCAGTTGATCGAAACTGAGCGCTCGCCGTCGGCTGCAATGAGCGCGTGGCTGGCGCTGGGCGACGCGCCGCTGCGCTTCACGATCGATCAGGACCTCGAGCTGCAGGCTGCAGACCAGAGCAAGGCAACGATTCGCTACACGCGCTATCCGCTCGAAGGTCGCGAGATCCGTCAGCATCTCACGGCAGGGATGTACCCGACGCGTCTGGGGCTGACCTGGAACGATCGGATCTCGTTCGTGCTCACCGAGAAGCTGCAGATCAAGCGCGTCGAGTTCCTGGCGATCGACAAGGAGTCGCAACCGGAACTGTCGCAGCCCGATCAGGCGCTCGCGGCCCAGGAGCAGTTCGAGATCGATTTCATGCTGATGGCGGGCGAGATCAATCAGCTGCTCGCGGATCTCGGCCAGGCGTTGGGCGGGCAGCCCGAGCGCCAGGCGGCGTAAGTCACTGCTGCGGCAGCAGCGGCTCGCCGGCCCAGCGCAGGATCGCGACCGAGACGTCCTGTTCGCGCGGCAGTTTCTTCATGAGCTCGATCATCTGCGTCGAGAATTTGTCGCGCTCGACCTGCGAGCGCACGACAGCGCCGGCGGCCTGGCTGCGATAACTCAACGTCGCGCCGCGCTCTTCGAGCACCAGTGAATCGGGCGAGGCGGGCGTCGCGAGCCGCTGCGCGATGCCGATGCCGATGCCCTCGACCAGCGTGGTATCGCTCTGCTGCATGGCCTGCGCGATGCGCTCGCATCGCGCGCGCGTGGCAGGATCCTGTGTGCGGTCCAGCCCGCATGAAGTATTCAGCGGTTTGAATGCCGGCACGACAGCGTCCGAGAGTGCCTCGGTCGTTTGGTCCAGCGCATTCGTCAGCGGATGCGGCTGAGCGCCCGGGGTGCCGGCCGCAGGCGCATGTGCATAGCGAGCCTCGGCGATTCGCCACAAGAGGCCGGTCCAGTACAGATCGAAGCGCTGCGCGTGGCTCATTGCTTCGAGAATCTGATCTTCGACTCGCCTGTCATTGCGCGTTTGCGCGCGTGCGAGCGGTCCGAGCCACACTACGCCGTTCTCCGGAGCCAGTTGGCGCAAGCGCGTCTCGACTGGTTCCGGCGCGCAGCCCGGCGACAGCATGCAGATGCGCGCGTGCAGCCATGCAAGGTCGGCACGCTTCGGTGCAAGCACATTGGCGCGTGCAATCGCTGCCAATGCACGCTGGCCGTTGCCCTCCGCCAGCGCTTGCAGGGCATCGCCCGCCAACTCGTCGGGGTTGCCTGATGGCACCTGTGTCGATCCAGTGGGTGTGGCAGTCCCGCGCTGCGGCTGCTGGCTGGCGCATGCGGTCAGCGCGAGCAAGGCCACCAGCAGCGCCGGACGGATCGAGCGAGCCTTCGGTTCGTGGATCATAGGAATAAGTCTAACGGTGTGACGGCTGCCTGGGGTTCACCGGTACGAATCTGCCATTCACCGGTGGCCGCTGGCACAGGTATAGCGGCGTTCGTAAGGTCGGCGCATGCTCTTGACATCCGCCCGTCTGGCGGGAGTGTTTTGATGGAAGATCTGAAGCCGCACCGACACGCAGGCCGCTCGCGCCTGGTGCTGGGGCTGTTCCTGCTGGCGCTCGGCGGCGTGATGCTGGCGATCAATCTCGGTTACGAGGTGCCGACCGGCTGGTGGCGCTTCTTTCCGGTGCCGCTGATCGCGCTCGGTCTGTGGGGGCTGGTGCTGCCGACCCGGCACATGGATCGTTCCGGCGGCATCTGGCTACTGGCGACCGGCCTGTATTGCCTGATCGGCGTGTTCAACCTGTTCGGCCTCGGCTGGGGCACCGCCTGGCCGATTTTCGTCATCGCTTCGGGACTGAGCTTCCTGGTCCGCGATCACGGTCGTGAGCACCGGGGTCACACGCCGGGCGCCCCCGGCGGGTGAGCAGTATGGATTTCGATCACGAGCCCCAGCAAGGCGGGCGCGACCGTCCCGTCGAATCACGCCCCGGCCACGATCATCACGCGCTGATTTCGGCGCGGCTCGTGGTGGGCATCGTCATCGTCTGCATCGGCGCGATCCTGCTGGCTGACAACCTCGGCTGGTTCGATGCTCGCTACGTACTGCGCAGCCTGTGGCCGCTGGCGCTGGTTGCGGTCGGCGTGACCATGGTCCGTAGCCCGGATCACCGTCGCAGCCGCTCGTGGGGCTGGGTGCTGATCACCGTGGGCACCTGGATATTCCTCGACCGCATCGGCTGGATTCACGTCAGCCTTTGGAACCTGCTGCTGCCCGGCCTGCTGCTGTTCGTCGGCGGCACGCTGGTGTGGCGCGCAGTCAACGGTCCGCCGAAGTCGAAGCCGATCTCGACCGCCGACGATCACGTGGAATTCGTGCGATCGTTCGCGCTGATGTCGGGCTGCGAGCTGCGGCCCGTGTCGCGGCCGTTCCGCGGCGCCGATCTCACCGCGGTAATGGGCGGCATCAAGCTCGATCTCGCCGACACGCGCATGGAGGCTGACAGCGCCACGGTGGAAGTTTTCGCGTTCTGGGGCGGCATCGAGATCTACGTGCCGCCCGACTGGACGGTGACGAGCAAGGTCACGACGCTCCTCGGCGGCTTCGTCGACAAGCGGCGTCCGACCAGCGTCGTGCCGACCAAGACCCTGGTCGTGCAGGGCATGGTCGTGATGGGCGGTATCGAGGTGAAGAACTAGTCGCCGCCCGTCATGCACCCGATTCTCAAACGCCGCAGCCGACTGTTCCTGTACCTCGCGGTCTGGATCGTATTCGGCCTGCTGCTCACGGTCGTGTTCATCTTCGGCGGCCGCGCGCCGCCGCTCTGGTCGGTCTACTTCGCCGTGCCGATGGCGATGCTGCTCGGCATGCAGTCGCTGTCGTTCTGGTACCTGGTGCAATCGATGCCGCCCGGCGAGACGCCGATCGTGCGCATGGTCGTGAGCTGGGTCGGCGCAGGTCTCGCCTCGCTGATCGTCTGGCTGGTGATCGGCTACATGTGGGCGCAATACCTGCTGCCCGATGATGTCGACATCGCCGATGAAGCCGCCGGCATTCTGGGCCTGATGATCTTTGCCGGCGCGATCGGCATCTCGCTCGCCGTGCTCGGCCACTACCTCGCAGGCGCGTTCGAGCGGTCGCGCAACGCCGAGCGGCGCGCGCTCGAGCTGCAGGTGCTGGCGCGCGAGGCAGAGTTGAAATCGCTGCGCGCGCAACTCGACCCGCATTTCCTCTTCAACAGCCTGAACTCGGTTGCGGCGCTGATCGGCAACGACACGGCCGCGGCGCGCCAGATGTGCTTTCTGATGGCGCAGTTTTTTCGCAAGAGCCTCACGCTCGGGCGCGAGCAGTCGATTCCGCTGGCCGAGGAAGTCGGGCTCGCGCAGACTTTCCTGGCGATCGAGCGCGTGCGTTTCGGTGAGCGGCTGCGTTCCACGTTCGACATTGCCGCTGACGTGCGCGATGTCGCGGTACCGCCGCTGTTTCTGCAGCCGCTGGTGGAGAATGCGGTTCATCATGGCGTCGCGCATCTGCTCGAGGGCGGCGAAGTGTGCGTTACGGCGCGTCGTCGCGAGGGTTTTGTCGAGCTGGTCGTGGAGAATCCGTGCGATCCGGACCGGCCGCCGTCGCGCGGCACCGGCGTAGGCTTGGCGAACGTGCGCTCCCGGGTGGAAACTCTGTGCGGCCATCGCGCGAGCGTCGACGTGAATGCGACCGACGAGAAGTTCCGGGTGTCGATTCTGCTGCCTTACACCGGTGCCACTGCCGCTGCGCTGCGCGCTACTGCATGAGGGGAAGTCAACGTGCGTGTGCTGATTGTCGATGACGAAACACTGGCCCGCTCCATCCTGCGCGAGCATCTGGCGAAGATCCCGGGCGTCGAGATCGTCGGTGAGGCCGCGAACGGCTTCGAGGCGGTCAAGCTGGCCGAAGAGGTGAATCCGGAGCTGGTGTTCCTCGATATCCAGATGCCGAAGCTGTCGGGCTTCGAGGTCCTCGAGTTGCTCGGCGAGCGTGCGCCCTCGGTGATCTTCACGACGGCTTACGACGAGTTCGCGCTGCGCGCGTTCGAAGTACACGCTGTCGATTATCTGTTGAAGCCCGTGGAGCCGCCGCGACTGGCCGCTGCCGTCGAACGTGCAGCGGAGCGTCTGCGCAACAAGACGCCGGCGCCGTCAGCGCACGATCTCGCCGTGTCGGCGCGGCCACCGGGCCGCGCGCTCGAACGCATTCTCATCCGTCACGAAGGCCGCGTGCACGTGTTGCCGCTGGAGCGCATCGATTTCATCGAAGCGCAGGACGACTATCTGGAGTTCTCGTGCGGCGGCAAGCGGCTGCGCAAGCAGCAGACGATGGCCGATCTGGAAAGCCAGCTGGATGCGACGCGCTTCGTGCGCATCCACCGCTCGTTCATTCTGAACGTCGAGCGGCTGGCGCGCATCGATCTGTATGGCAAGGACAGTTGGCTTGCAATCCTCGGCGACGGCACCAAATTGCCGATGTCGCGCACCGGGCATGCAAAGTTGAAAGAGTTGATCGGTTAGGAGTCAGTCATGAGCGAGTCCACTTCCCGTTCCGAAGAGTTCCAGTTCAGCGGCGACACGCTGCTGGCGAAGATCAAGGAGATCATTCGCGAGGGCAACATCCGCCGCGTCGTCATCAAGAACGAGGATGGCCGCGTGCTCATCGATATTCCGCTGACGATCGGCGTGGTCGGCACGCTGGTCGCGCCGCAGCTCGCCGCGATCGGCGCAATCGCCGCGCTGGTGCTGAAGGGCTCGATCGTCATCGAGAAGGAAGCGCCGCCCGCGAGTCAGGCCACAGTCTGAGATTTCTTCGCGCATTCTTTCTGATCGTGTCGCTGGCGATGCCGGCAGTCTCGTCCGCCTCGGTGGACGAGTACCTGCTCGCCGTCACGCACGACCTGCCTGCTGTCAGCCGAGACGCTCTGCAGCGCATCGACGGCAGACCGCGCCAACTGCTCGCGGCCCGCGCCTATCTGCGCGTTGGCTCGCAGCTGCAGTCGCGCTGGAGCTGGTCAGCCGAGGAGATCCGCACCTACGAGGCCAGCCAGGAGTATGCCGATCTGCTGGCCGAGATCGCTCACGTGCGTGCGCGCTTCCAAGCGGCGAATCCCGGCTACTCGTTGTACGCCAACACGACTGCGCGCAGCCTGGATTTGCAGGTACAGCGTTGGAACTCGAACAAGTCGGTCGGCGTCATAGCCAGGCGGCTGCACGCAGCCGCTGAGCAAGAGCTCGCCCGAAGTACTTATCCCGGACACCCTGACGCAAAAGCCACACTGCGCTTCGCAGATTTCCTGCGCGAGTGGCGGCCAGTACCAGCAGCGGCGCCGCTGGCCGCTCCGGGCTTGTCGTTGCACGGGCGCTCGCGCGCGATCGACTTTCAGATCACGCGAAACGAGCGGATCATTGCGCCGACCGACGTTGCGAAGGTACGTTCGGTATGGGAAGGGCGGGGCTGGGCGAAGCGGCTTGCTGCGGTCATGCGCGACACGCGCTTCGTCGGACCGCTGCAATCGCCGAACGAGCCCTGGCACTACGAGTACATGCCGCGCAGCGCGAAGGAGTGATCACCATGACCAATGGCATCCTGTTTCCGTTCGCTGGTGCTGCGTTACTGGCGCTGGCCGGCTGCGCCACGGAAAACTCCGCTGTGCGCGTCGACAAGGCGGCCGACACCGATCTTTCGCAGTGTCACACGTTCGATTGGCATGCCGGATCGTCCGACGCCGCTTCTCTTACGGATCAACGCGTGCGTGCCGCCGCGCTCAAAGAGCTAGAGAACAAGGGCTATACGCTTTCGCCCGACAAGCCCGACTGCCGCGTCGCCTACGTGCTGTCGAGCCAGGATCGACCCAAGCCGAAGCCGAGCGTCGGTGTCGGCGTGGGCGGCGGCTCGGGCGGAGCCCGCGGCGGCATCGGCGTCAGCCTGCCGATCGGCAGCCACAAACAGCAGGTCGGCACGTTCACGATCGACGTCGTCGACGTCGCGAAGAACGCGCAGATCTGGAGCGGCTCCGTCGAAGTCGGTATCCAGGCGCAACAGATCAGCGACGAAGAGGCCGACGCGGCGGTCCACACCATTCTCAAGAAGTACCCGGACCGTGCCGCCGCGAAGTAACGCGATGCATGCGGCCCCAGCGCCGCTCGATCGCTCGTCGCTCGCGCACTGACTGCGACGCTCGCTCGGTTTCGCGCACGAGTTTGCGGTAGCTCTCCAGCCGTCGCGCATCGAGACGCCCTGACGCGACCGCCGCCTGCAGAGCGCAGCCCGCATCGTCGTGATGCCGGCAATCGCGGAAGCGACATTCGCGCGCGAGGGTCTCGATATCGTCGAAGACTGCACTGACCGCGTCTGTCATCGAGCCGAGCTTGAGCTCGCGCATCCCTGGCGTGTCGATCACCCACGCACCGCAGGGCAGTGCGAACATTTGGCGCGACGTCGTCGTGTGGCGACCCTTCGCGTCGTCTGCGCGAATCCCGCTCGTCGCCTGGACTTCGCGGGCGATCAACGCATTCACCAGTGTCGACTTGCCGACGCCCGACGAGCCGACGAATGCGACCGTCTGTCCGCGTGCGAGCCACGGCGCCAGTGCGTCAGCTTCCTGCTGTGCCGTTGCGTTGAGCGCCAGCACGGCGAGGTCGCGCGCGATCGAGCGAGCCTGCGCGACGAAGATCTCCGAGTCAGCGCATAAATCCGCTTTCGTCAGCACGATGACAGCTTCGACCTGCGCGTGTTTCGCAACGGTGAAGTAGCGCTCCAGGCGAGACAGGTTGAAGTCGTCGTTGCAGGACGTAACGACGAACAGCGTGTCGAGATTCGCGGCAATCGCCTGCGTGCGCTGCTCGAGCCCCGCCGCCATCCGCGCGATCAGCGAGCGGCGCTCGAGGACGCGGAGCACGCGCGGCGCTTCGTGCTCGATCAGCAGCCAGTCACCGACTGCGATCGCAGCATCGGCCGACGCGAGTCGCGGCGGCACGACGACGTCGAGTGTGCCCAGCTCGCAGATCGCCGTAATCGAGCTGCGCTGAACATTGCTGACCCGCGCGGGATAGCCCGCGCTCAAGTCTTCCAATGAGAGTTGTTGGGAATAGAAGGCCGACCAGCCGAGCCGGTCGAGCGAGAATCCGCTGTGCATTTGCGTGAACCCCAAAAGCAAAACCGCAGGGCCGACGCGATCCGCAACGGACCGGTCGGTCGAGGCGCCGGGGTCGACGCGCAAACTCTCGAGTTAGCGAACGCTCCCGGCGGAGGTCGGGGTGCAGGCAATCATAGTTCTCTGTGACCTCTCCGGTGATGAGTGAAGGGGCGCGCAGA
Organism: Steroidobacteraceae bacterium; assembly: GCA_035275145.1. Lineage (GTDB taxonomy): Bacteria > Pseudomonadota > Gammaproteobacteria > Steroidobacterales > Steroidobacteraceae > Steroidobacter. Next base: position 7,216 of record DATENH010000113.1, on the reverse strand, counting down.
GTAGCGCGCCCGCTGTGTGCCTTCAAGCCTGCGACAGGTCATGACTACTTCGCGGCTTCGGCGCACCGGCAAGCTTCGCAACCCTTGTCGAACACGACCTTCCAACTGCCGTCGCGCTCGCGCCGCCAGATCGAATTGAACGTCGCGACGCGCTCGCCCTTCGCGTTCAGCACCGGGCCGCTGCTGTGCGCGAGCTTGCCGGACTCGAGCACCTCGACGGTTTCGGAGCGCCACGAGAACGGCGCGTTGGGCTTCTCGTACAGACCTTTCCAGCTCTCCACCACCGCGGCCTTGCCGCGCGCCGGCGTGTCGCCGCCGAAGAAGATTGCATCGTCGGCGATGAACGTCGCGAATGCTTTGTGGTCGCGCGCTGCCATCGTTGCAGCGAAAGCATTCTCGGCATCGCGCACTTGTTGAGTGAGCTGTTCGCGCGTCTCCGCGTGCGCGGTGATAACGAACGCGAACGCAAGCAAACAGCCGAGCGGCACGAGGACGAGTCTCGATTTTGTGAGTCGCATTGGATGCTCCATTTTTCTACGTGGGCGGGCCAGCGCCCTGGAGCGGGATTATTGCAGCAACTCGGCTCGCGGTGGACGCCAGTCCGGAACGAAGCGGGGGCACGGCCCCGGTGGATCATGGAGCGGCACTTCGGTAAACCCCAGGCTCTTCTCGCGGTCGTAGCGCAGATCGCCGAGAACCGTCGCCGTTCCAACCGCAGCGAGCCAAGGCACGCGTATGAAGCGCATCGCGGCGGCAGCTTCGCAATCCGTGGCAACGCGTGTCTTCAGCTCATGCACTTTCGTTGCAATTTCGCCATACCAATGCAGCTCCGCGTTGTCTGCGAGCGGCACGCTCTGCAGCGGAGCAGTGCTGGGAATATTCAGGCTGCGACTCAAACAACCGTCGGCGGGAATCAGCGCAGGCGCGAGTGCAAGCATCGTGCGTCTCGCAACCACGTCTTTGTCCTGCGTCTGCACGAGCATCACCTCCCAGCACAGCGGATTCGCGGGCATTGGAGTCAGCACGTGGTCGACCAGGCGAGCGCCGGGAAACAGAGTCGCCGCGAGCGCGTCGACTCTGCGCCCAGCGAGTTGGGAGCTGACGGCGAATGTCGCGGTGACGGCCAGCCACAGTGCTATCCCACCAACCAAAGCAACCTGTGGCCTCGCGCGCAGCCCGAGCAGCAGCATCGCCGCAATGATGGCGATCAACGCGATGGCGGGAAGCAATGGCACGAGGCCGGTGAACAGTGCGACACCACTGCCAAGCGCCAGCATCGCGACGACTATGAGTCGAGCGGTCTTCGAGCGAAACGTGAACGCGAGCGGCGCGCACGCTGCCCACAACAGCGGTTCGGCGATGAACACTGCATCCCCATAGAACCAGCGATTGGACAGCGGCCAGAACGGATGCACACCGTAGTTGTTGGTGAAATCCATTCCGATGTGCAGCAGCGGGGTGAGCGCCAGCACGCCTGCGAGCCAGATCAGGTCCGTCGACGAAGGTGAGTGGCCGCGCCGGGCGAGAACCCAGCGCGCGATTGCGAATGTGGCAACTGCCAGCAGCAGCGCAACGATGACCGTGTGCGAGTGGCCGCGATGCTGCAGCAGGTAATTGATCTTGCCGCCGATGAACGAATAGAGCACATCGACGTCGGGGAGGTTGCTGCCGATGGCCGAGGTCGTCACCAGCAGGTTGCGGCGGACCTCATCGGGCAGCCCGCGCGGATCGCTCCGCGTGATGCGCGCGATGGTTTCCCCCAGCAGCGCGCCGATGAGAGTATGCGTGATGTTGTCCATGCAGCCGTCGATGCCAAAGTGACGAATTCTACCCAGCTCGCCTCGGCGATGATCGTCGGCTCCGGCGCGGCGCACGCGATCGTGAACGCGGTTCTCAAGTCCGGCAAGGACAAGATGTCGAGCCGCGCGCTGATCGACGGCTTCAGCGCGCTGCTGATGTTTCCGGCTGCGCTCTTCCTGCCGTTCCCGCAGGGCGCCTGGGGCTGGCTCGCCGCCTCCGCGGGCGTGCACCTGGTCTATCTCATCTGCCTGATCAAGTCGTTCGAGCACGCGGACATGAGCGTCGCGTACCCGATCGCACGCGGCGCGGCTCCGGCACTCGCAGCGGCAGGCGCGGTCGCGCTATTCAACGAGCCGATCAATGCCTGGATCGCCTGCGGCATCGGACTGGTATCGAGTGGCGTCCTGATGATCGGCTCCGGGCGCAGCGTGACCCGGTCCGCGCTCGGCTGGGCGACGGCCACCGGCGTCACGATTGCGGCATACACGGTGATCGATGCGCAGGGCGTGCGCGCCGCGCCGTCGGCCCAGAGCTATATCGCCTGGATTTTCCTGATGCTCGGCGGCGTGATCGGCCTGGCCTTCGCGCTCTGGCGCGGCCCACGCTTCATGCTGGCAGCCCGCTCGGAATGGCGTGCGGGCCTGTTCGCCGGCGCGATGTCGATCGTGACCTACGGCCTCGCCTTGTGGGCCTATCGGCTCGGCGATACGCCCCGTCTGGCGGCCTTGCGCGAGACTTCGATCGTCTTCGCGACGCTGATCGCCATCTTCATCCTCAAGGAACGGGTGACGGCCGCTCGCGGTGCAGGCATTGCGGTCATCGCGCTGGGCGCGGCCCTGTTGCTAATGTCGAGATAAGTCGAAATGGCTATGATGCCGCTCCCCATGCGCGCCCGGCCGAACATCGGACTGCTCGCACTGCCGCTGTTGCTGCTGGCGGGCACGGTGCTCGCGCATACGGTTGCCGAGGGCGACCAGGACTTCGTGCGCAACAGCGCCGGGGCGCAGATCGTGCCCTTCATCTATCTGGGCGCGAAGCACATGGTCACCGGCTACGACCATCTGCTGTTCCTGGCCGGCGTGATCTTCTTCCTGTATCGACTCAAGGAAGTCGCGCTGTACGTCACGCTGTTCGCCGTGGGGCACAGTTCGACGCTGCTGCTCGGCGTGCTCACCGGCCTGCACGTCAATCCATTTCTCATCGATGCCATCATCGGGCTGTCGGTCGTCTACAAGGCGCTCGACAACATGGACGCGTTCCGCACGCTGTTCGGCTGGCAGCCGAACGCCAAGCTCGCCGTGCTGGTGTTCGGCTTCTTCCATGGCTTCGGTCTCGCCACGAAGCTGCAGGAGCTGAATCTGTCGCGCGACGGGCTGGTGCCGAACATGCTCGCCTTCAACGTCGGCGTCGAGATCGGTCAACTGCTTGCCTTGAGCGCAATCCTGCTCGTGATGAACTACTGGCGACGCACGGCGAGCTTCGCGCGACATGCCTACGGCGCGAACGTCGCGATACTCACTGCTGGTTTCGTGCTCACGGGTCTGCAGCTCACCGGATACGTAGTCGGCCAATGAGCGCACAACCGCAGACACCGCGTCGCAGGCTGCTCATCAGCACGCTGGTGGCTGCACTCGTCGCCGCGGGCATCCTGGTCGCGTTCGTGCTGCCGGCGGAGTATGCGATCGATCCGCTCGGCATCGGCCGGCTCATCGGGCTCGACGCGCTCGGCACGAGCAAAGCGAGCAAGCCGATCACCGAAGTGATGCACGCGCATCCCCGCAAGTATTACAGCGGCAACATCACCATCGACGTGAACGGCCGCGAGGAGCTCGAATACAAGGCGACGCTCGCGATCGGCGAGCCGATGCTGTATTCGTGGCGCGTGCAGGGCGGACCGGTGTACTTCGAGTTTCACGGCGAGCCGACCGAAGGCAAATGGCCCGCGGGCTACTACCGCAGTTACGAAATCCAGCAGCGCGCGAGCGAATCGCATGGGTCGTTCATTGCGCCGTTCACCGGCCAGCACGGCTGGTACTGGCGCAACCTGAGCGATGAGCCCGCTATCATCACCTTGCAGGCGAGCGGCTATTACTCGCGGCTCGGTCGCATCGAATCGAAGAAGGCAGCAGTCGAATAGGGGATCAGCAATGAAAACGAACTCGTTCAATTGGATGAAGGTGTCGGGCACGGTATTGCTTGCCGCAACGCTCGCTGCGTGCGGGTCGATGAAGTCCGGCTCGCCGTCGTCGGGATCGAAAGCCAGCGCAGGCGGCGCCGATCTCGCAACAGCGCTGGCCAGCGGCAATCGACCGGCCGAGGACAAGGCGCGCGACTCGGATCGCAAGCCCGCCGAGCTCGTGCAGTTCTTCGGCGTGAAGCCCGGCATGACCACCGTCGACATCATCGCGCTCGGCGGTTACATCACCGAAGTGCTGTCGGCGGCAGTCGGTCCTAAGGGCAAGGTCTATGCGCAGAATCCACCGGTTGCTCTGCAGCTGCGCGACGGCATGTACGCGAAAGCGATCACCGAGCGCCTCGCGAACAACCGACTGCCGAACGTCGTGCGCGTCGACGGCGATCTGCCGGCCGCCTCGCAGATCCCACCGGGCAGCGTCGATGTTGCGATCACCGCGATGAACTATCACGACGTCCGCAACATGAATCCGGAGCTCGGGGTCGGCATGCTGAAGGCCGTCTACACGATGTTGAAGCCGGGCGGCGTCTTCGGCGTGACCGATCACGTCGGCAACGACGGTGCGAACAACGCGCAGCTGCATCGCATTCCGAAGCACTTCCTGCTCGAAGATGCGAAGGCTGCGGGATTCGTAGTCGAAGCCGAGAGCGACATGCTCGCGCATCCGGCGGACGATCACACCAAGGTGGTATTCGATCCGACGCTGCGTGGCAAGACCGACCAGTTCGTCGTCCGTCTGCGTAAGCCGAAGTGAGGCGCGTGCGCCTCGTCGCATTTGCTGCGCTGGCAGTTGCTGCCAGCGCAGCGGCTCAGGTCCAGATCGGCGTCGACAATCCGTTACGCACTGGCGCGAGCCAGCAGCAGGCGGTGCGCGTCAACGACGCGATCTATCTCGCGTACGGGTTCGGTAACACGTTCCTCGTCACGACCTCCGCCGGCAACGTGGTCATCGACACGTCGTCGGTGGTGCGTGCGCCGCGCGCCAAGGAATTGCTCCAGCGCGAGAACGCCGGGCCGATCAAGTACATCGTGCTCACGCATGCCCACGGCGATCACGCTGGCGGTGTGCCGCTGTGGAAGGCCGCGGACACGCAGGTGATCGTGCAGAAGGAGCACTACGAGTTCGTCAACTACCAGACGCGGCTCGCCGGATTCTTCGCCGAGCGCAACGCGGCGCAGTTCAATTTCCAACGGCCGCCAACCGGTCCGTGGGCTGGCAATTACGGCGCGAAGATCGAAGCGACAGTGCAATTCGACGATCGCTACGAGTTCACGCTCGGCGACACCAAGTTCGAGCTGATGAGCACGCCGGGCGAAACACCCGATCACCTCACGGTGTGGATTCCCAGGTACAAAGCCGCGTTCGTCGGCGACAACTACTACGAATCCTTTCCGAACATTTACACGTTGCGTGGTACGAAGCCGCGCTGGGCGCTCGATTACATCGCCTCACTCGACAAAGTGCTGGCGCTGAAGCCGGAGCTGCTCCTGCCGAGCCACGGCGAGCCGGTGCGCGGCAACGCTGAGATTACGCGCAGGCTCACGCAGTATCGCGATGCCATCGCCTACGTGCACGACGCCGTGGTGCGCGGCATGAACGACGGCAAAGACGTGTTCACGTTGATGCACGAGATCAAGCTGCCGCCGGAGCTCGTCGTGGGCGAAGGCTACGGCAATCTGATCTGGTCGATCCGCGGCATCTATGAAGGTTATGCCGGCTGGTTCGACCTGCGACCCGCAACGATGTACGACGTGCCGGCTTCGGCTGTGTTTCCCGATCTCGCGAAACTGGCCGGCGGGCCTGAGCCGATCGTCAAGCTGGCGTCGCAGTACGTCGAGGCAGGGCGCCTGGTCGAAGCTTTGCATCTGACGGAGGTCGCGCTTGCGAGCGATCCGCAGTTCCGTCCAGCGCTCGACGCCCGGCTCAAGGCGCTGGAAGGACTGCGAGAGAAGTCGAAGAACAGCAACGAGCGCGGCTGGCTCGACTACCACATCAGAGTGGTGAAGAAGCGATTGTCGGGTTGACTCAGTCCGACACCTTCGGCTCGACCGGCACCAGTGCCGACACCGTGAGCTGCGGCTTGGCGATGTTGCCGAACTGCGAGCAGCGCAGCTGATCGTTCACGATCTGCACCGCCATCCGCGGCAGAATGTGCCGGCGGAGCTGCTGCACCAGCTCGCAGTCGCCCGGCTCGAGCCTCATCTCGCGGTTGCGTGCGAATGAGATCGTCTTCCACATCGCAGGAAACCGCGGCAGGTCCTCGGCGCTCGCCAGTTGCTCGCCACGCACGCGCGCCACCAATTCGTCACGCGCATCGTAAGACGTCAGCTGCTCCACATTCTGCTGCGTGGCCTCGACCGGCGAGATGAGCGCGATCTGGAAGCGCGCGATCGGAAGCTCGTCATCGCAGGAGTAGGTGCGCAGCTCGATGCGGTCGCGTGCACCCACGGTCCTCAGGATCTTCTGCAGCTTCTGCTGCAGGCTCCGGCACGAGTAGAACGTGCTGTACCCGCGGTACACGAAGTTCACCCGCTGCGGCTTCCACACCGCTTCGACCACGGACTCGTCTGCGGCCGACTGGGCGTTGGCGACGCTCGCCGCCAGCGCCAGGACTGCCGCCCAGGCGAAGTGGATCGATCTGCCTCTGCCTTTCATCTTGCCCATTGCGCCTCCCTCGGTTCCGGTGCGAGCCCGAGGGGCTCGATGCAAAATCCGGTTCCGTTTCTCCTTCACACGAATCTAGGCGGCAAGTTGCAGAGCGCCCAGAGATGATCGGTCAAATGCAAGCAGCTGCCGGCCAGCGGCGCATCGCGACGGTACAGGTCACGCTGCTATGATCGGAAACGCAGGGGGAGGACCGACATGCAGCAACACAGACCAAAGGGCTTGTTGAACGGCTGGCCGTTCGTCGGTGTCGCCGCTGTCGCAATTCTTGCGTCCGTGCTGGCGGCGATTGCGATCACGCCCGACCCGGGCGAGGCGGCCGCCCGGGCGGTTCGCCTGACGGCACGCACCTCCGTGACTCTTTTTCTGGCAGCGTTCACGGCCGCCGCACTATTTCAGCTCTGGCCGAACGCATGGACGCGCTGGCAGCGGCAGAACCGGCGTTACCTGGGCGTGGCCTTCGCCGTTTCGCACGGCGTGCACCTCGCCGCGATCTTCTGGATGCAGCACGTTCAGCCAGTCGAGTTCGCGCAGCGCGTGAACGCGATCACCTGGAT